>NZ_CP090958.1:1245699-1557124 GCF_025787225.1 Saxibacter everestensis
TTGCCCCTCGGGTGAGGTGCAGACCCGGCTGCGGCTTGGCCAGTACGCCGAGGCCAAGGCCGCCGCCGCCGAATTTCAGGACATCTTCGGCAAGGAGAACTACTACTGCGAGCTGATGGACCATGGCCTCTCAATAGAAAAGCGGGTCACGAAGGACCTGCTGCGGTTGTCGAAGGAACTGAGCATCCCACTCGTCGCTACCAACGACCTGCACTACACCCATGAGGCCGACTCCAAGGCGCACGAGGCGCTGTTGTCGGTGCAATCCGGTTCCACCCTGCTCGAACCGACCTATGACCAGGGTGGTTCCCGCTTCGCCTTCAGCGGCTCAGGCTTTTACCTGAAGTCCGCGGCAGAAATGCGTTCGCTGTTCCAGGAGATGCCGGAGGCATGCGACAACACGCTCGCGATCGCCGAGCAGTGCGAGGTGTCGTTCAACACCAACGCCAACTTCATGCCGCGCTTCCCTTGCCCTCCGGGCGAGGATGAAACCTCGTGGATGGTCAAGGAAGTCGAGAAGGGGCTGCATTACCGCTACCCGGACGGTATACCTGACGAGGTTCGCAGGCAGGCGAACTACGAGGTCGAAGTCATCACGAACATGGGCTTCCCCGGTTACTTCCTCGTGGTTGCCGATTTCATCAACTGGTCGAAGGACAACGGAATCCGGGTCGGGCCGGGCCGTGGCTCCGGCGCCGGTTCGATGGTCGCCTACGCGATGCGGATCACCGACCTCGACCCGCTGAAACACGGCCTGATCTTTGAGCGCTTCCTGAATCCGGACCGGGTGTCGATGCCCGACTTCGACGTCGACTTCGACGAGCGTCGTCGCGGCGAGGTGATCAGGTACGTGACCGAGAAGTACGGCGACGACCGGGTCGCCCAGATCGTCACCTATGGAACGATCAAGGCCAAGCAGGCGCTCAAGGACTCTGCGCGGGTGCTCGGCTATCCGTTCTCGATGGGTGAGACCCTGACCAAGGCGATGCCGCCCACCATCATGGGTAAGGACATCCCGCTGACCGGCATCGAGGACCCGGCGCACAAGCGTTACGGCGAGGCGGAAGACTTCCGCACAGTGCTGAGGAACGACCCCGAGGCCGGGAAGGTGTTCGAGCTCGCCAAGGGACTTGAAGGCCTGAAACGCCAGTGGGGCGTGCATGCCGCGGGCGTGATCATGAGTTCCGAGCCGTTGCTCGACGTCATCCCGATCATGCGCCGCCTGCAGGACGGCCAGGTGATCACCCAGTTCGACTATCCCACCTGCGAAGGCCTCGGCCTGATCAAGATGGACTTCCTCGGCCTGCGAAATCTCACGATCATCGACGACGCCCTGGACAACATCAAGTTCAACGGCAAGGAACGTCCGGACCTGGAGAAGTTGGAGCTCGACGACCCGGAGACCTACGCGCTGCTGGCCCGCGGCGACACTCTCGGCGTCTTCCAATTCGACGGTGGGCCGATGCGCTCTCTGCTGCGGCTTATGCGGCCGGACAACTTCGAGGACATTTCCGCTGTCGGCGCCCTGTACCGTCCGGGCCCGATGGGGGCCAACTCGCACACGAATTACGCGCTGCGTAAGAACGGCCAGCAGGAAATCACTCCGATCCACCCCGAGCTGGCCGAGCCACTCGAGGAGATCCTTGGCACCACGCACGGCCTGATCGTCTATCAGGAGCAGGTTATGGCGATCGCGCAGAAGGTCGCCGGCTACTCGCTAGGCCAGGCCGACCTGCTCAGGCGTGCCATGGGCAAGAAGAAGAAGTCCGAGCTGGACAAGCAGTTCGCCGGATTCTCCGAGGGCATGAAAGAGCGCGGCTTCAGTGCCGCCGCCGTCAAAGCGCTCTGGGACATTCTGCTGCCGTTCTCCGACTACGCCTTCAACAAGGCGCACTCGGCCGCGTACGGCGTGGTGTCTTACTGGACCGCCTATCTCAAGGCGCATTTCCCGGCCGAGTACATGGCCGCCGTGCTCACCAGCGTCGGCGACGACAAGGACAAATCCGCGATCTACCTCAATGAGTGCCGCCGGCTGCACATCTCGGTGCTGCCACCGGACGTGAACGAATCGGCGCGCAACTTCGCCCCAGTCGGCAAGGATGTCCGTTTCGGCATGAGCGCGGTGCGAAACGTTGGCGGTAACGTCGTCGACGGCATAGTCGCAGCACGCGAGGAGAAGGGCGCATTCACCTCGTTCCAGGATTTCCTCGACAAGGTTCCGGCGCAGGTCTGCAATAAGCGCACCATCGAGTCGCTGATCAAGGCCGGCGGATTCGACTCGCTTGGCCACACCAGGCGATCCCTGGTTGAAATCCACGAGGAAGCCGTCGATTCGGTTGTCGGCGTGAAGCGGCAGGAAGCCAAGGGCCAGTTCGACCTGTTCGCCGGTCTCGGCGCGGCCGACGAGACCTCGGGCTTCGCCGTCGTGATTCCGGATCGGCCGGAGTGGGACAAGAAGGAGAAGCTCGCCTTCGAACGCGACATGCTGGGACTTTACGTTTCGGACCATCCGCTGAACGGACTGGAGAAGATTCTTGCCGAGCAGGCCGAGGTGTCAATCGCCAGATTGATCGAAGACGACGCGCGCCCGGACGGCTCACAGGTCACCATCGCCGGCATGATCACCAGCCTGCAGCGGAAAGTCTCGAAGAACAGCGGCAACCCCTACGCCATCGCCACCATCGAGGATCTCGACGCAAGCATCGAGGTGATGTTCTTCGGACAGGTCTACCAGCCGGTGGCGACGATTCTCGCCGAAGACCTGATCGTCACGGTGAAGGCGCGCATTCGCCGGCGTGACGAAGGCGCGCTGTCGCTGATGGCGATGGAGATCACCCTCCCGGACGTTTCCGATGCTGCCGGAACCGGGCCGGTCGCCATCTCGATGCCATTGACCAAGTGCACCCCGCCGATGGTCGAACGGCTGGCGGACGTACTCCGGACCCATCCGGGTAAGAACGAGGTGCACCTGAGGCTGACGCAGCCCGGCCGGGCCACCTTGATGCGCTTGGACCGCAGCCTCAGGGTTGAGCCGAATCCGGCGCTCTACGGTGACCTGAAGGCCCTGCTGGGTCCGAGCTGCCTGGTCTAGCACGATGACGTTTCCCGGCGACGGCCAGCCGCCAAGCGGTGAGCAGTTCGAAATAGGTTTCGGCGACTACCGGGCTGTGATCACAGCGATCGGGGCCAGCCTGCGTCTGCTGCAGCACAAGGGCAGGGACCTCGTCGTTCCCTTTGCCGTGTCCGAGCTTCGGCCGGCGCATCGCGGAGCCGTTATGGTGCCGTGGCCGAACCGGATTGTCGACGGACACTACGAGTTCGACGGTAAGAGCTTTCAACTGCCGCTGAGCGAGCCGGCGCGTGGGCACGCGATCCACGGGCTGGTGGACTGGGCGCGGTTCGAGCCGCTAAAGCGATCGGCGAACCAGGTGGTGCTCGGCTATCGGCTGCCGGCGCAGAAGGGCTACCCGTTCTCGCTCAACGTCACCGTCAGCTATACCTTGGACGCCGGAGGGCTGCGCACCGAGGTGGTTTCGCGGAACACCGGAACCGTCCCGGCACCCTACGGCGTCGCGGCCCATCCGTATCTGGTCGCCGGCCCGGGCCGCGTCGACGACTGGGAACTGACCCTGCCGGCCGGTGACTATCTCGAGACCGCCGGCGAGCGGCTGCTGCCAGGTGAGGATCGTCAGGTTGCCGGAACGGCTTTCGACTTTCGGCAGCGCCGGGTCATCGGCGACACCGAAATGGATCACGCCTTCACTCGGCTGGACATCGATGCCGCCGGCGACGTCCGGGTCGCGGTGAATTCGCCGGACGGCGGGGGAGTGGAGCTGTCGTTCGCACGGCTCGGCTGGGTGCAGGTATTCACCGCCGATCTGCCGGATCCACTGGTGAGCCGGACCGGGCTTGCAGTGGAACCGATGAGTTGCCCGCCGGATGCCTTCAACTCGGGCCGCGACCTGGACCGGCTTGCCGCTGGCGCCGACCACAGTGCGTCCTGGCGGATCTCCGCGTTGTAACCCCCGGCCTCGTCCGTCGTTCACCGTCCGGCTCGCCCGGGGCGCTCGTGCCAGTACACTTATGCGCGTGATGAAACGCCTTGACTTTCGATCCGCATCCCTCGACCGGCGAACGCTGCGGGCCGCGGTTCCGCGGGCAGCAGTGAACCTTGCGGCTGCGGTCGCGGCAGTGACGCCGGTGATCGAGGACGTTCGTTCGGGTGGCCGCGAGGCAGTTCTGGATTACACCGAAAGATTCGACCAGGTCCGGCCGGAGAGCATTTCGGTCAGCTCCGAGCGGCTTGCCCAGGCACTTGCCGACCTGGATCCGGAGGTGCGTTCCGCGCTTGAGGAATCGATTCGTCGTGCCCGGCTGGTGCACGCCGACCAGCGTCGTGAAGACGTCACCACTACCGTTTCTTCAGGGGCAGAGGTAACGGAACGCTGGCTGCCGGTGTCCCGGGTCGGCCTCTACGTTCCGGGCGGCCTGGCGGTCTACCCCTCGTCGGTCGTGATGAACGTCGTACCGGCGCAGACTGCGGGTGTCGATCAGATCGCAATCGCCTCGCCGCCGCAAAAGGAATTCGGCGGGATGCCTCACCCGGTGGTTTTGGCCGCTGCCGCACTGCTCGGCGTGCAGGAGGTCTACGCGATGGGTGGAGCGCAGGCGATTGCCGCGTTCGCCTATGGCTACGACGGCGAGCAGGACAGCCTCGAACCGGTCGATCTGATCACCGGCCCGGGAAACGCCTATGTCGCGGCAGCGAAGAGCGTTGTGCGCAATATCGTCGGCATCGACGCGATAGCCGGCACCACCGAAATCGCTGTGCTGGCCGATGCCGGCGCCGATCCGTTCCTGGTCGCGGCGGACCTGGTCAGCCAGGCCGAGCACGATCCGGCGGCGGCATCCATCCTGGTCACCGACTCCGAGGAACTGGCCGACGCGGTCGACCTCGCACTCGTCGACCGGGTGGCGGCAACGAAACACACGGGCCGGGTCACCGAGGCGCTTGGCGGTCCGCAGTCGGCGATCATCATCGTCGACGATCTCGATGCCGGCATTGCGGTGATCAACGCCTACGCCGGTGAACACGTCGAGATACTGACCGCGAACGCGCGCGCCGTGGCAGCGCGGGTGACGAATGCTGGGGCACTCTTCATCGGACCGTACTCACCGGTGAGCCTCGGCGACTACTGCGCCGGCTCCAATCACGTGCTGCCGACCTCGGGAACCGCAAGCTTCGCCTCGGGCTTAGGCGTGCAGAGCTTCCTTAAATCGACTCACATTGTGAACTACTCCAAGTCGGCCCTGCGGGAGGTCGCAGACCACGTCGTGACCCTCTCCCGTGCCGAGGACCTGCCCGCGCATGGCGAAGCAGTTTCCGCGCGCTTTGAACAAGAGGTGAGCTGATGCATTGCCCTTTCTGCCGGCATCCGGATTCCCGGGTCGTCGATTCGCGCACATCTGAGGACGGCACGGCGATTCGTCGGCGTCGCCAATGCCCGAACTGCTCGCGCCGATTCACCACGATGGAGGCGACAAGCCTCGCCGTGATCAAGCGCTCCGGAGTGTCGGAACCGTTCAGCAGGCAAAAGGTGATCAACGGGGTGCGCAAGGCCTGTCAGGGCAGGCCGGTCAGCGAAGACGACCTCGCAATGCTGGCACAGAAGGTGGAAGAGACTGTCAGATCGATGGGAATCGCGGAGATCGACGCGGACGAAGTCGGCCTGTCCATCCTCGACCCGTTGCGCGAGCTCGACGAGATCGCCTACCTGCGTTTTGCCTCTGTTTACCAGAGCTTTGACTCGCTCGAAGACTTCGAAACGGCCATCGAAGTACTGCGCGAGGACGCAAAGAAGACCCCCGCTATTGAAAGCCCGCAGGAAGCCGGTACTATCAGCTCAGACGACTTGTCATAGCGCGTCGCACAAAGACCGCCGTTGGTGGCATCGGAGGGGAAGCCGTTGCCACCAGCGGCTTTTGTTTTGCCTAGAGTTCGGGGATGAAACCGGCCAGCACCGCTCCGGTTCCACAGAGCACAAGTGCGTACACAAGGCCGAAGCTTCCGAGCCAGACGGCGGGCGGAACGATGGTGATCCTGGCCAGTGCAGCCGCGTCCGAATGGCCGGTACGACCCTGCCGATGATCCCGGATCAGACTAAGCACCGCGCGACCGCCACCGAGCTGCAGCAGCACGCCGAACGCGATCAGCACTGCGGTGCTCAGTGTTGGCTCGGCAGTCCACCAGAGGGCCGCCAGGGCAGCCGTGGTGACCAGGAAGATAAACACGGTGAACCAGCTTCGGGCCATCACCAGTACGAAGACCATAATCAGGAGCAGAATTGCGATGACCGGAGCCGCCCAGCCAGTTGATGCGCTTCCGACCAGTGCGATGCCGACCAGACCCGGAACGGGGTAGCCGAACCAGCTGGTGACAACCATCGCGGGGCCGCGGGTACGACCAGAGGTGACAGTTTCGCCGGACATGTCTCGGCGGACCGTGATCCCGTGCAGGCGGCGCCCGGTCAGCAGGCCGATGAGCGCGTGGCCAAGCTCATGCACGACAGTGACGACGATTCGGAAGACACCCCACGCCTGACTCGAGGCACACAGGATGATGCCCACGACTACGCTGCCGATTAGGGTGGCATTAAGGCTTGAGCTGTCCAGCAGGCCCAGGTCGATATGCCCCAGCCGTGACACGACCTGGTCCCAGACGGCACCAGCCGTCACGGCGTCCGCGCCGCTCAAACCGATTGACCGAAGTCGTCGGTGGTCACGACGGCGAGGCGCTGGGTCGGCCTGGTCAGCGAAACGTACAGGTCTCCGAGCCCGCCCGCGGTGGTACCCCGGATCGTGCCGGGTTGCACAACGAGGACACCGTCGAACTCCAGGCCCTTGACGTCGGTCGGCGACATCAGGGCGATATCGGCGTCGAGTCCGCCCGGTCCGACACCGAGAGTGATCCCGTCCGCTCCGATTGCGTCGTGCACCTGCCGAAGAAGCGAGTCCGGTGCAATCACCGCGATCTTGCCACCGTCCAGCAACGCCTTTTCGTGCCGTAGCCGCGTGGGCAGCGCGGCGAGCAGGGACGCGTCATCGGCGAACCTTTCGATATCCGGTGCCCATTTGCCCTCCCGAACCGAGGACGGAACTGGCAGGTCCGGGAAGTCGGCGGTGATTGTTTCGGCGGCCAGTTTCATGATCTGGCCCGGCGTTCGGTAGTTGATCGTCAGTTCTTCCAGCTGCCAGCGATTGCCGACATGCGGCGCCAGGACCTGTGCCCAGTCGCGGGTGCCGGCCGGCGAAGACGTCTGGGCGATATCGCCGACCAGTGTTGCCGACCTGCTCGGCACCCGCCGGAACAACAGTCGCCACATCATCGGGGAGAGCTCCTGCGCCTCGTCCACGACCAGATGGCCGTACGCCCAGGTGCGGTCTTCCGTGGCGCGTTCGGCTGTGGTGATCCGCCGTCCGTTGTTGGCGAACCGCTCGGCCAGGGAACCGGCAGTGAGGTACTCTTCAGTTCCAGTCATCTCCAGGACCGACTGTGCGTACTTCAGCTGCTCGGCGCTGTCCGCCTGTTGATCCTGCTCGGCCCGGGCGCTGGCCTGCGGATCTTCGCCGATCAACTCCGCCGCCTCATCCAGCAGGGGTACGTCTTCCACCGTCCATGGCGCGCCGGCGTCGCGGCCCAGCAGCTCTCGCTCGGCGCTGCTGAACTCCGGCGTGGCTGCGGCAAGCCGTTCTGGATGAGCGAACAGGTCGGCGACGAACTTCTGCGGTATCAACGGCATCCAGGCGAGGTTCAACGCAATTCGCACATCCCGTGATGAGCGGACGTCGTTCAGCAGTTCGGCGCGATCGCCCTGGTCGATCGTCCCGCCGATCGCCTCGCCGAGCTGGTCGGTGAGCTGGCGCAGCAGTTGTTTGACGAACGTGACCCTGGCCTCGTTATGGGGCAGATTGGTCCGGCGCGCCTTCTCCCGGGCGGAGCGGACCGCGGCACGAGTCAGTGTGACGATCCGGCCCTCCACATCGAGATCCTGGTCGGCCTCGGGTATCCGCTGCCGGGCGGCGATCGCGCGCCGGAGCACGCGAGCCATCCGGGCATCACCCTTGAGCGCAGCCACCTCGGGGCCGTCGTGCCGATTGGTTTCGACGCCTGGGAACAGGTTGCCCGCGGTTGTCAGCACTGCGCCGGTTTCGCCGAGCGAGGGCAGCACCTGTTCGATGTAGCGCAGGAAGACCGGGCTCGGCCCCACCAGCAGGACACCGGAACGCGCTATCCGCTCCCGGTGCTTGTAGAGCAGGTAGGCCGCGCGGTGCAGGGCTACCGCGGTTTTGCCGGTGCCTGGTCCACCCTGGACGACGAGCACCCCAGCCATCTCCCGCCTGATGATCCTGTCCTGCTCGGACTGGATGGTCGCGACGATATCGCCCATCCTTCCGGTCCGATTCGATTCGAGCGCGGCGATCAGGGCGCCTTCGCCGCTGAGTTCGGCCCGCTGTGAATCGGTGAGCGCGCCGAGGTCGAGGACGTCGTCCTCGATCCCGGTGACCGACCGTCCTCGGGTGATCAGGTGCCTGCGTCGGGCCACTCCGGCCGGCGAACCACTCGTCGCCTGATAGAACGGCTCGGCCGCCGGCGCACGCCAATCGATCAGCAGCCGCTGCTGATCCTCGTCGGATAGCCCGATCCGCCCGATATAGCGGGGAACAGTGCTGTCCGCGAGATCGAGACGTCCGAAGCAGAGTCGATCCTCCGCGCTGTTCAGCCGGACAATCTGGTCTTCGTACAGGGTCGCGAACGCATCGCGTTCCGACCGGGCCTGATGGTTTCCGCCGGGAGAGGTTCTTCTAATGCTTGCCAGACGCTGATTCGCGTCGATTCTGAGCGCGTCCAAGCGGCCATAGAGTTGATCAAGGTTAGCTTGTTCGACGTCGATCTCGGCTTGTGTGCCACCCATAATGACCCTTCTATTCCAGCCATCCAGTATGCCCGGTAAAGCCAAAGAGTTTACTGGCAGGGTGGCGATACGTGGCCGTGTGTCGTTGGGGGAGAATGGGGCAGTGCCGGAAACCCACTCACAGAACCCACAGAATCAAACCCTGAAGATTTACTCCTTGTGGGCAGTTGGCGTCTTCGCATACCTGATCGCGGTTCTGCAACGGACAAGTCTCGGCGTTGCCGGGCTGGAGGCCACAGAGCGCTTCCACGCATCCGCCTCGGTGCTGTCGATGTTCACAGTGATCCAGTTGCTGGTGTATGCCGGGCTGCAGATTCCGGTCGGCGTCCTGGTCGACCGCTGGGGACCCAAGATTCTCGTCGCCGCGGGTGCGGCGCTGATGGCGCTTGGTCAGGCTGTGCTCGCCTTCGCCCCCGAGGTGCTGTGGGCCATCGTCGGCCGGCTGTTCGTCGGTGCGGGTGACGCATTCACATTTATCGCCGTTCTCCGCCTCGTCGTTGCCTGGTTCCCGCCGAGCCGGGTGCCGGTGTTCACCCAGCTCACCGGACTCGTCGGCCAGCTCGGCCAGATACTCAGTGCGGTGCCGTTCGTCTGGCTGCTGCACACGGCGGGTTGGACCACGGCATTCCTTTCCGCAGCCGCGTTGTCCGCCCTCGCCGTCATCATTGCGGTGGCAGTGCTGCGAATGCCTGCGGATGCAGTACCGAGCGGACCCGCCCAGACGGTGCGGGAGGTCTGGCACAGCGTGGTCGCTACCTGGCGGCATCCCGGCACACAGCTTGGACTCTGGACGCATTTCACCACGCCGTTCAGCGGAACCATGTTCGTTCTGCTCTGGGGCGTGCCGTTCCTGGTTTCCGGGCAGGGCATGAGCACGGCAATGGCGTCCGGCCTGCTGAGCCTTTACGCCGTGTCTGCGCTGGCGGCCGGCCCGATCACCGGACGCCTGGTAGCCCGGCATCCGCTGCGCCGATCATGGCTGGTGCTGGCAATCGTCTTTGCAACGATGGCCGCATGGGCCGCCGTTCTGCTCTGGCCGGGCCGCGCTCCATTCTGGCTGATCGTGATCATGTTGCTGGTGCTCTCGGTCTCCGGCCCTGGCTCGATGATCGCCTTCGACTTCGCCAGGACCTTCAACCCGCCGAGCCGCCAGGGTACCGCCTCCGGAGTGGTGAACGTGGGTGGTTTCATTGCCGCTCTCGTGGCGATGTATCTGATCGGGCTGCTGCTGGACCTCAGCCAGCGAGCCTGGGGCGGCGATCTCTATCAGCTCTCGCACTTCAAGCTAGCGCTGTCGGTGCAGTTCCTGTTGTTCGGGATCGGCGTCTGGGGAATCATCAGTTCTAGGGCGAAGGCCCGGGCGGAGATGGCGGCCATGGGAGTGCGGGTTCCGCCAATCATGGAGGCGCTGCGCCGGGAGCTGGCCGCCGGCCGGCAACGTCGGCAGAACCGCAGGTCCTAGCGCTTAGCCTAAGCCGGAACGGCGCAGAACCGCTGCAGTTCCGTCCCGGAGAGCACCCTGGCAGGTGCTGCGCCGTTTCGAAGCGCCCGGCCGATCTCGGTCGCCGGCAGCGGAAGGGCCGAAGCCATCGCAACCAAATTGCCATAGCGGCGACCTTTGAGCTGCGCCGGCTCGGCGGCGACGATAACGTGCTCGAACACCTCGAACAGCCTGCGGATCTCCGCCTTGGCAGCCTTGAGCGGAGGCTTGTCCGCGACGTTGGCCAGATAGATCCCGTTCGGGCCTGCCACCCGCAGCACCTGTTCGAAGAAGGCGGTGTCGGCGAGGTGGACGGGCGTGGTCTCGGCGCTGAACGCGTCCCGGATGATGATCTCGTATCGATTCTCGGGCAGATCCCGGACAACCTGGCCGGCATCGCCGACCCTGATCTTGACAAGTGGTGCGCGTGGTACGTCGAACCAATCCCGCACCAGCTCGGCCAGCCTGGCGTCGATCTCGACCGCAAGCTGCCGTGAGCCCGGCCGGGTGGCTTCGATGTATCGCGGCAGTGCACAGCCGGCTGCTCCGAGATGCAGGGCGCGGACCGCGTCCGGTGCCGGCGACACCTGTTCCAGAATCTTCGCGATCCAGTCCATGTATTCGAACTCGAGGCGTTCCGGGGCGCCGATGACGATGTGTGAACTTGGCACCCCGTTGACCCACAAGGTCCAGGAGCCGGCCTCGCCGGCGTCGGCAACCAGCTTTGCCGTGCCGGTGCTGATCGGATATTCCCCGGGCACGGGAGTGGGAGTTATCGGGCGGGGCATAGGCCTAGCTTTCCATACCGGCAGCGGTTGGCATCCCCACTTGTCGGCACAGCCACATCGGTAGTGGCCCGATCGGGCCGATTTCTCCACAGCTGCCCACTGCGGCCGCGGTGAGGGTGACGCTTAGCCGATGGACACTTCAACGACTACGGCGATAACCCTGCGGGAACCCCGGGACCTGATTGCCTGGGTTCCGTACCATCTGGGTTTCCGGCCGCGGGACTCTCTCGTGCTGGCGGCCGTCCGGCGCACCGGCCGGGAGTTTCGGATCGGCCTGACCGCCAGGCTGGACTACCCGCCCGATACTGCTACCGGCCTGTCCCAGGCCGCCGCCAATGCCTACGCCCACGCCCTGGACCCGGATCGCCAGGCCAATGCGGTCATTGCCATTATCTACAGTGACCTGAACCTCGAGGAGCAGGGCGATCAGGCGAAAGCGTCGGCACGCCTGCTGGAAGAAGCGCTCGAGACTGCGGGGCGGGAAGCCTTCGACGTCTTCTGGGTGGGTGAGCACGGCTGGGGATCGCTGCTCTGCGACGACGCTGCCTGCTGTCCGGCCCGAGGTCGTCCATTGGAGCAGCTGACCGACAGTTCGGTGAGCGCTCAAATGATTTTCGCCGGCCAGGTGGCCGCGGCAAGCGTGGCCGAAATGCTGGAGCTGCCAGCGGTGTCAGAGGCGCGCCGTGAATCGGTCGCCAAGGCGGCGCTCCTGGCGGCTGACTGGCGCAGATCGGAGATCGTCCAGGGCCGGCACGAGATGTGGGCTGCCCGGTCCATCGATCGGTGGCGTGACGCAATGCAGCGGTTTCAGAACGGCACTGAACCGGCGGCGTCACTCTTGGGGCGTCTCGCGGTCGCCCTCTGCGACTCATGGATCCGCGACGCGGTGCTGGTCGACATCGCCGGCTGGGGAGGCAGATCAGGCGACGACGAGGCGGAACCCGATCTGGTCAAGGCGGTAGCCACCCGGGGTGGTGGCCCGGAAGTCACCCGGATTGCCGCCGGGATCGCCGGAGCCCTCGATGAGCCGCCAGCTGAGTCGCGGCTCCGGCTCGCGGAACGTCTGCTGAGACACTGCGCCGCATGCTTCGACGACGAGCACCGGCCGCCGTGCCTGACAGTGCTGGCGTGGATCGAATGGGCGCGAGGTCACGGTTCGGCGGCCGGACACCTCCTGGATCAGGCGCTGCAAATTGACCCGGAATACCGTTTGGCCGTACTGATGGAGACCGCCGTGTCCAACGCACTGATGCCGGCATGGGTGATGCAGCCGCGCTAACCGCAGCCGAAACCAGCCCCGAGAGGATATGTTGGTTGCACAGTCTGTCTTGGAGGACACATGTCGATCATTGTTGGATATCTCCCGACGCCCGAGGGGCATGCGGCTCTTGACCGGGCGCTCGAGGAGGCCAGGCTCCGGGCAAGCAACGTGGTGATCGTTAACCGGAGCTCATCGGCAGCGGCGTCGGAAGGTGAACCGGCGCAGGACGAGAAGGTCGCTCAGGTTCTTGCCGACGCTTCGGTCGCGGCGGAAGTCATCGATCCTGCCGATGACGAGGACCCCGCTGAGTCACTCATCGCCGCCGCCGAACAGCATGATGGCGAGCTGATAGTGATCGGGCTGCGTAAGCGAAATCCGGTCGGAAAGCTGATCCTCGGCGCGAACGCGCAGCGCATCCTGCTCGACGCTGGCTGCCCCGTTCTGGCGGTGAAATCGCCAGGCCCGGCAGCCTGAAACCCCTGCCGTTGGACGCCGCTTGAGGAAGGTGATTCCGGTGCGAAAGACCCGGCATCAGGCCGCGGCGATTAGCTCATCGTGGGAACAACATGGCACAATAAAGCGTTGACCCGGTCAGGACATCATCGAATAGCCACGCGTTTTTCGATTTTGATGCCTTGACATGGGTCTTAGTGGTGTTACGCGCCAGTGACGCCCAAACACGTTTTCGCTCCGCGACCGAAAGGTTTATCCGTGCCGAATTCCCCATCAGGATCAAGCGCCAGTAAGCCTCAGGACGGTTCCGCTGCTGTTAAGCCCGCGGCCGGGAGTACGACAAGACAACAGACTGCGTCCGCCCTATCAGGCGGCTCGAAGAAGGGCACTGCCACGAAGACAACGGCTAGCGCAACCACTCGCACACCCACGGCCGCGAAGAAGCCGGCAGTGAAGAAGACGACTGCCGCGAAGACTCCCGTTGCCAAGACCGCTGCAAAAAAGGTGGCGAAGGATGCCGCGGCGCCGGACGAATCGGTAGCGGCGACCGAGCCTGCTGCCATCGATGCCGAAAAGACCGCGGCAGCTGCCAAGCCGGCCGCTCGCCGGGGGCGTAAAGCCAAGGCTGCCGACGATGTCGTCACCGAGGACTCCGAGGCCAAAGAAGCCGAAGGCGCCGACGCCGAGGAAAAAGAAGCCGCTGCCAAGGCAGACAAGCAGGATTCCGAGGCGGTCGAGCGCAGTGGCGGGTTTGTTTACTCGCCGACCGATGACGACGACGCTCCTGCCCAGCAGGTAGTCTCAGCCGGCGCAACCGCTGATCCGGTCAAGGACTACCTGAAGCAGATCGGCAAGGTTGCGCTGCTCAACGCCGAGGAAGAAGTATCGCTGGCCAAGCGTATCGAGGCCGGGATGTTTGCCGAGGACAAGCTCGCCAACGACAAGAAGCTCGATCCAAAGCTGGCCCGCGAATACAAGTGGATCATTCACGACGGGCGTCGTGCCAAGAACCACCTGCTTGAGGCAAACCTGCGTCTCGTCGTCTCGCTGGCCAAGCGCTACACCGGCCGCGGCATGCTCTTCCTGGATCTGATCCAGGAAGGAAACCTGGGCCTTATCCGTGCGGTCGAGAAGTTCGACTACACCAAGGGCTTCAAGTTCTCCACCTACGCCACCTGGTGGATTCGGCAGGCGATCACCCGCGCCATGGCGGACCAGGCGCGTACGATCCGCATTCCGGTGCACATGGTCGAAGTGATCAACAAGCTTGCCCGGGTTCAGCGTCAGATGCTGCAGGACCTCGGTCGTGAACCGACTCCGGAAGAGCTCGCCAAGGAACTCGACATGACGCCTGAGAAGGTCGTCGAGGTACAGAAGTACGGCCGGGAGCCGATTTCGCTGCACACGCCGCTTGGCGAGGACGGCGACTCCGAGTTCGGCGACCTGATCGAAGACTCCGAAGCGGTCGTGCCGGCTGATTCCGTCAGCTTCACCCTGCTGCAGGAACAGCTGCATTCTGTTCTTGACACGCTCTCGGAGCGCGAGGCTGGTGTGGTGTCGATGCGGTTCGGGCTGAGCGATGGCCAGCCGAAGACCCTCGACGAGATCGGCAAGGTCTACGGGGTGACCCGGGAGCGGATTCGCCAGATCGAGTCGAAGACCATGTCCAAGCTTCGCCATCCTTCCCGGTCGCAGGTGCTCCGGGACTACCTCGACTAGGTCGGCCGGACGCTAAGCAAACACAATAATGGCCACCACCCTTCGCGGGCGGTGGCCATTATTGTGCTCAGGGTTGTTGGGCACAGGGGGAGCTGAGGGCCGCTACCTCGTGTCCGCCCAGCGATGAACGCCGTCGGCAAGGGCCGCAGCGTATTTTTGCCTGCCGGCCCGGGAATCCATTTCTGCTGCCTGGTCCGGGTTTCGCATCTCGCCGCATTCAACGATCACGGCGGGCCTGCTGGCGTGGTTTAGTCCCGCGAGGTCCGGCCGCTTGACGATGCCGTCCTTCCCGTAGTTGGCGTTGACCGGGAATCCGGCTCCGTTCATCGCTTTGGCCATTGCTTCGGCGACGGCTTCGGAGTCCTTGCCCTGGGACTTGTTGAGTGCGGGATGCGCGACGATGACGTGGAATCCCTTCGCCGCCGCGTTGTCCGAGCCGTTGGCGTGGATACTGACCATGATGTCGGCATCTTGCGCGGCGGCGAACTTGCCGCGCTTGTCGACGCAGGGGCCCACGCCCTTGTCGTTGTCGCGGGTCATCACGACCTTGGCGCCCGCGTCTTCGAGCAGCTCGCGGGTGCGCTTCGCGACATCCCAGGTGAATTTGTGTTCCGGGTAGCCGGTGCGGGCGGAGGTTCCCGTCGTATTACAGGCCTTTGTGCCACCGCGACCATCCGGAACCTGTTCGGCGATCTTTGCCGGATGACGGCCGTTGCCGCCGTTGTGGCCGGGGTCGAGCGCCACGGTCAGGCCGGCGAGCGCCTCTGGTGGATCTGATTCTGTTTCTGCTGGCTCGGGCCGCTCCGGCCGTCCGGAGGCGGAGCTCTGGTCGCTGGGTTGCTGGCTGGCGCCCGTTGTGGAGGGCCTCGAGTCGGTGGGCGCAACCGTGGGTGGCGCATCGGTCTGCGTCGACGCGCAGGCCCCGAGGACTACGAGTAATCCCACGGTGCCCAACGCGCCGAGCCGGCCGGCGACCTTCATGTCACGTCGGTTCGGCGAACGTCAGACGTTCTCGACAAGCTTGTCGGTCTCGTCCTGAACCCGAACGGCGGTTGCCCGCAGGGCGTCCTGGTGCTTGCGGCCGTGGTGCGCGCAGAACAGGAGTTCGCCCGAGTTCAGGTGTACCCGGAGGAAAGCCTGTGCTCCGCACTGGTCGCAGCGATCGGCGACGGTCAGGGGTGCCTCTAGTGTTGCTGAGTCAGTCATTGTGATCTCCTATCCGTCGAAATGCTCTGCCTCATTAGTAACATGCGCTGCTCGCCGATTAGTCCTGTCAGGCGACGAGTTCGCCTAGCGCGTATTTTCCCCCTCGTTCAAGGGCATGGCGGCGCGGCATTCGCCCTACTGTCGGTGGCCGACAGTAGGCTGGTATCCAGGAGGAACTTCTTTGACGTCAACAACATCAGGGGCGGCATACACTGCCCGCCACCTTTCGGTGCTCGAAGGCCTGGAGGCGGTACGCAAACGCCCCGGCATGTACATCGGCTCAACGGACTCCCGTGGACTCATGCACTGCCTCTGGGAAATCATCGACAACTCGGTCGATGAAGCCCTAGCCGGACACTGCGACCGGATCGAGATCGTGCTGCATGCCGATGGATCGGTTGAGGTCTCGGACAACGGCCGAGGCATCCCGGTCGATATCGAACCCAAGACCGGCCTGACCGGCGTCGAAGTCGTCTTCACCAAACTGCACGCCGGCGGCAAGTTCGGCGGTGGATCATATGCCGCCTCCGGTGGCCTGCACGGCGTCGGGGCGAGCGTGGTCAACGCACTGTCAGCCCGGCTGGATGTTGACGTGACCCGCAATGGCAAGGTGCACCGGATGTGCTTTCGCCGCGGTGAACCGGGCACGTTCGACGACAAGGGTCAAGGGCGTAAGCCCGATTCACGGTTCAGTCCCTTCGTCGATGGCTCGATCCTCGCGGTGGCAGCCAAGGCCAAGCGGGGGCTGACCGGCACCCGGGTCCGCTACTGGGCCGACGAACAGATCTTCATCGCCGGTGCGAAGTTCTCCTATCAGGAACTTGCCGATCGCGCCCGGCAGACCTCGTTCCTGGTTCCGGGACTAACCATCGTGGTCAACGACCTCCGTGAACGTCCGGCGCCGCTGGACGGTGAACCGGAGAAGCCGCGCGAAGAGGTGTTCTTCCACGAGGGTGGAATCGCCGAGTTCGCTGACTTCCTGGCGATCGATCCGCCACTCACCGACGTCTGGCGGCTGCAGGGCTCGGGGAACTTCACCGAAACTGTGCCGGTTCTGGACGATAAGGGACACATGGTGTCCAAGGAAACCTCAAGGGTCGCAGATGTCGACATCGCCGTACGCTGGGGCACCGGCTATGACACAACGGTGAAGAGCTACGTCAACATCATTGCCACACCCAAGGGCGGCACCCACCTCGCTGGCTTCGAGCAGTCGCTACTGAAGACACTGCGGAAAAACGTCGAGGCGAACTCCCGCAAGCTGAAGGCAGGCAACGACAAGCTGGACAAGGACGATGTGCTTGCCGGGCTGACCGCTGTGGTCACTGTCCGGCTGGCTGAGCCCCAGTTCGAGGGACAGACCAAGGAAGTGCTTGGCACATCCGCCGTGCGCTCAATTGTTTCCAAGGTTGTCGAAACTGAGCTGAACGCGATCCTGACCTCGTCCAAGCGGCAGGAGAAGCAACAGGCCTCCCAGCTGCTGGACAAGGTCGTCGCGGAGATGAAGTCGCGTATTTCGGCGCGAATGCACAAGGAAACCCAGCGTCGGAAGACGGCGCTTGAATCCTCCTCGCTTCCGGCCAAGCTCTACGACTGCCGGAAATCCGATCTGCGCACCTCTGAACTCTTCATCGTCGAGGGCGATTCGGCGATGGGAACGGCAAAGGCGGCGCGTAATTCGGAGCATCAGGCTCTGCTGCCGATCCGGGGAAAGATCCTCAACGTGCAGAAGGCCAGCGTGGGCGACATGCTGTCCAATACCGAGTGCGCGGCGATTATCCAGGTGATCGGCGCCGGCTCGGGGCGCAGCTTCGACATCGATGCCTCCCGTTACGGCAAGGTCGTCATCATGACGGATGCCGATGTGGATGGCGCGCATATCCGTACGTTGCTGCTCACACTGTTCTTTCGCTATATGCGGCCGCTCGTCGACGCGGGCAACGTGTATGCCGCAGTGCCGCCGCTGCACCGGATCGAGATCATTAACTCCGGATCGAAGCCGAACGAGGTTGTTTACACCTATTCGGAAGCCGAACTGCACGCCCTGGTGAAGAAACTGAACCGGTCCAACCGGCGTTACAAGGAACCGATCCAGAGGTACAAGGGCCTCGGCGAGATGGACGCAGACCAGTTGGCGGAGACCACGATGGACCCAAGGGCGCGCACGCTGCGCCGGGTGCAGATCGCCGATGCCGCCGCGGCGGAAAAGACGTTCGAGTTGCTGATGGGCTCTGACGTCGCCCCGCGCAAGGAGTTCATTGTGACCGGAGCGGATGACCTCGACCGGGAGCGGATCGACGCCTGAGCTAGCAGCGTCGCAGCCAGCAGTCAGTCCGATCTACGCCCTGAGCTAGCCGAACATCGGAGCCCACAGCAGTGCGGTGGGCACGGCGAACAGCGCGATCGAGCCGAGCAGGATAGCGGCCCGAACCGGAACTGCCAGCGTGGATTCGTCGACCCGGAGCCGGTGCACTCGCGCCGCGATCACAGTGTCATCGGCGACGACGCCAACTTTTCCGGCCAGCTCGCGGGCAGACGTGGTCTGCGCGATTGCGTTGGCCAGGATGAGCCGGTCGTTGTTGCGGCAGGCCTGGTCGTCCGCCAGCATCTCGACCAGCGCGGTGACACTCCTGTGTGCGACCACGGGGGTCGGAAGAAACGGAAGGGCCTGCTTCCAGGCCACGAATGGCAACACGAGCAGGTCATGGCGCTGTCGCAGATGGGCCCGCTCATGCGCGATCACGGCGTGGAGTTCACCCGGTTTCAGCAGCTCGACCAGGCCCGCGGACAGCACAGTCGTCGCCTTGTTCCCCGGCAGGCAGTAGGCGACAGGCAGCTCAAGCTCGAGCACCCTGGTCCGTGGATGGCTCGGCGACGGACTTGACAGCAGGGCGAGCAGTTCGCGGTGCCGGCGTCTGTGCCGGATCGTCTGCAGGAAGCTCCAGACCAGGGTTCCGGCGAGCCGGACTGCCAGCAGGGCCGCGACGATCAGCACGATGCAGTGCCCGACTCCAAGCCCTCGGAATGGAGAACCGGTCAGAATATTGTGCGCCAGGCGGCCGAGCGCGTGGGGGAGGTTGTCGCCCAGCGGCGCCACCCCGAAGACCAGGCCGGCGCCGATCATGGAGAGTCCTCCGGCCAGGCCGATTGCCTGCCAGAGGACGAGGGCGGCCAGCGGGTCACGATCGGGCCAGCGTGACCTGGAGAGCAACAGGGGAGCGGGCCACGCCAGAATAATGGCGAGCGCCGCGAGTAAGAGACCTATCGTCGCCATAGCGGGCGACTAGGAGAGGCGTGGCATACGTTAGCTGGCGGGACGGTCGGTTCGACGGCTACGCGGGTCCAGATGCGTCAACAGCCGCCGAAGCAAATCAGTCTCGTCATTGGATGCAGAGCCGATGAAGCGGGCAAGTACAGCCTCGCGATCGGGTGCCTGACCGAGAACTTCGTGCATCAGCTCGGCGACGTGTTCCTCGCGCGACGAGGCAGCCTGATACCGGTGCGGACGCACAGAACGTTCCCGGACGACGAAGTTCTTCGCTTCCAATCGGGAAAGCACTGTGTGCACCGTTGTCAGTGCGAGATCGCGGTCGGCGAGCGCGTCACGGAGCTCCGTCGCCGACAGTCCGCTTTCAGCGCTCCACAAGACGTCCATGGCGCTTCGTTCCAGTTCGCCAAGAGTTCCCACACAGACTCCATTTATGTCAAAACTCCAAGTCAGCGCTTCCGGCACTTACCGGCGTGCTGCTTTCGGTTATCAGCTTCTCACGCCCATTCTACGACAGGTAGAGGCCAGCAGGTTCAGCGGCACCCGGGAGGCGGTAGTGATGTGGAAAAGGCCAAAGTGCCGTAGTAGCATCTTCTACAGCATGTAGAACTCAATTCTCTTGGCTGGAGTCGTCGATGGACCCGCTCGAAATCGCCCGTTGGCAGTTTGGCATCACCACCGTCTATCACTTCTGGATGGTTCCGCTGACCATCGGCCTGGGCCCGATCGTCGCGCTGTTCAACACGCTGTGGGTGCGAACGGCTAAGGAGCAATACCTGCGGATGACGAAGTTCTGGGGCAAGCTCTACCTGATCAACTTCATCCTGGGTGTGGCCACCGGAATCGTGCAGGAGTTCCAATTCGGCATGGCCTGGAGTGAGTACAGCAGATTCGTCGGCGACGTATTCGGCGCGCCATTGGCGATGGAGGCACTGCTGGCCTTCTTCATCGAATCGACCTTCCTTGGCCTGTGGATTTTCGGCTGGAAGCGGCTGCCGGCCAGGATCCATCTCGCTTGCTTGTGGATTGCCGTCATCGGTTCCGTTGTCTCGGCCTACTTCATCATCGTTGCCAATTCGTGGATGCAGCATCCCGTCGGGGTGACGATGGTCGACGGCAGGCCGCAGATGACAGACGCCTGGGCGGTATTCACCAATAACACGGCACTCGTCGCGTTCAGTCACACCATCGTCGGCTCGCTCGCGGTCGGCGGAGCGTTCCTGCTCGGCATCGCCTGGTTCCATCTGTGGCGGCGTCGCCAGACCGGCATCGACACAGTCGATGACAATGGCCGGGTTGTCGTCGGCGAAGCGGGCGGCGATACGGGCGCCAACAGGGACGCCTGTGACTACCGGGTCTGGTTCCGTTCGCTGCGGATCGGCGCCTGGATCGCGGTCATCGCGTTCGCCGGCGTCGCGGCAACTGGCGACATCCAGGGAAAGCTGATGTTTGAGCAGCAACCTATGAAGATGGCGTCGGCAGAGGCGGCCTGCCACTCGGGCACCAGCTTCTCGGTGCTTTCGGTCGGCGACCTCGGCTCGAAGGATTGCGACGACGTCACCAATATCGTCGAAATCCACGGCCTGCTGTCATTCCTCGCCCATGGTGACTTCAGCACCGAGGTCAAGGGCGTCAACGACCTGATCCCCGAGTACGAGTCCGCCTACGGCACAACCATCCCCGACGATCCCAAGTACGGCCAGCGGGCGGGGACCACGGTGGACTTCGTGCCGGTCATGGAGGTCACCTATTGGGGCTTCCGGCTGATGATCGGATTTGGAGCGCTGGCAGCCTTTGCCGCCGCCGTCGCTCTGTTGATAACCCGCAAGGGCACTGTGCCGAAAAGCAAATGGCTGATGCGCCTGGCCGTGCTCGGAATCGCCGCGCCGTTCATCGCGAACTCGGCCGGCTGGATCTTCACCGAGATGGGCCGGCAGCCGTTCGTCGTCGCGCCCAATCCGGATCCAAGCGGCGTCGACGGCGTGTTCATGTTCACCGCCGCAGCGGTCTCGCCGGGGGTGAGCTTCGCAGAGGTACTTGTCTCGCTGATTGTCCTGACGCTCGTCTACGGCCTGCTGATGGTTGTTGAGCTGAAACTGCTGACCCGGTATGTGCGCTCAGGTGTGGCCTCTGCGATGCCGGAACTTGTGCACCAACCGGACCCGGACGCAAAAAAAGACGATGACGTTCTCGCCTTCGCCTACTAACGAGTGCCTACTAACGAGGGAAACTGACGATGGAATTCCTGCCAACCGTTTGGTTCATTCTGATCGCGGTTCTGTGGACCGGCTACCTCTTCCTTGAGGGCTTCGACCTGGGCGTCGGCATGTTCATGAAGCTGGTCGCCCGGAATGAGCAGGAGCGCCGGCTGCTGCTCAACACGATCGGCCCGGTCTGGGACGGAAACGAAGTGTGGCTGATCACCGCGGCCGGCGCGACGTTCGCGGCCTTCCCGCTCTGGTACGCATCCCTGTTCTCCGGACTGTACCTCCCGATGCTGCTGGTGCTGCTGGCGTTGATATTCCGTGCGGTGTCGATCGAGTACCGCGGGAAGATCAACTCGAGCAGCTGGCGTGCGCGCTGGGACTGGGGGCTGTCGCTTGGCTCGCTGTTTGCCGCTTTCGGGGTGGGCATGGCACTCGCCATCACCACGACCGGACTGCCGCTCAACGCTAACGGAGACCGGGTTGGCGGGCCTTTCTCCTGGTTCAGCTGGTACGCGGTGCTCGGCGGCCTGGCAGTCGTTGGCTTCTGCCTGGCACACGCGGCATTCTTCATCAGCCTGAAGACAGACGGCGAGATGCGTCACCGGGCCCGCGGATTCGCACTGCGGCTGCTGCCGCTCCTGCTGCTCCCGCTGATCGGCTGGGCTGTCGCGGTGCAGCTGCAGTCCGGCAAGCCCGCCGGACTGGCACTTATCGTGGTCGCGGTGGCGGCGGCGGCCATCTGCTGGGCACGCAGCCGGGCCGGACGCGAGGGGCAGGCATTTGCCGCCCAGGCAATATTCCTGTTGGGCGTCACCGGGAGCATCTTCAGCAACGTCTACCCGGTGGTCCTGCCATCGACGCTCGACCCCGCGAACAGCCTGACCGTTGGTTCGGCCGCAGCCTCCGATTACACTCTCGGCCTGATGTCGATCGTCGCCTGCTTCGGTGTGCCGCTTGTGCTTGCGTACCAGTCGTGGACCTATTGGGTGTTCCGGAAGCGACTGAAAATCGAGAGCATTCCGGAACCGCATTCGTTGCCTGCGGCGGTCTGAGCCGGGCATGCCCTCCATAGTCGAGAGAATTCCCGGCGCCGGGGTATCGCCGACAGCGAGGACATCGCTGTACCTGATCGGCGTGCTGGGCGCGGCGAAGGCGCTGTCGTTGGTCGTCCTGGCCGGTGCGCTGGCAGCCGGAATCGTCGGGGTCATCGAGGCAGACAGCGCCGCCTGGCGTCAGGCCATCCTGGCCGGCCTCGCCGCTGCTGTGCTTCGGGCCGGTGCGAGCTGGGCCACTCAGGTAGTTGCGCGACGGACTGCGATCGGGGTCAAACAGGAACTGCGGGACCGGCTGGTTACCCGGCTGATGTTGCGTGGCGGCCGTGATCTCGAGGTCAGAGCGGGTGGACTCGCCTCACTCGCCGGACGAGGGCTGGATGATCTGGACAAGTACTTCACCGTCTACCTGCCAGCGCTGGTCGGCGCAGCCACCGTTCCGCTGCTCGTCGGCGCCCGGATTCTCTTCGCCGACTGGGTCAGCGCGCTGATTATCGTGCTGACGATTCCGCTGGTGCCGATCTTCATGATTCTGATCGGGCAGCATACTCAGGAAAGAGTTGGCGCGGCGGCCAACTCGCTCGACCGGCTATCCAGCCATCTGGTCGAGCTCGCCCGAGGACTTCCGGTACTGGTCGGGCTCGGCCGTGCCGCCGAACAGACAACTGCGCTGCGCAGGGTCGCGGATGACTACCGGCACCGCACGATGGGAACCCTCCGGGTCGCCTTCCTCTCATCGCTGGCGCTGGAGCTGATATCGACCATCTCGGTTGCCGTCGTCGCCGTCTTTATCGGCGTTCGTCTCGTGCATGGGGACATGCCGCTGGAAGTCGGCCTGCTAGCCCTGATCCTCGCACCGGAGTGCTTCCTGCCGTTCCGCGAGGTCGGCGCAGCCCATCACGCCGCCGAGGACGGTGTCGAGGCCTATCGGCGGGTGCAGAACCTGTTGGACACGCCGACGTCCACATCGGCAGTGGCGGCAACGACGCCGGATGCGGCGAGTCCGGGCACGGCCGGGCTGGTGGTCCAGGGACTCACTGTTCGCTATCCCGATCGGAAGCATCCTGCCGTCGATAACCTGAGCTTCCGGCTACGATCCGGCCAGATGCTGGCCCTGACCGGGGAAAGCGGCGCAGGCAAATCGACGGTACTGGCGGCGATCGCCGGCTTGCTCGGCGATTCGGACTCCACCAGGGTGAGCGGGCAGATATCGGGACCGGACCCGGACCGGATCGCCTGGCTTCCACAGACTCCGCTGAGTTTCGCCGAAACCGTGCGAGCCGAGGTGGAGCTTTACCTGGGCCACCGCGACCAACGGGCGATCGCGTCGATTGCTGCCCAGGTTCAGGTGGACAAGCTGCTTGACCGGCATCCGGCCACGCTGAGTCCAGGCGAACTGCGCCGGCTAGGGATGGCGCGCGTGCTGGCCAGGGTGGAAGCCGGAGCGGACACCGTTCTGCTGGACGAGCCGACGGCACATCTTGACCCGGTGACCGCTCAGGTGATCCGCGACGTGCTCGTTGGCCTCCGCGGCCGGGCCACGATGATCGTTGTGGCACACAGCGACGAGGTGATCGAGCTGGCGGATGTCGTCGTGCCAGTTTCCGGCTCGGCGGTACGGTCGAACGGCCGCCGCGCAGGCGTCGGATCCGACCAACGGCCGCCGACCGGCCAGCTGCTGCCCTCCGGCCAGCTGCCGTCCTCTGCGCAGTTGCCGCCCGGGCCTCCTGCCGTGCCACAACCGCGAAACGAAGCCGCAGGTACGCTGCCTGCCTTGCTGAGCGTCCTGCAGCCCTGGCGGCCACAGTTCATCGCCGCCGTCGTCGCGGGCGTACTGGCCTCCGCCGCGGCGATCGCACTGACCGCGACCTCGGGGTGGCTGATTGTCCGGGCCAGCCAGCAGCCGCCGATCCTGTACCTGCTGGTGGCGATAGTCGCGGTTCGCTTCTTCGGAATAGCCCGCTCAGTCCTGCGCTATTGCGAACGCCTGTGGCTTCACGACTCGCTGCTGAGCTCGCTCACCGATTTACGAGTCCGGTTGTGGCAGACGCTTAGCCGGCAGGGAATGCGTGATCGTCGGCTGCTTCGGTCCGAAGGCGTCGTGGAGCAGCTGGTCGGCACGGTCGACGACGTGCGCGACGTTGCGCCCCGCACGGTGCTGCCGCCGCTTGTCGGACTGCTGACCGGGCTGGCCGCAATCGTTGCGCTGGCGGCGATCTACCCCCCTGCCGCTGCTGTGCTCGGCGTTGTGGTCTTCGTCTGCGTGCTGGTCGCGCCGTTGGCCGGCTTGTGGGCGGATCGGGCGGCCAGCAGGGGAGAGCTGCTGATTCGTTCCACCGTGCTTCGTCGGCTTGCCGCGATCGTTCTCGCGGCGGAAGACCTCGCCGCCAACGGCCGGGGAAAGAGCATCGCCGGTGAACTCCGCACCCTGGACGAATCCGCGACCGCGGAAGCCAAACGCGGCGCCTGGGCGCTTGGTGCCGCGCACGGGCTGGTGATTGTCTCGTGTTACGCCGGCGCGTTCCTGATGCTGGCGGTCACCGCGCGTGGAGTTGCCGCGGGAAGCCTCGCGCCGGAGTTCGTCGCGGTATGTTCTCTGATCAGTCTTGCACTTGTGGAGCCGCTGAGTGAGATTACCTCGGCGATCCGGAACTGGCCGGCGTTGTCGGCCCTGCTTGGCCGGATGCCGAGGCTTGTCGATGCCGAGCAGACGCTGCCCGATGCCCTCGGTCATCCGCCGCTGATTCGCGCCGGCGCGACCGCGCCCCACGTGCTCCGGCTCGATGACCTAACCCTTCGCTGGCCGACGGCCGCCATGCCGGTGTTCTTTGGCCTCACCGCAGAGGTGCGTACCGGACAATGGCTAGTCGTCACCGGGCCGTCCGGTTCGGGAAAGTCAACGCTGATCAGCGCCCTGATGGGCTTCCTGAAGCCGGAAGCAGGGCGGATCTTTCTGGACGGCGAAAACCTGGCCGGCCGGACGCCGGAGCAGCTCAGCCGCAGGATTGCCTGGTGTCCGCAGGAGGGGCACATATTCGATTCCTCGCTTCGGGCTAATCTGCTGCTCGCCCGAAGCCGGGACGAGCGACCTGGCGACGATGAGCTTACTCAGGTGCTGCACCGGGTGGGGCTCGGGCCGCTGCTGCGGGAATTGTCTGATGGGCTGGACACCGGCCTGGGCGCTGCGGGCGCACAGCTCTCCGGCGGGCAGCGGCAGCGAGTTGCTGTCGCCCGAACGCTACTTGCCTCGGCGGATCTCGTCGTGCTCGACGAGCCGTGCGCTCATCTCGATGCCGAGTCCAGCCGGGCTCTGATGGCGGACCTCCGAGCCGGCCTGGCCGACCGGATGGTCCTCCTGGTCACGCATCAGCACGATCAGATCACTGCCGACGACGTTCGGCTCGAGTTGGGCGCCGAACGAGTTCTAACCTAGTCACGCTTGGTCGGCGAACATCTGTGGCGGACCACCGCCCGCGCAGGGCAGAGTGCAGCACGATGATTGGTGCGTTCCGGCTCGTCGACGCCGTTGTCGTGCGGTTACGATTTTTCGCCGTAGAGAGCGGCAATATCCGGAGAGTCGGGCCATTTGCTGTACGCAGGTGACTGCGGCCAGCCGGAAGGGGAATCCTGCCAATCCTCCTGGCGCCCCCACGGCAGCAGGTCGATGAGTGGGAAGATGTGGCTGAGCTGCTCGGTTCCACGTCCATCGCTGTGCCAGGTGCGGTAGACGGTGTCGCCGTCTCGGAAGAACACGTTGAGCGCGAATCCGCCTCCTGCCGGGGCGTCGACATCGGCACCGAAGTCGCTGTTCGCTGTCGAGTACCACGTCATCTTATTGCCGACGCGGCGGCGATAGTCCAGCGCATCGTCGATCGGTCCCTGAGTGACGACCACGAATCGAGCGTCGTAGTTGCCGAGGAAGTCCAGCCGGGTGAACTGCGAGGTGAACATGGTGCAGCCCCCGCACTGCCATTCATCGCCGGGGAACCACATGTGGTGGTAGGTAATCAGCTGGGTCTTCCCGTCGAAGACGTCGACGAGCCGGACGGGACCGTCGTCGCCCTCAAGTGTGTAGTCCGGCAGCTCTACCATTGGCAGCCGCCGCCGCTGGGCGGCGATCGCGTCCAATTCGCGGGTCGCGGTCTTTTCGCGGACGCGCAGTTCGTCGAGCTCTAGCTGCCAGGTGTTCTGATCGACGACGCGGGGCGATCCGTTGGCGGTCATCGCTGTACCTCCTGCTTCGATTCGGGTCGATAAGCGGCGTTGCTGATCCCAGCCGAGAAGGATCGCGCCTCGAGCAACCGCAGCCGTGGACGACATCGCCGTCGGCTGCAATGGAATATGACGTAAAGTTAACACCGTGAACACCTTGAATGTCTACACCGTACACACCTGGCCGGAGATCTGACAAGGGTGGGGAGCAGACGAAATTCGTATCACCACGGGGACCTGCGCCACGCCTTGGTCGAGGCAGGTCTCACCGCCACGCGGTTTCGCGGCCCCGCTGGCCTCGGACTGCGCGAAGTTACCCGGCGGGTTGGCGTCTCGCCAAACGCGGCCTACCGCCACTTCGGCGACCGGCAAGCGCTGCTGACTGCCGTCGCCCGTGAGATCCAGGACAAGATGGCTGACACGATGCGTTCGCGGATGCCGGCCTCAGTGAGCGGCAAGACTGCGGAAAAGGCGCGACGCCTCCGAGGAGTCGGACTGGGGTACATTGCTTTCGCCACGGCCGAGCCAGGGTGGTTCGAGACGGCCTTCTTCGGCTCCGCTGCCGAGCGTGACAGTATGCCCGACCAGGACCGCACTCCACCGCCGTTCACACTGCTGGTCGATGCACTCGACGCAATGGTCGAGTCGGGTGAACTTTCAACCGAACGGCGGGAGGGTGCTGAGTGGGCGTGCTGGAGCACGGTACACGGCTTCGCCGAACTGGTGGTCCATGGACCGTTACGGCAGCTGGAGGCCGAGACCGTATCGCGGTGGGCGGAACGCGTCGTGGACGACATCATCTCAGGCATCACCTGAGTGGATGCAGGGGCCAGATACCGGGCGCCAGTACTGGCCCTTGTTCTGATCTCGAACGACAACGCCCAGTTTCGCCAGCTCGGCGTTCAGCTCCCGCACATCGGCCGAGTCCTTCTTTTCCGCGGCGTGGGAGCGGGCTTGAAGCAGAGCGTTCGCGCCGGTCGGCAGCCCGGGCATGTCGGGCACCCAGCGCTTGAACTCCGCTGCATGTGGATCCGTAGGGGCCCACATGTAGCCGTTGTCGGTAAAGGCGTCTCTCAACCTTGCTGGGTCGAAGTCGCCGCGTTCGCGCACGAATTCTCGTCCTGCAGCGTCCTGCGCGACCAGTGACTTACCATCGATGAAAACTATCTGAACAGCGGATCGCGGGATGTCCTGAAGGTCGTCTTCGCGCCCCACCGAAAACCGCTCTGGGCCCACGCGGACAACGACGTGCTCTCCGGCCGAAATGAACGCGAGAACAAGTCCGGCGATCACGCCAAGAACTATTGCGCCGACCTGGGCGAACGGAACATTGTCCAGCACGCTCAGGGCCATCTCCGCCGCGCCGGGAAGCGGAATCCATGAGACCGTCGCCAGCTTCCGGAGTAGCCAGGTGACGAACCAACCCAGCAGGGCGCCCGCCATCGGCAGCCCACCCCATAACACCGCCATCTCTACCGGACGCATCCCGACCACGGTCTCCTCGCGTCGGCGCGGACGTTCCGTCACTGTGACCCCTATTTGCTATGATTAATAAACCGAGTACTCGCTCTAGTATTAATCAACGCGATGCGATTGTCCAAGGTAATTAGCTAAGGAAGAAATGGCGCGAACGACGGATCCGATCCAGCACGAGAAGCGGCGCGCTCACATCAAGGGCGTGGCCAGCTTCCTGATCTCAAGCCAGGGTTATGACAACACGAGCACGGCGCAGATCGCCAAGGCGGCGAAGATCAGCTCCGGGAGCTTCTTCCACTACTTTCATACCAAGCGGGACCTATTCATTGCTATCCTCACCGACGACACGGCCAAGGACACGGAAGACGAACTGGCTTCGGCGCTGGCCGATCCTGATCCATGGCAGGGCCTGGTGGGTTACGTGACCCGACGACTTGCCGGTGCGTCCACGATCCCTTTCGTGCCCGGGCTGGTCATTGAAGCGCTGCTACAGGCCAAGCGAGATCCTGAACTGGCAGAGCTTTTGGACAAAGATGCCCGGAATGAGGCCACCGGACTGCGCCAGTTGCTGGAGCGCGCCCGGGCTGCCGGGGTGATTGACTCTGGCCTTGAGCTGGCTCGCGCCGAACGCTGGCTGGTCGCCCTGTCAAACGTCATGTATCTGGAGGGAGCGCTGAACGACGAATTCGATCCGGCGCAGGAGATGGAAACCTTGAAGCTCCTGCTCGGACGCTTCCTGCGGTCACCGCGGACTTCAGACGAACAGCGACCGCTCGCCTAGTCGCGCTTGGCCCCGAACATGATCTCTTCCCAGCTCGGCACGCTTGGCCGCTTGGACTTCCGTGCATCGTGGTGTTCCGGTTCGGCTGCCTCGTCTTTGGGTCGCGCCGCTGGGCCGCTGTCCTTTGGTCGCGCCGCCCGGCCGTTGCTCTCGGCATCCTGACCCTCATCGTCGAGCAGAGAGGGCTGGTCGTCGAGAGTTGTCCTTCGCTTCCGTGCGCCGCCAGTCTGCGCAGGCAGGGCGAATACCTCGGCGTCGGTGGCTTCTTCCGGCGCAGATCCGGCGGGATGCGCACCGGGAATGTTATCGCGCCAGTGCGACCGGAACGGTACGGACTCTTCCTCCGGCGCAGGCTCGTCGAGCAGATCGCCCAGCGGGTCCGAGTCGTTGGCGTCCAGGTCTATTGCCACCCGGCGGCCCCTGCGCTGCCGAAGTCCGTCAAGGATCCGGCTGGTCTCATTCAACGATTCGTCGTCGGCGCTGCCCGATTCGCGCACGCCGCCGTCGGCATCGACGTTGTACACCCGGTCGCTGACTGCCGCGAGCTTACGGGACGGAATAGGCCCTGAGTCGTTGGGCCCTGAATCGCTGAGCCAGCGGGCTTCGTCGTCTTCGGCTACGATCGAGCCACGGTTGTAGGTCCAGCTTGCGCTCCGGATCTTCGTCCCGACGCTGAAGGACAACTCGACGAACCAGTGGCCGTCGGGCTTGCGCCAGGCGTCCCAGCTGGCCGAGTCCAGATCGACGTCTCGTAGCCGCAGCCGCTCGGAGACCAGCTCGATCAGCGGTCGCGGCTTATCGTTGGGGTTCTCGACCGAGTAGACGAGCACGCGCCCGGCCTGTTCTGCGATATGCGCCCGCTCGCCGAGCACAGGGCCTTCGTAGCGGCGCACCTGTTCAATCGGCACTCCCGCCTGCTCGGCGACTTCCTCCGCGGTGAGCCCGCCTCGGATCTTCGCCTGGATGTCCCTCGGTCTGGCTGGGTCCTGCTGGGTTTGCAGCTTGCCGAGCTGAGTGCGATCGCGGCGCACGGCAGCGTACAGGGACTCGTCGATTGCGAGTGAGAACTTGTTCCCGCCTGAATCGACGAGGGTCAGATGTTCTTCGTCATCATGGACGCCAAGCAACTTTAGCTCGGACATAGTGCACCTTCCTGCGCTGAACACGGTGTATTGACGATGGTGTCATGCATGGCGATGAATCCGTCGAAGGCTGGTGGGCGTGCCGCGGAGCAGAAATCCCGACCGGTAGCCTTGGAAGGGATTCGCCCGTGCCAGGTTGTGCGAATCAAACCAGCCACCGAAGAGGGGACCATGACCGAGTTACGCCCAATCGACGCCGTTTTGCTGATGTCATTTGGCGGCCCAGAGCAGCCGGACGAGGTGCTGCCGTTCCTGCAGAACGTGACCCGTGGCCGCGGCATACCTGATGAGCGTCTGGTCGAGGTGGGTGAGCACTATTACGGCTTCGGCGGAAAGAGCCCGATCAACGATCAGAACAAGGACCTGCTGAAGCTGCTGGAGGCCGAATTGGCCAGCAGGGAGATCGACGTGCCGATCTACTGGGGGAATCGCAACTGGACCCCTTACCTGATCGACAAGCTTCGCGAAATGCACGCCGCCGGCCATCGCCGGATCCTTGGCCTCACCACGAGCGCGTACTCCTCGTACTCGAGCTGTCGCCAGTACCGCGAAGACTTCGGTATGGCGCTGGAAACGCTCGCCGCCGAAGGGATCGACCTCGAGATCGACAAGATCCGGCAGTACTACAACCATCCGGGGTTCGCCGACGCCCAGGTGGATAGCGTCACGCGTGCCCTGGACGAACTCGGCGCCGACGACCGGGCCCGGCTGGTCTTCGTGACGCACTCGATCCCTGACCCGATGCAGGCCGCGAGCGCACGCACCACGCCCGGCTACCTGGCGCAGCACGAAGCGCTCGCCCAACTCGTGGCTGAACAGGTCGCTGAGCGGACCGGCGTCGAGCGGCGGTGGGACCTGGTGTTCTGCTCACGCTCAGGAGCGCCGGGCAGCCCGTGGCTCGAACCGGATATCAACGATCATCTGGAGGAGCTGGCCGATGCCGGCGAGACCAGCGGGGTGGTGGTCGTCCCGATCGGATTCATTTCGGATCACATGGAGGTCAAGTTCGACCTGGACACCGAAGCCAAGGCGACCGCCGCGGGGCTCGGGCTGCCGTTTGTCCGTGCGGCTTCGGTCAGCACGCACCCGGCCTTCATCTCGGGCTTGTGCGACCTGGTGGAGGAGCGTGCCGCGCAGTTGAGAGGCGAAACGCCCGCAATGCCCTCGGTGACGCCGCTGAGGGCGGAAGGGCCGGGCAGCGGAGCCTGCAGCGCCGGCTGCTGCCTGGGCCGGGTGCTTAAGCCGGTTCGTCCGCAGTGGGCGGAATCGTAGCGGCGTTAGAGAATTGCCCTTTGAGTGGCTGCGATTCTTCGACGACCGGAATAGCGCCGGTCTCGACGGCCAGCATGTGGTGCATTCCCTCGATTTCCAGGTCGTTGTTGTATGCGATCGTCACCAGCGACTCCAACTCGCCCAGTAATACCTCGACCAGATAGTCGTCCTCGGCCTCCCGGGCCTCGGCCAATGAGGCGCGTGTTTGAGCAATTCGTTCTTCTACTCCCAGTGCGAACTCACTCATAGTTGCACCCCTTTCTGTTTTTGGTCATCCGCACTAGCTTACGTGCTTACGCGGTGCCGTCCTGCGCGTCCATCGTTCGGGACTACCCTGTACCGTGTCTGTCGTCTTGGGTCATAGACGATTATTTCGAACAACTTTTGCCCGATGTCTCGGCCACCATCTGTCCATTTCGTGATGCAGGCTTGCGCTTTGCATCGTTCATAGGGCAGAATCTGGCCGCTGGGCAGAAAATCGAGCGTCGTGTTGTTACCCTCTCGTGAGCCGGTTTCGTCGCTATGACGGGAACGCTGATAGGGGAGCAACATTGTAAGAATTTTCGAGTACGACCAGTGCTTATCGAGACTTTTTCGACTAAGCGATCACCCACGAGCCGATCCGGAGTGTGACCGATAAATGGCGACGGACTACGACGCGCCGCGCAAGACCGACGATGACCTCAGTGAAGACTCACTGGAGGAGTTGAAGTCCCAGCGCACCCAAAAGCAGTCGAGCAGCGTTGATGTTGATGAGACCGAGGCGGCCGAAGGCTACGAACTGCCTGGCGCCGATCTTTCAAGTGAGGAACTCTCCGTCCGGGTTCTGCCCAAGCAGTCGGATGAGTTCACGTGCATGGAGTGCTTCCTGGTGCGCCATCGTTCGCAGCTTGCCTCGGAAGACGGCGGAGTGTTGATCTGTAAGGACTGCGCAGCCTAGGCTCGCGGTTAACCGTTCAGGATCGTGCTGAGTTTTTGCGGCTCTCTTGTGGAGAAAAGCCAGTAGGGAGCCGGATCCTCATGATCGATGAGTTCAACCTCCACCACATCGCGAACCCAGCCGCGAATGCTGAGGAACGCCCGTACGTCCAGACCCGGACCGCGGGCGTTCGTTGCGTCCGGCCCCAGGTGCGGCTTAGCCGGGCCGAGAAACTTCCTTTCCACCCGCGCCTTGCCTACCTGCAGGGTGTCCGCGGTGACCTCGATCTTCAGCGAAATGCTGACCAGCCACCAACAGAACAGGCCGAAGACCACGATCGGTGTGACGATGGCGGCCGGCGTGGAAAGCGGAATCAGAACCAGGACGGTTGCACCGGAAACGAGTAGCGCGCTGGTCCAGACCCACCAGGCCGGCCACAGTCGCTCGGAGTAGATGATGGCAGGCGAGTCTGGCGATGGCTGTGACATGATGCCAAGCTTTTCACCTTTCGGCGATGCTGAGCTACTCAGGGTGCCCCCGATGCGACTAGAGTCTAAGCTCGTGAGTGATCTACAAGCAGCAGACAGCGACGTGCCGGTACTAATAGTCCAGCTGGACCCCGAAATGCCGCAGCCGGGATACGAGCACCCGGGCGATGCGGGGGCCGATCTGCGCACAACGGAGCCGATTAGCCTCGGCCCTGGTGAGCGGCGCACCGTCGGAACCGGAATAGCGCTGGCCCTGCCAAACGGGTACGTCGGGCTGGTGCATCCGCGATCCGGGCTGGCGTCGCGTCACGGGCTGACCATTGTCAATGCCCCGGGAACGATCGACGCGGGCTATCGTGGCGAGGTTCGGGTGACCCTGGTCAATACCGACCGAACGGAGCCGATAGTCCTGCAGCGCGGCGACCGGATCGCGCAACTCGTTATTCAGCGGGTGGAACGGGCGAAGTTTGTCGTAGTGCAGGAATTGCCGGGCTCGCAGCGCGGCTCGGGCGGCTTCGGGTCCACCGGCGGATTCGCGAGCACAGCACAGGGAGTTGAGAACTGATGGGAATTTTTGGCCGGCGTAAGAACCAGGCCTCGGCGGATTCGGTCAAGGGTAAGCGCGCCAAAGCGAAATCCGGCATCGAGGAAGTCGACCAGCCTGAAGACGACTTGAAGTCGGCCGCAGTCGAAGCGGAGGCCGGCGACGAGAAGGCGGCGAGCCCCTCGGACCTGACAGACGACGCGGACGGCCTGAACGACGCAGACGACGCTGACGACGCAGACCAGGACGATGCGGACGATGCGGACGGGGCTGACGAGGACGACGCTGACCAGGACGATGCGGACGATGCGGACGGGGCTGACGAGGACGTCGCTGACGAGGACGAACCGGCAGCCAAGTCGGGCCCGCTCGACCGCGCGGACAATGGCCCGTTCGATGAAGCGGAGGCCGACGATGCCGTCCGGATCGATCTCGGCGCCTTGCGGATCAAGCCGGTCGACGGGATGCAGCTGCGGCTCGATGTGGATGAAAGCGGTAACCGGATCGTCTCGGTCACCCTGATCGTCGAGGGGGCCACGCTTCAGCTGCAGGCATTCGCCGCCCCGCGGTCGGAAGGATTGTGGCGCGAGATCCGTAAACAAATCTCCGCCTCGGTAAGCCGCCAGGGCGGCACGGTCGACGTGCTGCACACCAAGTTCGGCAAAGAGGTCCTGGCTAGAATCCCGGCGCGGACCGACGATAACCGAACCGGAGTCCGGCAGGCACGTTTCATCGGGGTCGACGGCCCGCGCTGGTTCCTGCGCGCAGTTGTCGGCGGGAAGGCGCTCACCGATGACGACGCGAAAGATCAGATCGAATCGCTACTGCGTTCCGTCGTCGTCGTGCGCGGTGACGAGCCGATGCCGCCACGTGAGCTGCTGAAGGTCACGGCGCCCACCCAGGAAACTGACGACGATGAGGACGAGGAGCAGAAGGACTCGTTGAACCCCTTCGAGCGCGGCCCCGAGATCACCGAGATCCGGTAATGCGTGGATGGCCGGTGGTGCAACAGCGGTGAAGAAGAGATTACTTGCGTTCCTCAACTCGCGCGATGAGATCGAGGCCCATGACGATGCCGCGCTTCGGCGCAGCAGTGGCTCGACGTCGATCTCCGAGTTGTCCGGCCGTGGCCCCGTCCGGCTCGGAGGCATCGTTGCGACCGTTACTGAAAGCACGCCGGAGGAGTCTCCCTCACTGTGGATCGAACTCTCCGACGGCTCCGGGGTGGTCCGGATCTGCTGGCTTGGACGACGCAAGATCCGCGGCATCCATCCCGGCCGACAGCTGGAAGTAGAGGGCATGGTCAGCTACAAGCGCGGCCGCCCCACCCTGTTCAACCCCACGTACACGTTAATTGACTCCGACCGGGAACGGTGAGAATGACTGAATCGCACGAACGGCCTGACGTCGGAGCGGACAGTTCCGACGCGACCCGGCGTGACGTGGACCCGGAGCAACCGGCTGCGACGCTCGGAAAGGCCTTGGGCCGCGGAGCGCTGGGGCGAGCAGGTTCCGGCAGCGTCAAGGAAGCGATCGGCGGCCCGTGGGGCGTCATCAACTCGGTTCTGCCAGGCTTGCTGTTCGTCATCGTGTATTCGGTGACATCCGAGCTGAAGCCATCGCTGATTTCGGCAATCGGAGCGGGCGTCGGGCTAATGATCGTCTCGCTGTTCCGGCGGCAGCCGGTGAGCCAGAGCATCGGCGGCCTGATCGGCGTTGCGCTCTGCGCGTTCGTCGCGATGCGAAGCGGCAAAGCCGAGGACTATTTCCTGATCGGGCTGTTCACCAACGCCGGCTCGATCCTGATCTTTCTGATCTCGATTCTGATCCGCTGGCCGCTTATCGGGCTGATCGCCGGCTACCTCACCGGCGAGGAGCTGCGCTGGCGCAACGATCCGGCCCGGCTGCGGTTGTTCCAGCGGATCAGCTGGATGTGGATCGCCGCTTTCGCGCTGCGGCTCATTGTGCAGGTACCGCTCTACCTCAGCGGCAACGTAGCCGCGCTCGGCACGCTGCGGCTGGCGCTGGGCCTGCCACTGTTCGCGCTCGTCGCCTGGCTGTCGTGGCTGCTTATTCGGAAGGCGCCAACAGCTCGAGAAGAGGAACCTCTCCGCCCGGCGTCGTGATGAAGAACAGCTCGTCGCCCGCCTCGAGAATGTCATCAGGGGTCGGTGCGAGCGCACGCGAGCTGCGCAGCACCGCAACCAGAACGGCATCCTCCGGCAGAGCCAGCGATCCCACCGGCTTCCCGACAATCGGCGAATCCTGATGAACTGTGAATTCAACCAATCCGGACTTGCCCTGTTCGAAGGTGAGCAGGCGTACCAGGCCGCCGATTTCCACCGCCTCCTCGACCAGTGCGGTCATCAGCCGCGGCGTTGACACCGCAACGTCCACACCCCAGGACTCGTCGAAGAGCCACTCATTCTTCGGATTGTTGACCCGGCCCACCGTCCTGGGCACGGCGAACTCGGTTTTGGCGATCAACAGCATCACCAGATTTGTCTTGTCATCACCGGTCGCGGCCACCACGACGTCAGCGTCCTCCAGCTGGGCCTCGTTCAGACCGGCCATCTCACACGCATCGGCAAGCAACCAGCGGGCGCTCGGCACCCGGTCGCGTTTCATCGCGGCGGCCGACTTGTCGATCAGCAGCACCTCGTGGTGGTGCGCAATGAGCTCCCGGGCTATGGAGCGGCCCACGCTTCCCGCCCCTGCGATGACTACTTTCACTCCGAGCTCTCCTTCAATGAACCAAGTGCCGCCGCAATCTCATCGCGCTTTTCTATCGGCATCATCACGTGCAGCAGGTCGCCCTCCTGAATAAGCATCCGGTCACTGGGCATGGTGCCCTCGCCCGTCCTGGTCAGGTACGCCACCCGCACCGGCACCGTGCCCTCGATCGCCTTAAGCGGCTGACCGACCCAGCTTTCGTGCAGATGAACCTCTGCCAGCATCAGCCGGCCGGAGGGTTCGCGGAACTCGCTGGCCGACCCCTGCGGAATCAGTCGCCGCATCACCTGGTCGGCGGTCCACCGGACGGTCGCCACGGTGGGGATGCCGATTCGCTGGTAAATCTCGGCCCGGCCCGGGTCGTAAATCCGTGCCACCACGTGGGAAACGCCGAAGGTCTCCCGGGCAACCCGGGCGGCAAGAATGTTGGAGTTGTCGCCGCTGCTGACAGCTGCCAGGGCGTAAGCATCTGTGATGTTCGCCTCCTGCAGGGTTTCGCGGTCGAAGCCGATACCGGTCACGGTGGTGCCGGAAAAACTGTCCGACAACCGCAGAAACGCGCTCTCATTCTGGTCGATCACCGCGACCGAATGCCCCGAGGCATCGAGGGTCTGAGCGATCGTGGTCCCTACTCGACCACACCCCATTACAACAAAGTGCACTTTCCAACCGCCTTCCGCGCGTCAAACCAGTCAATAGGTTCTAGCATTGATCCTCGTGGCAACATTTACAGACGCGCTTAAGAGGGTAATCGTTGGGCGACCCTACCGGAGCGATCGCCTTAGCGAAACTCTACTTCCCAAACGCATCGCGCTGCCGGTGTTCGCCTCCGACGCGCTTTCCTCCGTTGCTTACGCCCCGGACGAGATCCTGCTGACCCTGTCGCTCGCCGGGATCACCGCAATGACGATATCGCCGCTGGTCGGTGCGGCGGTGGCTGTCGTCATGCTGGTTGTCGTCGCGTCCTACCGACAGAATGTGCGCGCCTACACGTCAGGCGGCGGTGACTACGAGGTCGCCGCTACCAACCTCGGCCGTCCGGCCAGCATTACCGTGGCCAGCGCACTACTGGTTGACTACGTTCTGACTGTGGCGGTATCCATCTCATCGGCCGCCCACTACGCGGCAACCGCGGTCTCAGCGCTGCGCGGCACCGAGCCATACATTGCCGTGACCCTCGTGCTGATCATCACCGCAGCCAACCTGCGGGGAGTGCGCGAATCGGGCCGCGCCTTCGCAGTCCCGACCTACATCTTCATCATCTCCATCCTCGGGATGTGCATCTGGGGCCTGATCCGGCTGTTGATCGGGGATGTGCCGCAGGCCGCGTCCTCCGGTTACACAGTCGCGCCGGGCGCCGGGTTCGACGCCGGGTTGCTTGGCCTGGCCGGGGCGCTGCTGGTGATGCGGGCGTTTTCGTCGGGCTGTGCCGCGCTGACCGGTGTGGAGGCGATCAGCAACGGCGTGCCGGCGTTCCAGAAGCCGAAGAGTAAGAACGCCGCGACGACTCTGCTGTTGCTGGGCGTGATCGCGGTTTCGATGCTGATGGGCATCATCTTCCTGGCCAGCCAGACCAGGCTGCATTTCGTCTCCGATCCTGCCACCCAGCTGATCGGTCCGAACGGTGAGCCGGCGGGCGATTCCTATATCCAGGACCCGGTGATCGGACAGCTGGCCGAGGCGATCTTCTCCGACTTTCCGCCGGCGTTCTATCTTGTCGCCGTGGTCACCGGGATCATCCTGGTGCTTGCCGCGAATACAGCGTTCTCCGGGTTTCCCGGCCTGGCCTCGATCCTGGCCAGGGACGGTTTCCTGCCTCGCCAGCTGAATACTCGTGGAGACCGGCTGGCATTCTCCAACGGCATCATCGCCCTTGCCATCGCGGCGATTGTTCTTATTCTCGCCTTCGGCGCCGACACAACTTCCTTGATTCAGCTCTACATCGTCGGGGTGTTCGTCTCCTTCACAGTCGGACAGTTCGGCATGGTCAAGCACTGGACGGCCAAGTTGCGGCTGAGCACCGACCGGGCAGAGCGGGCCACGTTGCGTAGGTCGCGGGTAGTGAACTTCATCGGCCTGCTGATGACCGGCGTCGTCCTGATCGTCGTCCTGGCCACGAAATTCCTGCTCGGCGCCTGGATCGCAATTGCCGCGATGGCAGTCCTGTTCGTCATGATGGGCGCGATCCGGAAGCACTACGATCGGGTCGCGGACGAACTGACTCCCGGCGATGAGGACTCCGCGCGGCTGCTGCCGCCCAATGTGCACGCCATAGTGCTGGTCTCCAAGGTGCACAAGCCGACGTTGCGGGCGCTCGCCTACGCCAGGGCCGCGCGTCCGACGGTCCTGGAAGCGGTCACGGTCGGCGTTGACCGGGCCGAAACCGAGGCGCTGCGCGAGCAATGGGATTCTGCGGACCTGCCGGTGCGGCTCACCAGCCTTGACTCGCCGTACCGGGAGATCACCAGGCCGATCCTGCAATACGTGCGTCGGATCCGGCGGGAATCTCCCCGGGACCTGATCATCGTGTATATCCCGGAGTACATCGTGGGCCACTGGTGGGAGCACCTGTTGCACAACCAGACGGCGCTTCGGCTGAAGTCGCGCCTGCTCTTCGTCAGCGGCGTGATGGTCGCCAGCGTGCCATGGCGGCTCAGCTCCTTCGAGAAGGTATCCGAGGTCGTCGAAGAGCAACGGGTCCAGGAGCGGGCACGAGCCAAGGAGCGGGCACGAGCCAAGGAATGACGCGGGTGCCCAGCGAGGCCACGCAGCGCAGGACAAGTGGACATTTTCAACGAAAGGCGGGACCCATGGAGCTGACGGTTACGATCGAGGCCGTTGGCCAGGGCGGCATCTGCATAGCACGCCACGAGGGCCGCGTCGTGTTCGTGCCCGATGTGCTTCCCGGCGAAACTGTCCGGGTTGTAGTGCCGGAGCCGGCGGAGAATGCGAAATTCTGGCGTGCCGAGCTGCGCGAGGTTCTTGAACCCTCGCACTCTCGGATCGCCACGCGATGGAGCGAGGCCGGGCCGGGCGGTGTCGGTGGTGCAGAGCTTGCCCACGTCGAGCTCGAAGCCAGTAGACGCTGGAAGTCATCGGTTATCGCCGAACAGCTTTCCAGGCTGGCCGGCCTGGAACTGGCCGTCGAGGTCGAGGCAGCTGAAGGTGACGTCGAGCGTGACGGCCTGGGATGGCGAACCCGCGTGCAGTTCGCCGTGGCGCGCGACGGCCGGCTCGGCGGCCTGGCACCGCGGTCACACCGGATCGTGCCTCTGACGCGAATGCCGCTGGCGACCAGCCGGATCGAGGGACTCGGTATCCTCGGCCATCGTTTTCCGGGCGCCGATCGGGTCGAGGTCATCGCTCCGGCCTCGGGGGCACAGGCCCTCGTGGTCGTCTCGTACGGCCAGCCACCGAAGGACGCCGACGGCCAGGCCCCGAAGGACGCCGGCTTCCAGGCCAGACGCAAACAGTCGTTGACTGCATTCGCCGAGCTGAACCCCGATGTGTCACTCGTCGCGGTGGACGAACCGAACCGACGGTCCGGTACTCGGCGACCGCGTGGACGCCGGCAGGGCAGCTCGCGGACCCAGCGACCCAGACGCGAACTGATCTCCGGCCAGGACTTCGTCGAGGAAGCGGTGGCCTTCACCCTGGCCGGCGATCGTGTGGAACGGCAATTCCGGGTAACCGGCGGCGGCTTCTGGCAGGTGCACCGGGCAGCACCGGGCATATTGACTCAGGCGCTGCTCGACGCCGTAGCTGTCCAGCCGGGGGAGAAGGTGGCCGACCTCTACTCCGGGGCGGGCCTATTCACTGCTGCGCTGGCCATTGCCGCCGGTGCGGACGGCCAGGTCACCGGGATTGAGGGAGACCAGCAGGCCGTTTCCGACTCGGAACGAAACCTTGCGGATCTTCCGACCGTGCGGCTGCACCGGGGCCCGGTAGAAAAAGAGCTCGCGGGAATCCCCGTGGGTCAAGCTGTTCCGGCCCTCGACGTGGTCACGCTCGACCCACCACGCTCGGGCGCCGGGAAGGCCGTCGTCGAACAAATCGTCGCGCACAGACCCCGGATCGTTGGCTACGTTTCCTGCGATCCGGCAACCCTTGCCCGCGACATCGCCTATTTCGCCGAACGAGGTTACCGGCTGTCGTCATTGCGCGCGTTTGATCTGTTTCCGCTGACCCACCATGTGGAGAGCCTCGCCGTTCTGACGCCCGGACCGAACTGAGCCGACCCGGGCGACAGGAGACCTAGCGGAACGCCGCCTGTCCGGTCAGCGCCTGGCCGATCACGAGCTGATGCACCTCTGAGGTTCCCTCGTAGGTGAGCACAGACTCGAGGTTATTGGCGTGCCGAATCACCGGGTACTCCAGCGTGATGCCGTTGGCGCCGAGAATCGTGCGGCATTCGCGCGCTATCGCAATTGCCTCGCGGACGTTGTTGAGCTTGCCCGTGCTGACCTGCTCGCTCGCGACCTCACCCTTTTCCTTCAACCGGCTCAGGTGGATGGCGAGCAGCTGGCCCTTGCCGAGTTCCAGAGCCATGTCGGCAAGTTTTGCCTGAGTTAGCTGATACGCCGCCAGCGGCTTGTCGAAGACATCGCGGTCCTGCGCGTAGCTGATCGCTGTCTCCAGGCAGTCCCGGGCAGCGCCCAGTGCGCCGAAGATGATGCCGAAGCGCGCCTCGTTCAGGCAGCTGAGCGGCCCGCGCAGCCCCTTGGCCTTGGGCAGTTCGGCGGATTCCGGCAGCCGGACGTTCTCCAGCACCAGCTCGGAGGTGACCGAGGCTCGCAGCGACAGCTTTGCCTTGATCTCCGGAGCGGAGAACCCCGGTGTATCGGTTGGCACGACGAAGCCGCGCACGCCGTCATCCGTGCGCGCCCACACGATGGCGACATCAGCGATCGACCCGTTGGTGATCCACATCTTTGTGCCGTTCAGCACCCAGTCGCTGCCGTCCTTCTTGGCGTTGGTGCGCATGCCGCCCGGGTTCGACCCGAAGTCAGGTTCGGTAAGCCCGAAGCAGCCGATCGCCTCGCCGGCGGCCATCTTCGGCAGCCATTCGTTCTTCTGGTCTTCGCTTCCCCAGTTATGGATGGCGAACATCGCCAGCGAACCCTGGACGGAGACCAGGCTGCGAATGCCGGAATCGACGGCCTCCAGTTCAAGGCAGGCCAGCCCGTAGGACGTCGCGTTCAAGCCGGCGCAGCCGTATCCCTCGAGGTGCATGCCGAGCACGCCCAGCTGGCCGAGCTCCTTGGCCAGTTCGCGGGCCGGCAGCTTACCTTCTTCGAACCACTCGGCAATATGTGGACGGATCTTGTCCGCGCCGAAGCGGCGGACGGTCTCCTGAATGGCGAGTTCTTCGGACGTGAGCAGCGAATCGATGGCGAAGAGCTGGGAAACGGATTGTGGGGCGGGCATCGCATTCCTTTGGATAGAGCTTGGACAGAGCCGTTAAGCGGACATCAACGTTGTGTCGCCGACTGTCGCTCCGATAGCCTTTAGAGAACGTTTGCGCAATCGATTGCACATTCAATACGTTAAGGAACCGTACTGCGGTTCGTCAACAAGCTTAAGGATGTAGGCATGGGCGAGCAGAACGGCGGCTCGGCAGCAAAACCTTCCCGGCCATCGACGCTCCGGCAGATCGCGCAGACGTCCGGCGTGCACGTTTCCACCGTTTCCCGGGTGCTGCGCCAGCAGGAGCCGCCGGACGGCTGGTCTGAATCCGCGCGGCGAATCCGTGAGGTCGCCGAGGATCTCGGCTACCAACCCAATCTGTGGGCGGCGAGCTTGCGCACCAGGCGGACCACCACGATCGGCGTGGTGATGTCGCGGCTGACGGACGGGGTGATCGCCACGACGTATCAGGGCATCGAGTCCGCAGCAGGCGACGCCGGATACTCGGTGCTGTTGTCGAGCCCTGACGATGAGCTCGAGGCGCAGCGCCGATCAATCGAACTGCTGCTGAGCCGACAGGTAGACGGCTTGATCCTGAGCAGCATGCACGAGCCGGCCGACGAGTTCCTGGCTACCCTTTCGCTCGGCGATGTTCCCGTGCTGCTGATCAACCGGCATGCGGACAGTGCGCAGGTATCGGTGACCAGCGATGATCACCACGGCGGTTACCTCGCGGCTCGGCATTTGCTGGAGCTCGGTCACACCAAGTTCGGCGTGATTGCCGGGCCGGAGCATGCCAGCACGGCTCGGGACCGGGTGGCCGGCTTCCTGGCGGGGCTCCGGGAATCCGGCGTCAGCTTGCGAGATGACTTCCTGGTGCGTTCCGACTTCGAGGTCGCCGGCGGTGTTTGCGCGGCAAAGAAGCTTCTGGATCGCGCCGATCGTCCGACCGCCATCTTTTCGGTGAACGATACCGCTGCCATCGGAGTGCTCGGGGTGGCTCGCGATCTCAGGCTTTCAGTGCCGGAGGACCTGTCTCTGATCGGGTACAACGACATCCCGGTTGTGTCGCAGTTGCCCGTGCCATTGACGACTCTTAGGTCTCCGGCGAGGAATATCGGCGTAACCGGCGTAAAGCTGCTGCTTGAGCTGATTCGTGGCCGGGATGTCGATTCGGTCCGATTGCCGGTTGAACTGATCAGACGCGCTTCGACTGGCGCTCCGGCTAACCGAAGGCGCTAGTTCTTTTTCGGCAGCACCAGCACGATGATGAGCGAGACAATGCTGAACAGGAATCCAAGCACCGTCCAGAGTACTCGGCCGCGCCCCTTGTTCTTCGCAATGAAGTTACAGGCGATCGCGCAAACGATCCCGAAAATCAGGCTTCCGCCACTGAGTGTCACCGGATCCATCAGGTTTCCCTTCCTTTTCTGCACAACAGTACGTGACTTTTGGTCCCGTAATGGTGCGCCTTCCGCGGGGATGCGATAAGATTTATCTTGACGTCAAGATACTTTACGACAAGTTTCTGTGTGCTAAATCAGCGATTGCCGCTGCCTGTGTTGGCTTCCGGCTTGTTCGGATCGACATTGGTGGGCCCGACTCGTCGGGTACGCACTTAGGTAGCGTCGGGATGGATGTATCGCGTGCGAAGAGGAGAATCACGATGAGTGAAATTAACAGCTTCAACTCCAGGGGGACCCTGGAGGTTGCGGGCAGTGAGTACGAAATCTACCGGCTCAATTCGGTTCAGGGTTCTGAGTCGCTGCCGTTCAGCCTCAAGGTTCTGCTGGAGAACCTGCTGCGCACCGAAGATGGTGCCAACATCACCAAGGATCACATCCAGGCACTTGGTTCCTGGGATGCCGACGCCGACCCGAGCACCGAGATCCAGTACACGCCGGCCCGCGTCGTCATGCAGGACTTCACCGGTGTTCCCTGCATCGTCGACCTCGCCACTATGCGTGAGGCGGTGAAGGACCTCGGGGGAGACCCGTCGAAGGTCAACCCGCTCTCACCTGCCGAGCTCGTGATCGATCACTCGGTTATCGCGGATTCATTCGGCACGCCTGAGTCGTTCGAGAAGAACGTCGAGCTGGAATACCAGCGCAATGGCGAGCGGTACCAGTTCCTGCGCTGGGGTCAGACCGCGTTCGACGACTTCAAGGTGGTGCCTCCCGGTACCGGGATCGTTCACCAGGTCAACATCGAGTACCTCGCCAAGACGATCTACACCCGCGAGGTCGAGGTCAATGGAAAGTCGGTGCTGCGCGCATACCCGGACACCTGTGTCGGCACGGACTCGCATACCACCATGGTCAACGGCCTGGGTGTGCTCGGCTGGGGCGTCGGCGGAATCGAGGCCGAGGCGGCCATGCTCGGCCAGCCGGTATCGATGCTGATCCCGCGGGTCGTCGGCTTCAAGCTGACCGGCCAGATCCCGTCCGGCGCTACCGCGACCGATGTCGTGCTCACCATCACCGAGATGCTGCGCAAGCACGGCGTCGTCGGCAAGTTCGTCGAGTTCTACGGTGAGGGCGTGGCATCCGTGCCGCTGGCCAACCGCGCCACGATCGGCAACATGAGTCCCGAATTCGGCTCGACCGCTGCCATGTTCCCGATCGACGATGTCACCGTCGATTACCTGCGGCTGACCGGCCGCAGCGAGGACCATTTGGCATTGGTCGAGGCCTACGCCAAGGAGCAGGGCCTTTGGCACGACCCATCGACGGAGATCAAGTACTCGGAGTACCTGGAGCTCGATCTCTCCACCGTCGTTCCGTCGATCGCCGGTCCGAAGCGTCCACAGGACCGGATCGCGTTGACGCACGCCAAAACCCAGTTCGCCCGTGACCTGCGCAATTACGTTTCCGACGACGACGAGTCAGAGCTGGAATCGTTCCCCGCCTCGGATTCGCCGACCCATGCGGCAAACAGCCGTCCGCACAAGCCGACCACCGTCACGATGGACGACGGCTCGTCATTCGAAATCGATCACGGCGCCGTCACAATCGCGGCGATCACCTCGTGCACGAACACGTCGAACCCCTCCGTGATGATCGCTGCCGCGCTCGTTGCCAAGAAGGCCGTCGACAAGGGCCTGGACCGCAAGCCGTGGGTCAAGACGACCCTGGCTCCGGGTTCACAGGTCGTGACGAACTACTACGACAAGTCCGGGCTGACGCCGTACCTGGAGAAGCTCGGCTTCAACCTGGTGGGCTATGGCTGCACGACCTGCATCGGAAACTCCGGGCCGCTGCCGGAGGAGATCTCCAAGGCGGTCAACGAAGCCGACCTGGCCGCTACCGCGGTGCTTTCCGGTAACCGGAACTTCGAGGGCCGGATCAACCCGGACGTCAAGATGAACTACCTCGCCTCGCCTCCGCTTGTCATCGCGTACGCGCTGGCCGGAACCATGGACTTCGACTTCGAGTCCGAGCCACTCGGCACCGATACTGACGGACAGCCGGTATTCCTGCGGGATATCTGGCCGACGCCGGAAGAGGTCCAGAAGACGATCGACGAGACCATCGACCAGGCGATGTTCTCCCATGACTACGCCGATGTATTCACCGGCGATGACCGGTGGCGTTCGCTGTCAACTCCCGAGGGCGATACGTTCGAGTGGGCGGATGAGTCGACCTACGTCCGGAAGCCTCCGTACTTCGATGGAATGTCGGTGGAACCGGCGCCGGTCGAAGACATCTCACAGGCCCGGGTGCTCGCCAAGCTTGGCGATTCGGTCACCACAGATCACATCTCACCGGCTGGATCGTTCAAGGCCGACACGCCAGCGGGCAAGTACCTGCTCGAAAACGGCGTTGAGCGCAAGGACTTCAACTCCTACGGCTCGCGCCGCGGAAACCACGAGGTGATGATCCGCGGAACGTTTGCGAACATTCGGCTGCAGAATCAGTTGCTGAACAACGTGCAGGGCGGTTTCACCCGCGACTTCACCCTGGACGGCGCGCCGCAGACGACGATCTACGATGCCGCGCAGAACTACCAGGCAGCCGGTATTCCGCTGGTCGTGCTCGGTGGCAAGGAGTATGGCTCGGGATCCTCACGGGACTGGGCCGCCAAAGGTACGGCACTGCTGGGCGTCAAGGCGGTAATCACCGAGAGCTATGAGCGGATTCACCGCTCCAACCTGATCGGAATGGGCGTCCTGCCGCTGCAGTTCCCACTCGGCGAGTCCGCGGGTTCGCTCGGACTGGACGGCACCGAGACATTCGATATCTCCGGCGTAACGGCTCTCAACGAGGGCACGACACCGAAGATCGTCAAGGTGCGGGCAACGAAGGAAGGTGGCGACGTAGTTGAATTCGACGCCGTCGTCCGGATCGATACGCCGGGAGAAGCGGACTACTACCGCAACGGCGGAATCCTGCAGTACGTTCTGCGGTCGTTGACGAAGTAGCATACGTACACCGGCGATGGGCGGTGACCGCGCGGCCCCAGGGCAGCGTAGTCACCGCCCATCGCATTTCCCTGAATCGGTGCTGCTCCGAGTCGGTACTTTCCTGAGTCGGTGCCTCCCCACGACGGTGCTGTCCCGCGCCGGTGTCGTATTCCACTTCGCGCATAATGTGCTCATTGTCGCCATACCTCCTAGAATGAAGAGTCAGCCTCTTAGAGGAATGAGGAGCGCGTAAGTGGGACGAGGACGCATGAATCTCTTGGACGGCATCAACGAGCCGGACGATGTAAAGCGTCTGAGCGGTCCCGAATGCGCAACGCTTGCCGAGGAAATCAGGGCGCTTCTTGTCGCCGAGGTTTCAAGAACCGGCGGCCATCTCGGCCCCAATCTTGGCGTGGTCGAGCTGACCATGGCGATCCACCGCAGCTTCGATTCGCCGAACGACGATGTGCTGTTCGACGTCGGACACCAGGCCTATGTGCACAAGATCCTGACCGGTCGGGCGGGGGATTTCGCCACGCTGCGGCAGCGGCACGGTCTTTCCGGTTATCCGAGTCGGGCGGAAAGCCCGCACGATGTGATCGAGAACTCGCACGCCTCGACCGCTCTGTCATGGGCTGACGGGATAGCCAAGGCGCACCAGCTGAAAGGCGAACACGACCAGCACGTGGTCGCCGTTATTGGTGACGGTGCGCTGACCGGCGGCATGGCCTGGGAAGCGCTGAACAATATCGCTGCGGATACCAGTTTCCCGCCGCGGAAACTCGTCATCGTGGTCAACGACAACGGCCGCTCGTACGCCCCGACCGTTGGCGGAATGGCGCACCATCTCAATACGCTGCGCACAACCGGCGGGTACGAAAAGTTCCTCAGCTGGGGCAAGCAGGCATTGCAGAAGGGCGGCGCACCGGGACGCTTCGCCTACGATGCGCTGCACGGCATGAAGAAGGGCATCAAGGACGTTATTGCGCCGCAGGGCCTGTTCGAGGACCTGGGCCTGAAGTACATCGGGCCGGTCGATGGCCATGACCTGGCCGCCCTGGAAAAGGCGCTGCACCAGGCAAAGAGCTACGCCGGACCGGTGATAGTGCACGCGCTGACCGAAAAGGGCCGTGGGTATGCCCCGGCTCTCGCCGATGCGGCGGACCAGTTCCACGCGGTTGGCATCATCGACCCCGAGACGGGGGAGTCCGCGCAGAAGAAGTCGACATCGTGGACCAGCGTTTTCAGCGACGAGATCGTGGAGATTGCCGATCGGCGCAAGGATATCGTCGGGATAACGGCCGCGATGATGATTCCGGTCGGGCTGCACAAGTTCGCCGCCAAGTACCCGGAGCGGGTTTTCGATGTCGGCATCGCCGAGCAGCACGCCGTCACCTCGGCGGCCGGACTTTCGCATGGCGGCCTGCACCCCGTGGTGTGTCTCTACGCCACATTCCTGAATCGCGGATTCGACCAGTTACTGATGGATGTCGCACTGCACCGGGAGGGCGTGACCTTCGTCCTTGACCGAGCCGGCGTGACCGGCCCGGACGGCGCGAGTCATCACGGAATGTGGGATATGGCCATTCTGCAGGTCGTGCCGGGACTTCACCTGGCCGCCCCGCGCGACGCGGCACGGCTGCGCGAGGAGGTCACCGAAGCGGTCGCTATCGAGGACGGGCCGTCGGTCGTGCGGTTCTCGCGCGGTTCGGTCGGAGCGGACGTCGAGTCGCTTGAGCGGCTGACCGACGGCGTCGACGTGCTGGCTCGTGGCGGTAATGACGTGCTGATCGTGTCGGTGGGTGCCCTGGCCGAGCGCGCCCTGGACGTGCACGGAAAACTCGCCGCCAAGGGAATTGGCTCAACGGTTATCGACCCGCGCTGGGTTCTCCCGGTGCCTGGCAGCGTGATCACGCTCGCCGGATCTCATACCCTGGTGGCCGTGATCGAGGATGGCGTGAAAGTCGGCGGGGTCGGTGCGCGGGTGCGCCAGGATCTCCGGGCGGAGGGTCTGCGGACCGGCGTGCTGGAACTTGGGCTGCCAACCGAATTCCTGCCGCATGGCACCCGAGAGGAAGTGCTGGCCGAGGCCGGCCTCGATGTCGACAGCATGGTAGAGCGGATAATCGCCGAGCTGCCCGAGCAGCTCGCGCGCCCCCGACGGGCCGGCTAGCTCGCCGGCCCGAGGGGCGAAACGTGGGTTTGTCGGCGAAACACAGAACGCGAACTTCGTGCCAAGCCGCGCGCGTATTCACGCGCGTTCTGACCTGAGGCTCGCGTCCTGCGGACTGGCTATCCCTCGGTGCGCTCAGCCGGATGGAATTTCCGTCCGGTGACCCGTTCGCTGGCGCCGATCCGATCCAGAAACGGCGTGATCCCGCCAAGATGGAATGGCCAGCCGGCGCCGAGGATCAGGCAGAGGTCGATATCCTCGGCCGCTGCGACGACGCCTTCATCGAGCATCCGGCGGATCTCGTCGGCGAGAGCGTCGGCGACCCGGGTGGCCAGCTGGTCGCCGGTAGCCGGGGAATCGCCCTGTTCGAACAGGGCCGCGGTCTCCTCCGAGAGGTACCTTTCGCCATCCGAGCGATACGACCAGACGCCCTTATTGCCAGCGGCGACAATTCGCCGCAGGTTTTCCGAGATCGGGAAACGATCGGCGCCGAAGGCCCGCTCCAGGGTCTCGTTGACGTGCAGCGCGATAGCGGGACCGACAAGCTGCATGAGTTCGAAAGGCCGCATCGGCAGCCCCCAGGAATCCAGGGCATGCTCGGCGACCTCAAGCGGGGTTCCTTCGTCCACTGCCTGATTGACCGCTGCGGCAAACCTGATCAGCACCCGGTTCACCACGAACGCAGGCGCATCGGCGGTCAGCACGGCATTCTTCTTCAGCTTCTTCGCCACGGCAAGCGCGGTCGCCGTCGTCGGGTCGTTCGTACTCTTGGTGCGGACCACCTCGAGTAGCGGGAGGACGGCGACCGGGTTGAAAAAGTGGAAGCCGATGACTCGGTCCGGGTACCGCAGATCAGCGGCCATTTCCGTGACCGACAGCGATGACGTGTTGGTCGCCAGCACCGCCTCGGGCTTGATGACCTCCTCGATCTCGGCGAAGACCCGCTTCTTGACGTCGAGTTCCTCGAAAACAGCTTCGATGATGAAGTCCGCATCGGCGAACGGCTGCTTCGACACGGTGCCGCTGACCAGGCCGCGGAGCCGATTCGCCTTATCGGCCGAAACCCGGCCCTTGGCCAGGAGCTTGTCGATTTCGCTCTGAACGTAGGCGATTCCCTTATCCACCCGGCCCTGATCGAGGTCGGTCAGCAGCACAGGCACGTCGAGCCGGCGCGCAAACAGCAACGCAAGCTGGCTGGCCATCAGGCCTGCGCCCAGGATTCCCACCTTGCCCACCGGCTGGGCCAAGGCCTTGTCCGGCGCACCGGCCGGTTTCTTTGCCCGGAACTGCGCTAGCTCGAAGGCATACAGGCAGGCCTTGCTCTCCGGACTTTCAGCCAGGTCCGCAAGCGCTTCATCCTCTGCGGCGAACGCCGTTTCCCGATCGCTGGTGCGGGCAGCAGAGATCAGCTCAAGGGCACGATAGCCGGCCGGTGCCGCGCCATGTAGCTTCTGGTCGAGCATCGTCTTTCCGCGGGCCACGGCCGCATCAAACGATCGCTGGTCGGCAACGGGTGCGCGATCCACTGTCACTTCCCGGTTAAGCACGGCCGCTGCCCACAGCAGCGACTGCTCAAGGAAGTCAGCGGGTTCGAAGAGGGCGTCGGCGATCCCGAGCTCAAATGCCTCGGGCCCACGCAGAACCCGATTGTTGTTCTGCGCATTGACTATCATCACGTCGACGGCGCGTTCCGGCCCGATCAGCCGGGGGAGCAGATAGGCCCCGCCCCATGCCGGAAGGATGCCGAGGAACGTTTCTGGCAGGGCAATCGCCGCAACGTCTGCGGAGACGGTTCGGTAGGTTGAATTGAGTGCGACCTCCAGGCCGCCGCCCAAAGCCACGCCGTTGATGAAGCAGAACGTCGGCACGCCTAGCGTTCCCAGCAAGCCGAGTGCCGTGTGGCCCAGCCGGCCCAGGGTTAGCGCATCCGCACGACTTGCGGTCGAGCCGAGCACGGAAAGGTCTGCGCCGGCCGCCAGGAAATACGGCTTCCCGGTGATGCCGACTGCCGCGATTTCGCCGGCGTGAGCCCGTTGCTGCAGACTCTCGAGAGTTTGCATGAGTTCCAGCAGGCCGTTCGGGCCGAAGCTGCTTGGCCTGGTGTGGTCCCGGCCATTGTCAAGAGTCACCAGGGCAAGCGTGCCGGCGCCATCCGGAAGGTCGATATCGCGGACCCGCGAGTGAGTCACCACCTCATCCGGGAAGCCGGCCCCGATCTCGGCAAACCTATCCGGGCTCCCGGTGCTGCTGGCGATACCGTCAGTGCTGTAAGTGCTGCCGTCGCTGTTCACGAGTTGTCCTGTCCGTAGTCCGCGTGGTGTGGGTTCTCCCAGATCACGGTTCCGCCCATGCCGATACCGACACACATCGTGGTGATGCCGAACCGGACGCCGGGATTCTCCTCGAATTGACGGGCCAGCTGAGTCATCAGTCGAATGCCGGACGACGCCAGCGGGTGCCCGACTGCGATCGCGCCGCCGTACTTGTTCACCCGCTCGTCGTCGTCGGCAATGCCGAAGTGGTCGAGAAATGCCAGCACCTGCACCGCGAAGGCCTCATTGATCTCAAACAGCCCGATATCGGTGATGTCGAGGCCGGCCTTTGCCAGCGCCTTCTCGGTGGCCGGCACCGGGCCGATTCCCATCACTTCTGGTTCGACGCCCGCGAAGGCGAAGGACACCAGCCGCATCTTCGCCGGACAGCCCAGCTCGGCTGCAGTGCCGGCATCGGCGAGCAGCGCGGCAGTCGCGCCGTCATTAAGTCCTGCGGCGTTACCGGCGGTGACATTGCCGTGGGCGCGAAACGGTGTTTTCAGCTCGGCCAGGTCATCGACCGTGGTACCGGGTCGTGGCGGCTCATCTGCGGTGGCGAGTCCCCAGCCGCGTTCCGTCGACCGGGTAGCCACCGGCACCAGATCGGGTTGAATCTTGTGTGCCCGGTACGCCTCGGCGAGTTTGTGCTGGCTGCCGGCGGCGAAAGCGTCGGCACGTTCCTTGGTGATCGCCGGATAGCGGTCGTGCAGGTTCTCCGCCGTCGAGCCCATCACAAGCGCGGATGGATCAATGATCCGCTCGGAAACGAAACGCGGATTGGGATCGACGCCTTCACCCATCGGGTGATGGCCCATATGCTCGACTCCGCCGGCGATCACGAGATCGTAAGCGCCGAAGGCTACCCCGGACGCTGCCGATGTCACGGCGGTCATCGCGCCTGCGCACATCCGGTCGATTGCGAATCCGGGTACTGATTTCGGCAGTCCCGCCAGCAGCGCTGCCGTGCGCCCCAGGGTCAAACCCTGGTCGCCGGTCTGGTTCGTCGCGGCGACGGCGACCTCATCGATCCGCTCGGCCGGAACGTCGGGATTGCGCCTGAGTAACTCACGGATGGCCTTGACCACCAGGTCATCCGCACGGGTCTCGGCGTACATGCCCTTGTCGCCGGCCTTACCGAACGGGGTGCGAACGCCATCGACGAAGACGACGTCCCTGCCGTAGGTGCTTTTGGGTTTTGACGAACCGGTGTCGACCACTGTGCCTCCAGGTTGAGTGATTAACCTGATGTTACTGGTCGGTAACTTAGTCGGACAACCCCGGGTTGCGAAGCGCTTCGGTGAGTGGGCCGGCGACAAGAGACAGTTGCCAGTTCCGGGCGCCGAGCGCGCTCAGACTTGTCGCCACCGACTGCTCGCTGATCTCTTCCGGTGGCCTCCAGCAGAGCCGACGCAAAAAGTCGGGCGTGAGCAGGTTTTCCGGCGGCAGGTCATATTCCTCAACCAGATCCGCGATGACCAGCTTGGCGGCGCCCAGCCGGGCCGCGGCCTGGGGATCCTTTTCCGCCCATAGCCGTGGCGGAGGCGGGTTGTTTGTCCGGACTGTCACAGCGGGCAGCTCGGATTCGTCGACGGCCAGTCCGGCTTCGACTGCTGAATACCAGCGTGTGATCTCGGATTTGGCGGCCCTGCCATTGAAGCTCTTGCTGCCGAGTAACTCGCCCGGTGACGACGGGACGCTCTTCGCCGCCCCGACGATGGCCGAATCCGGCAGCAGGCGGCCGGGGGAGACGTCCCTGTCCCGGGCAAGCTGCTCGCGACTCTCCCACAGGCTGCGCGCGACGGCGAGGTTACGCGGGCGGCGCACCGAGTGAATGCCGGAGAGCCGCCGCCACGGCTCCGCGCGTTGGGCCGGGATGAACCGGCGGGCATGGTCGAACTCCTCCGCCGCCCATTCCGCCTTGCCAGAGGCCTGCAACTCGATCGTCATCCGGTCGCGGATCTTGACCAGCACCTCGACATCGAGGGCTGCGTACCGAAGCCACGGTTCGGGCAGCGGCCGGGTCGACCAGTCGACGGCTGAGTGCTCTTTGGCCAGTCGGAGACCGAGGACACGCTCGACGACGGCGCCAAGTCCGACCTTGGGCCAGTTGAGCAGCCGGGCGGCCAGCTCCGTGTCGAAGAGCCGGGTCGGCGTCATGCCCAGCTCCGCCAGGCATGGCAGGTCCTGGGTTGCTGCATGCAAGACCCATTCGATATCGGCCAGCGCCTGATTGAGCTGCGAGAGGTCAGGGAGCGCCTGCGGATCGATCAGGAAGGATCCGGCACCCTGTCGCCTGAGCTGGACCAGAAATGCGCGCTGGCCGTAGCGGTAACCGGATGCACGTTCGGCGTCGATAGCGACCGGGCCGTGGCCGATTGCCAGCGCGGCGGTGGCCTCACCCAGTTCCTTCGTGCTGGTAAGCACGGGGGGCACGCCACCGCTCGGCTCGGCGAGCAGCGGCAACAGTTCTTCGGCACTTTCGGCAGGCAGGTCGGCGGCGTGCTCAGGAATCATCGGCGGCGACCGGGCAACGCACTTACCCCGTCAGGTAGTGGTGGCAAGCCGGCGACGGTACACAGCAGCTGCGCCCAGGCTTTCAGATGCGCGCCGATATCGGCGCTGCTGGCATCGTGCGGTGTCCAGGACGACCGAAGCTCGAGGTCGACCGTGGCTGGGCGCGTGCTCAGACTGCCGAAGCTCTCAGAAAGCACGCGGGTCACCGTACCGCCTTCTGCGCGGTAAAGCGCACCATGAGCGGCCAGCGCTTCCTGCAACCAGGACCAGGCCACGGAGCCGATCAGGCCGTCCTGACCCAATTCGTGCTCAAGCTCTGCTCGCACATAGCTAACTACCCGGAACTTGCCACCCCATTCCGGAGGCGCCGAGGGATCGTAGAGCACGACCAGCCGGCCGGTGGCCAACTCATCGATATCCTCCCCACTCGCGGCGGCGAAGTCGTTTGGAGCGACGACCTCGGCGCTCATCGCCACCGAGTACGGTGCAAGCCGCGCCGGCGGCGGGATCTCGGTAATGGTGATCTCGGATCGAAGCGTGGCTGCACGCAACGCGTCACAGGCCTGGGCGAACTCCCGGGGCAGGTGCTGTAAAGACTCACTGGCATTCACAAAACCTACGGTAGATCCCGGCACTGACAGTTCGACGGCACCACGCCGGGATTGAGCGAAGGTTAGCCGGGAATGCACGGCTGAGATTCTTCCTGGCCGACGTCGATGGGAGAATGTCAGGTATGACGACTCACGATGACCCGCCGAATCCCGCCGACTCCCAGCTGGTCCGTGCCGCACGGTGCCAGCAGGTCGATTACACCCCGGTCTGGTTCATGCGGCAGGCCGGACGCTCCTTGCCCGAGTACCGGGAGCTGCGCAAGAACACCACCATGCTCGAGGCGTGCCGTACGCCCGAACTGGTCACCGAGATAACCCTGCAGCCGGTGCGCCGGCTGGGTGTCGACGCCGCAATCTTCTTCTCCGACATCGTGGTTCCCCTGCAGGCCGCGGGCGTCGGTGTGGAGATTGTTGCCGGTGTCGGTCCGGTGATCGAACATCCGGTGCGCACCGAAGCCGATGTCGACGCGCTGCCCGAGTTGTCGCCGGAACAGATCGAGGACATCACGGAATCGGTGCGATTGCTGACAGCCGAGCTCGGCGCGAAGCCGCTGATCGGATTCGCCGGAGCGCCGTTCACCCTGGCCAGCTACCTGATCGAGGGCGGCCCAAGCAAGAACCACGAGAAGACCAAGTCGATGATGATCGGCGAGCCGGCGCTGTTCGCGAAACTGCTGGCCAAGCTGGCCAGGATCTCGACGACCTTCCTCACCACCCAGATCGAGGCCGGCGCAAGCGCGGTCCAGCTCTTCGATTCCTGGGCCGGCTACCTGAGTGCGGCCGACTACCGCCAGCATGTGCTGCCGCATTCACGGAACGTGTTCTCGGCGCTGGCCGGCACAAACGTGCCGACAATCCATTTCGGGGTGCAGACCGGCGAGCTGCTGGCAGCGATGGACGAGGCTGGGCCGGATGTGGTCGGCGTCGACTATCGGGTCAGCCTCCGGGACGCCGCGAAGCGGGTAGATCCCGCCAAGGCACTGCAGGGAAACCTCGATCCGGCGATGCTCTTCGCCCCATGGGAGGCACTGCAGGAAAAGGTGGCCGACATCGTCGGCGCGGGTCGTGAATTACCCGGTCACATCTTCAATCTTGGCCACGGAGTGCTGCCAGACACCGATCCCGATATGTTGCGGCGCGTCGTCGATGAGGTGCACCGGCTCTCTGCGCGATGAGCCGGCCGGCGATGAATGATCGGCAACGCCTGAGAATCGCGGTGATTGGCGGCGGTATCAGCGGGCTGAGCGCCGCGTGGTTCGTCCGGCGTCAGTTGGTAGACGCCGTCCAGCCGGGCGAAGTCACTGTTTTCGAGGCGAGTGACCGGCTTGGTGGCTGCCTGCGCTCGACGACGCTGCACGATGCCCTGCCGATCACCGCCGACACGGGGGCCGAGGCAGCACTGGCCCGGCGACCGGAAGCGGTGGAACTTGCCGATCGGCTCGGCCTGGCCCGGCAGACCCCGGGGACAACGCGGTCCGGAATCTATTCCAGCGGCAAGCTGCGGCCGATACCCACAGGCACCGTGATGGGTGTTCCCGGCGATCCGGCCGGGGCCATCGGAGTCCTCACGCCTGACGAAGTCGCCAGAGCCGAAGCCGAACGCCTCACCGAACCGGTCGACGATGACACGTCGGTCGGTGATTGGATTGCAGCCAGGCTGGGCGCGGCCGTGACAGATCGGTTGCTCGATCCGCTGCTTGGCGGCGTCTATGCGGGAAACGCCCGGCTGTTGTCGCTCCGGGCTACCGTCCCCGCGCTCTGGCCGGCCGCTCAGGCCGGAACGTCGGTGCTGGAGGCAGTGCGGCACAACAATGCTGCCGTCGCCGCAAAAGCCGCCGAGGCCCGCGCCCGAGGTGAGGAGGCCCAGCCGGTCTTCATGGGGCTCGAGGGCGGGATGGCACGGTTGATTTCCGAGCTGGCACGAAGGCTCGCCGCAACCGCGGACCGTCCGGCCGCAGAGGTGCCGGTCAACATCAGAACCTCGACGCCGGTGACACACCTGGCCAGGACCGCAACGCCTGGCAGCGGGGCAGCGGAGGAATGGCGACTGGTCGCAGGGGGAGAGCCGCACGTCTTCGATGCCGTCATCGTCGCCCTGCCCGCGCATGCGGCGTCCCGACTGCTCAGCGACGCCGTTCCGGCAGCGACAGGCGAACTGTCCCGGATCGAGCATGCATCATCGGCGGTGGTGACCGCGCTGGTGAACCTCGAAGGTGGGCAGCTTGAAGGATCCGGACTACTCGTTCCGCCTTCGCAAACCACCGTGATCAAGGCGGCGACGTTCTCTTCGAACAAGTGGCCATGGCTGCGCCGGCACCTTCCGGCGGGGACGGCACTGCTCAGGACATCGGTCGGCCGGTTCGGTGACCCCGGCTGGCTGCACAGCGATGACGACAAGCTGACCCGGGCCGCACTCGGGGATCTCGAGCGGATCGTCGGGCGCCGGCTTCCGGTCGTGGCATCGGAGCTGACCCGCTGGGACGAGTCCCTGCCGCAGTACGCGGTCGGGCATCTCGACCGGGTGGCAAGGATCCGGCGTGCGGTGTCCGCGCAGGCCGGACTGGCACTGGCCGGGGCCGCGTACGACGGGGTCGGCATTCCGGCCTGTGTCGCATCCGCCGAGCGGGCCGCCCGGATCGTCACGGCCAGCTGATCCCGGCTGCCGAGCCTACCGACCCGGCACCCGGGCACAGCCGGACAGGACGTGACCGCGATAATGGGGCTATGAGCACCGACGACCAGACCACACCAGCATCCGTACCCGATCCAACCGCGGCGGAGTCGCCGCGCGTCACGGCACGCCAGATCAACGACACGATCCGGTATACGGCATGGTCAGTTTTCAAGGTGTCCAGCCCGCTGCCGGAGGATCGCGTCGCGCTGGCTGCCGAGGTCGCCGATCTGATCGAAGAGCTGTCGGCAGAGGACCTTGTGGTTCGCGGATACTACGATCTGGCCGGCCTGCGTGCGGACGCCGACATCCTGATCTGGTGGCACGCGCCGGAAATCGAAACCGTGCAGGGCGCCTACCACCGCCTGCGCCGCACCGCACTGGGCGAACACCTGGAGCCAGTCTGGTCGAACGTTGCTCTGCACCGCCCAGCTGAGTTCAACAAGGGACACATTCCGGCCTTCATGGCCGGCGAAGAGTCGCGGAAGTACATCTGCGTGTACCCATTCGTCCGCTCCTACGACTGGTACCTGCTTCCCGACGACGAACGCCGGAAAATGCTGGTCGACCATGGGATGGCGGCACGGGAGTTTCCCGACGTCCGGGCAAACACCGTCGCATCATTCGCGCTCGGTGACTACGAATGGATCCTTGCCTTCGAGGCGGATGAATTGCATCGGATCGTGGATCTGATGCGTGAGTTGCGGGCCACGGAAGCACGGCGGCACGTGCGGGAGGAAGTGCCGTTCTTCACCGGTCCGAAGCGCGAGCTGCTTGACCTGCTGGAGGACCTTCCCTGATATTGCTCGGCCACTCGTGGGTTTGTGGGCCACTCGATCGTTTGAACCGAGGTTTGGGCGACATACGGAAGATTCATCCGCCACGATGCCGGCTACCTCAGCGGCCTGGACGGCGCATCGGCACGTGCCGGATGTCGTCTTCGATGAAGACCGGCCCGCTGGCCTGGAACCCGTACCGGGCATACCAGGATTCGAGGCGTTCCTGAGCGTTGAGCGTCAACAACTGGTCGCCATGCCTGTCGATTGCCGCTTCGAGCAATTGCCCGGACAGCCCCTGCCCGCGGGCGTCCGGCCGGGTGGTCACCCGGCCGATGCTCCGGCCCTCCTCGCTGCTGGCCGGCCCGTCGGCGTAGCCGCGCGGCAGCAGCCGCAGGTAGCTGGAGACACCGTGGTTGTCGGCGTGGAAGTAGTGCTCGGTTTCCGGATGCAGGTCTGCGCCGTCGGCGTCGAGGAAAACGCAGCCCTGCTCGACCACGAAGATCTGGCTGCGCAGCCTGAGCACTGAATAGGCCTGGGTCGCGGTCAGCTCAGACCACGGCAGGCCAAGTGTCGTCAGCCAATTCTGTGCCCGCGGTTCCTGCGTCTGCCCCGTTGTATCTGCCGACGCGGTCACTTGTCGTCCGCCGGAACCAGAGTGAGGCTGATCGAGTTGATGCAGTAACGCTGATCGGTGGGTGTGCCGTACCCCTCGCCCTCGAAGACATGCCCGAGGTGCGAATCGCAATTGGCGCAGCGGACCTCGACGCGTTCCATTCCAAGTGTGCGGTCGTGAATGTAGCGGACCCGGTCCTCGGCCAGCGGCGCATAGAACGACGGCCAGCCGCAATGCGAGTCGAACTTGGTGTCCGAGGTGAAGAGTTCCGCTTCGCAGGCACGACACCGATAGGACCCGACGGTCTTCGTGTCAACGTATTCACCGGTGTAGGGCCGCTCGGTACCCGCTTTGCGGAGCACCTGAAATTCCTCGGCGCTCAGTTCTTCGCGCCACTGTTCATCGGTCTTATTGATCGTCATGTCTGCTCTACTTAGCTTCGAGGTTCAATTGTCTCTGAGTTTCATTGTCGCTTCCGGTGGAATCAACGCCGGGCGCTGCCGGGCTGTTCCCGATTGTCACCGACGTGCCGTGCCCTGCAGGGCACGGCGGCCGGATGACAGAATGAGACCATGGCAGGTAATTCTACGGCTCAGCGAAGTGCGGATGGCGAGACCGCCCGGCGTGCAGGAGCGAAATGGGCAATTCTCGGCATCAGCGTCGGCGCGTCGGTCGCCGCCGTGCTGACCGCGGCGACATCCGGGCTTGCCGCGTTCTACGCGCGGCAGATCGTGGTGCCGGTTGGCGCCACGGAGGAGCTCGAGATTCTGCACGTCTCCGGCTTCGACGACGAGATGACCGTGCTGCTGCCGGCCGACGACGAGACGACGGTCAACGGCGTATACAGCCTCTGGTTCGATGAGGGCCGCGGCCACGCCAGGATCGGCAACGTCATCGAATACGACCCGACCTCCCGCACGGTGCTGCGCGAGGTGCTCGGCGTCGACTCCGGCGACCTGCGCGCCGCGCGGATCGGACGCTGGAACGGCACCTACTACCGCAATCCGCAGGCGCTGCAGGTTCCGAGCGAGGACGTCGTCCTGCACACTGATGCCGGAGACCTCCCGGCGTGGTACATACCCGGAGACCCTTCCGCGGTAGCCGCGGAGGACGCCGAGGCGACCGAGAAGACCTGGGCGATCCTGATTCATGGACGCGGCGGCACAAGGGCCGAGGGGCTGCGGGCCGTGCCGACGCTCCGTGCCGCCGGTATCTCATCGCTGTCCATTTCGTACCGGAACGACCCGGAGGCCCGCTCCGGTAGCAGCAGCCGCTACGGGCTCGGCGACACGGAATGGCTCGACGTCGACGACGCGATCGAGTTTGCGATCTCCCGGGGGGCGGAGCGGGTCGTGCTGTTCGGCTGGTCGATGGGCGGCGCCATCGCATTCCAAGCCGCTGCGCGGGGCCGCTACAAGGACAGGATCAGCGGGATGGTGCTTGACGCCCCGGTGGTGGACTGGTTCTCCGTGCTCGACGAACAGGCGCGGATAAACCGGCTGCCAACCCCGATCGCCCGGCTCGCGCTGGAGATGATTTCACAGCCCTGGGCTCGCTGGATAACTGGTCTCGAGACGCCGCTCGACCTGAACCGGATGGACTGGGTGACGCGCGCGGCCGAGCTCCGGGTTCCGGTGCTGCTGATCCACAGCGACGACGACGACTTCGTGCCGTCCGGCCCTTCGCACCGACTGGCCACGGTCCGGTCGGACCTGGTCACGATGCCACGCTACGACAAGGCCCGGCACACCAAGGAATGGAACGTGGATGCCGAGCGCTGGTCGGACGACGTCAGAAGCTTCCTGCAGAAGATCGTGGTCAGCGATCGCGAAGGGTCAGCCAGCGTCCGATAAGCGCGTCATCACCGGTCAGCAGGGTGTGCTGGGCCAGCCTGGTATCAAGCGGGTATCCGTCGAGGATCCTGCCGGCGTTTCCGCCGGAGAGTCGCGGGCTGAGCGTGAGGTCGAGTTCGTCGAGCAGCCCCTCCCGGGCAAACGCCGTGAGCGTCCGCGGGCCACCTTCGCTCAGCAGCTGGACCAGGCCGCGTTCGGCCAGCGCGTCGAGGCCTCGCCGCAGGTCAACGGATTCATCGCCCACCGGCAGGACTGAGTCGCTGCCTGCCCGGTCCCGAATCGCATCGAGTCGCTTCCGGTCAGCGGTGGCAGAGGTCAGCACGACAAGCGGCGAGCTGCCGGCCGACAGCAGATGATCGAGATCGACGTTAGCCCGTGAACTGACGATCACGAGCGTCGGCACCACGTCCTGCCCGGCGTCCAGGCGCTGTTGCCGGTGCGCCGGCTTGGCGCTCAGTAGCGTGTAGCGCTCCGCATTGATTGTGCCTGAGCCAACGACGACGGCGTCGGCAACGGAGCGCAGTACAGAAAAGACCCGCTTGTCGGCCTTGCCGGATATGCTGCCGGACAGCCCGTCGGAACCCATCGCCGCGCCATCGATGGTCGAGACCATATTGCAGCGCAGCCAGCGGCTGCGCTCGGCCCAGCCGGTGCCTTCCCGGTAGAGCGCGACCAGGGACGCTTCGTCCTGGCTTCTGGCGACCTCGCGTCCAGCACCGGAGAGCGGCAGCAGTTGATGCAGTGTGGTCTGTTTCGTGCTCGCATCGGCGTCCATCTATGCGGAGATGATCTCGTCAGATCCCAGGATGATCATCGGCTTGTTCGCCGGATCCAGGTTCTTCAGCAGCCAGCGGACACCGTCTTCTGGGATGGTGATGCAACCGCGGGTTGGAGAGTCGTGGTCGACGTGCAGCCAGATCTTGCCGCCCTGTTCGGAGCCGTCCGGACGTTCGCCGTCCGTCGGAGGCTCGCCGGTCCTGCGATTGAAATTGATCGCAATAACGTAGTTGAAGACGTCCTTCATCGAATTTCCGTACGCTCCGACAGCCTCGTCACGGTAAGTATCGTCCCGGGTGTAGGGCAGTTTGCTGCCCGGGTTCTTCTTGTATCCGCCGGCATCGCTGATCGAGAAGACGCCGGCCGGTGATGTTTTGTCACCTTCGGTCCGGTTGGTCGCCCAGCCGTTTCCGCCGTTATGTCCGCGCCACGACTTCACTTTCGACCAGTTTCCGTCGGCATTGCGTTCGTAGAGCATCGTCGTCGCATTGCTCTGTTTGGTTTCTTCGGTACGGGAGACGAGGACCTGGCTGGTTTCCTTCGGAATCTTCGACCAGGTCTTGTCGCCGACGCCGTCGATCGGTGAGTCCGCGCTGCCGCCAGGGCTGCGCTGGCTTGGTGCGGGGAATGTCGTTGTTCCCTTCCCAGCCGGATTGGCGTTCGCCTCGGCGCTTGCCGTCGCGGTCGGCGGTGCGGAGCTTGCCGTCGGGGCGGAGCTTGCCTGGGCGCTGCCCGATTTCGATGGCGCGGCCGTCGCCGTATTCAGCTCCGCAGCCTGTGCCGGATCGGGGCTACTGCTGACGGTCGCCGAGCCACAGCCCGTCAACAGCAGGGCTGTCACGGCAAAAACGGACGTCAGCAAAGGCTTCGACATGCTTGCAACTTTGCCATGAGTCGGCAGGATGCAGCGGCAGGCGTTAGGGCGTGGCGTCGGTCAGGACACGGTTTCGCGGATCTGGCGCTGGATCCGGCCAAGCATTGCCGACATTCCCCGCATCCGTAGCGGGGAAACCGCCTCGGTCAGGCCGAGCCGGCCGGGTAGGTCTGCCGGCAGATTCAGGATTGTATCCGCGCTCTCGCCGTCAAGGCCCTCGAGCAGGATGCCGGCAAACCCCTTGGTGGTCGGCGCCTCGGCGGGCGCATGGAAGAAGAGGTGCACGACGTCGTCCGCCGTGGCTGCGCGGTCCGGATCACCGACCTCGATCTTGAGAAACAGGGGAGTCTGGCACTCCTCTACCCGCTCCAGCAGTTCGGGGTGTTCGGCGTACCGGTCGGGCAGATCCGGGAGTCCCTGAGAGAACTCCAGAAGCAATTGCAACCGATCCTTGGCGGACAGCGCCTGGAAGTCATCGATGATCTCTTCGAAGGCGGCCGGTATCTGGTCTGTCGCTGGCATGCCCCTAGCCTCCTGTTGCGCTGACGCTGCCCGGTTCCGGGCCGCGGACGATCGGCACCCGCACCAGCGAGCCCCATTCAGTCCATGATCCATCGTAGTTGCGCACCTTGTCGAAGCCCAGAAGATGCTTGAGTACGAACCAGGTGTGGCTGGAACGCTCGCCGATCCGGCAGTAGGCGATGACGTCATCATCGTCGGTCAGCCGCGCCTCGCCGCGGTATAGCGCCTCGAGCTCGCCATGGCTCCTGAATGAGCCGTCGTCGGCGGCCGCCCGGCCCCAGGGAATGCTCACCGCGGTCGGGATGTGGCCAGCGCGCAAGGCGCCTTCCTCAGGGTAGGCGGGCGCCGTTGTTCGTTCCCCGCTGTATTCCTCCGGCGAGCGGACGTCGATGAGCGGGCCTGTGCCGAGATGCTGCAGCACGTCGTCGCGGAAGACGCGCAGGCCGGTGTCGTTCCGTTCGACGCTCGGGTAGCTCGTGGCTGGCCGGAGGGTTGCTTCGGTGGTGTACTCGCGCCCCTCCGCTTCCCACTTCGCGCGCCCTCCGTCGAGCAGCCGGACGTCCTGGTGGCCGAATAGCGAGAAGACCCACAGTGCATAGGCGGCCCACCAGTTGCTCTTGTCGCCATAGATCACCACGGTGTCATCGCGTGAAATTCCCTTTGCGGAGAGCAGCCTGGCAAAACCTTCACCGTCCACGTAGTCACGGGTTACCGGGTCATTGAGCTCGGTGTGCCAATCGATCTTGACCGAGCCGGGGATGTGGCCGGTCTCATACAGCAGCACGTCTTCATCGGATTCAACCACCACCAGGCCCGGCGAGTTCAGGTTCTCGGCAAGCCACTCGGTGGACACCAGTTTTTCCGGGTTCGCGTACTGCGCGAACTTCTGATTGCTCTCTGCTGGAACGGTCATGTTCATAGCCTGACACAGCCTGCGTGGCTCCGCGCAGGCCGGTGTTACTGTGCGCAATATTCGCGTCTTGGTTAAGAACCGGTAACATTTATGCAATGAATATTCCGCCGCCGCCCGCAGTCCCGCCACGGATCCCGGGTGACGACGAGGAGAATGACGGTGCCTCGCTGACCGGGGAAATCTTTGCTTCTCGTTCCGATCGACCCGAAGGCCAGGACCTGTTCTCCGCCAGCGACACCGTCGACCTGCATCGGCAGAATCAGCAATTGGCAGCCCAGTATTGGGCGCCGACCCAGGTTCAGCGGACGGTCTCTCCTTCCGTAGCCAGCCCGATGCCGGACGCCTCGTCGGGGGCGCAGCCCGGGCTCCAGCACACTCATGTTCTGCCGGCCGAGCCCGTCGGGCAACCCGGGCAGCACCGGTACCCGGAAACAACGCAATATCCGGTCAATGAATATCCGGCGGCCCGGCTACCGGTGAGTCAGCCCCGGCGTCCGCAGAAGGGCGCGCAGAGTGCTGCGCCGAGCCGGCCGGGCGACCAGCTGAAAGCCAAACGGCGCGGATCGATGTTCGTGCTCTTTGGCGGCGTCGCGCTATTTGCCCTGCTGATCGGTGCGCTGATCGGGATGGCCGCGGCTCCGTCGTCCGACCGGACCGCGAACACCGGCTCGAACACGCAGGCCGCGCGGGAGAGTTCGCCAGGTTCGGAGTCCGAGGCGGGAAGTGGCTCGGGACCGGACGGCCAGGCGGAGCGGTTCACGTCGCCGTCAGGCAACATCAGCTGCCAGATATCCCAGGACGGCAGTGCCCGTTGCGACATCAGGGATGCGTCGTTCGATCCGCCCGAGAAGCCGGCCGATTGTTCCGGCGCATTCGGAAAGTCGATCACAGCGGCGTCGAACACGGTGCAATTCACCTGTGTGACCGACCCCGTCGACGGTTCCGATGCGCCAGAGCTGGGCTATGGCCAGAAGAAGTCGGTCAAGGGTGTGACTTGTTCCAGCGCGAAGACCGGGATGACCTGCACGTCCGATGCCACCGGACGTGGTTTCACCCTGGCCAAACAGAAGTACGAGATCTTTTAGCTGAGGGCTGAGGGCTGAGGGCCGCGGCGGCCCGGCGCGTTCGTGACCGGGTTCCGGCTGGAACGAACATCCCACCATGTAGTACCGTGGGTCTCATGCATTGGCAGCAACTCCTCCTTCGTTGCCGCGGCGGGGACCTCTAAGAGGCCGCATCCCTGTCGCGGAGTTTGTGCTGTCCGGTCAAGTCCCACGTACAAATTTTAGACAACGAGGATCCAATGCCACGCTCAACGAGCAACAATCAACAGCCGTGCGGAATGCCGATCCATAAGTACCGGCCTTTTCATACCCACGTCGACGCCGATCTGCCGGACCGCACCTGGCCGTCGAAACGGATCGAGACGGCTCCCCGCTGGCTCACCACCGACCTGCGTGATGGCAATCAGGCACTCATCGACCCGATGACTCCCGCGCGCAAGCTGCGGATGTACGACCTGTTGATCGACATGGGCTACAAGGAAATCGAGGTGGGTTTCCCCGCTGCCAGCCAGGTCGACTTCGACTTCATCCGGCAGCTGATCGAGGGGGATCGGGTCCCGGACGACGTGCGGATTTCGGTCCTGACCCAAGCCCGCGAGGACCTGATCGAGCGCACAGTTCAATCGCTTGAGGGTGCCAAGAACGCCACTGTGCATATGTACAACGCGGCCGCCCCTGTCTTCCGCAAGGTCGTATTCGGCTTCGATGGCGACGGGCGGGCGGAATGCCGTAATATCGCGGTCCAGGGCACCCAGGCAGTGATGAAATACGCCTCCGAGTACCTGCCGGGAACCAACTTCGGCTATGAGTATTCGCCCGAGATCTTCATGGACACCGAGCGGGACTTTGCGCTCGAGATCGTCGGCGCCGTGCTGGACACCTGGGGGCCTGCCGCCGATCGGGAAACCGTGATCAACCTGCCGTGCACTGTCGAGCGGTCCACCCCGAATGTCTACGCCGACCAGATCGAGTGGATGAGCCGGAACATGCCGTACCGCGACGATGTCGCGCTGTCGGTGCACACCCACAACGACCGGGGCACAGCCGTCGCCTCCGCCGAACTGGCCGTTATGGCCGGGGCGGACCGGGTGGAAGGCTGCCTGTTCGGCAATGGCGAGCGGACCGGAAACGTCGACCTGGTGACGCTCGGACTGAATCTGTACAGCCAGGGCATCGACCCGCAGATCGACTTCTCCGACATCGACGAGATAGTTCGCACCGTCACGTACTGCAACCAGATCGGCGTGCACGAGCGGCATCCCTACGGCGGAGACCTGGTCTACACCTCGTTCTCCGGTTCGCACCAGGACGCGATCAAGAAGGCTTTCGACGACCGGGAACGCCGCGCCGCCGACGAGGGCATCAGCGTCGACGACTTCGAATGGCGAGTACCGTATCTGCCGATCGACCCGAAGGATGTCGGCCGCAGCTACGAGGCAGTAATCAGGGTCAACTCGCAATCCGGCAAGGGCGGAGTCTCGTACCTGCTGAAGAGCGAGTACCAGTTGGACCTGCCGCGCAGGCTGCAGGTTGAGTTCTCCCAGGTTGTGCAGCGGCAGACCGAATCCGAGGGCGGCGAGATGTCAGCGGCCGCGCTCTGGCGGATCTTCACCGACGAGTACCTGCCGGCGGAAGAGGGCGACACCTGGGGTCACTACGCGCTGCGCGGTGTGCGGACCGAATCCGGCATCAGCGATGCCGGTGAGGACGCCAGTCCACGGCACAGCGAGTTGCTCCAGGCGGCACTCACCGTCGATGGCGAGGATGTCACTGTCGAAGGTCGCGGCAACGGACCGCTCGCGGCGCTGGTAGGAATTTTCTCCGAGCAGTTCGATGTTGACCTGCGAGTCCAGGACTACGTGGAGCACGCGATGGGGGCAGGTGGCGACGCCGAGGCTGCCGCGTACGTTGAATGCGCCATCGGCGACCGGGTGCTCTGGGGGGTCGGTATGGATTCCAACATCACCACCGCCTCGCTCAAGGCGGTTATCTCCGCAGTCAACCGCTATATGCGCTGACTCGGTTAAGCAGACGCCGAAGCCATGCACATCCGCCAATCAGATCGAGGTGGAGGTGCGTGGCTTCGCTGCGTGGACGGCACGAAGCTGAGAGAATGAGAACGTGACACTTTATCGCGACGAAGCCATCGTGCTGCGCACCCACAAACTGGGCGAGGCCGATCGCATCGTCACGCTGCTCACCAGGCAGCACGGCCAGGTCCGGGCCGTGGCCAAGGGTGTGCGGCGCACCAAGTCGAAATTCGGTTCGCGGCTTGAACCTTTTATGCTGGTCGACGCCCAGCTGCATCAGGGGCGGAACCTCGACATCGTCACGCAGGTCGCCACGCTTGAACCTTTCGGCGGCGCGATCGTCGCCGATTACGGCAGCTACACGGCCGCTTCGGCGATGTGCGAGACCAGTGCCCGGCTGACCGAGGCCGACAGCGCCACGCTGCAGCAGTTCCTGCTGCTCAGCGGAGCGCTGCGATCGCTGAGCCGTCGTGAGCACGCCGCAAGCCTGATCCTGGACGCGTATTTGCTCCGCGCGCTGGCCATCGCGGGCTGGGCGCCATCCTTCACCGAATGTGCGCGTTGCTCGCGTCCCGGACCGCATCGTGCCTTCGTGCCGGTACTTGGCGGGGCGGTTTGTTCCGGCTGCCGTCCGCCGGGGGCCGCGGCTCCGGCCCCCGAGACGGTACTTCTGCTGGCCGCGCTGCTCAGCGGAAACTGGGCCTCGGCCGACAGCGCCGACGCACGGACCCAGCGAGAGGCGAGCGGCCTGGTTTCGGCGTACCTGCAGTGGCATCTGGAACGAGGACTGCGGTCGTTGCGGATGGTCGAACGCGCATGACGGCTCGCGTGCCCCGGCGGGATCCGGCAACGGTCAGCCCCCCGCCGCCGCATCTTAGTGGCGCCGTGCCGCCGAACATTCCGCGCGCGGTGCTGCCGAAGCACATCGCGATCGTGATGGACGGAAACGGACGCTGGGCCAACGAGCGCGGACTACCACGAACCGCAGGCCATACCGCAGGTGAGGCCTCGCTGCTCGACGTCATCCACGGCGCGATCGACCTCGGTGTGCCGTACCTTTCGGCCTATGCGTTTTCCACCGAGAACTGGAAGCGATCACCGGATGAGGTGCGCTTCCTGATGGGCTTCAATCGAGACGTGATCCGCAGAAGGCGGGACGAGCTGCACGCGATGGGCGTCCGGGTCGTCTGGTCCGGGCGGCCGGGGCGGCTATGGAAGAGCGTGATCTCCGAGCTGCAGACCGCCGAGGAGCTGACCCGCGGAAACTCAACGTTGACCCTGCAGTTCTGCGTGAACTACGGCGGCCGCGCCGAGATTTCCGATGCGATGGAACGCATTGCGGCGGACGTCGCACGCGGCGTGCTGAAGCCGGGCAAGGTCAATGAGAAGCTGATCTCGAAATACCTCTATGCGCCCGAGGTTCCCGATGTGGATCTGTTCCTGCGCTCGTCGGGGGAGCAGCGGCTCTCCAACTTCCTTCTCTGGCAGAGCGCGTACGCGGAGATGGTGTTTCAGGATGTACTGTGGCCGGATGTGGACCGGCGCACGCTCTGGGACGCGGTCGAAACCTATGCCCGCCGGGATCGACGATACGGCGGCGCCGTCGACCGAGCCGAGCAAACAGGCGAAACGGTCCGCTAAGGCGGAGCACGTCATCATCACGCAGACGCGCGAAGTCTCGCCGGGGCTGACACGCAAGGCACTGAAGGCGATCGACGAGCCGAAGGGGGAGCAGCAGTGAGCACGACCATTGACGTCACCGCCACGAGGTGGAGCGGGGGATGGGAACTCGCGATCGACGGCGATCCCGTCACGCAGGTTCGCACCCTCGTGCGCGAGCAGCAGGTGAGCGTCGCGGACGCCGCGGCCCTTCTCGGCGTCTCCCGCGGCCGCGTCAGCCAACTCGACGAGGAGCACACATGAGCGCCCGTCCGATCTTCACCGGCCTCTCCCAGCTCCCCCCATCCGCTCGCGACTCGCTCGCTCGCGGTGAGGAGCCGCTGGCATGGGACACGGTGGCGCTGTGGGGTGAAGATCGCATAGGTCGAAGCGCACCTCCCAAGGCGATCGAGGGATTCGACCTCAACCCGATCAGCGCCGTATTGAGCGGACCGGTCGTGCTCGACCCGGGACTGTTCGAGCGCTGGGTCTGCGGGGTGGCGCTCACTGGGCACACGGGGTCCGTGGCAGCGAGCCTGGGACGCGCGCTACGGCCGCTGGGTGAGGCGCGACTCGCGGTAACCACTGAGCGGCTCATCGTCTACGAAGAGGGCGATCTGATCACGAGCAAGGACCTGGTGAGCGGGCGCAGGCTCGCTCACCGGGAGGCCACCGAAGTGTGGTCCATCGCGCGATCCGCCGTACTCGATGCCACCCGTCGATCGCGCCCATTCATGACCGGGCGGCTCATCATCAGGTTCACAGACTTTTCGAGCGCGGCTTTGATGTGCGGAATCTTCAGTCCGCGCGGCGCCCACCGCCTTCGCGACGCCCTGCGCGCCGGAGAATGAATGAACTCACGGCCGACAACGTCCGCTTTCGTGATCGCGAGCGGATCGCCGAACTGTCGGTGGGGCCAAGGCCGAGTACGGCGACTCAACGCCCCGTGGGCAGTTCGCGAAGATGCAGCTCTACCTCGAGCTGCTCGGCCTGCTGCCTCTGCCCGGCGATGCTAGCCTGGGGCGATGAGCGAGCAATCAGACGCCGCCGCGGAGCAGCGTCCGGTGAAGAAAAACGGCTGGAAACGGACTGCGAGCGCGGTGAGCGGCGGCTTGGGTTGTCTGGCACTGCTCGTCGGGTTGGCCGTCGCAGCCATCGGGGTGTTGGCCATCTTTTTCGATGACCCCACCTTTTGGATCGCGGCGGTGGCGCTCGTCGTCGCCTTTGCCGCCTTCAAGAATCGCAAGCGCGGCCCGTAGGTCGTCGCCGCCGCCCGAAGGGGGCGCCGGTATGATCGACGCATGGACGGACTCTTCGAAGACAACCAGCTGTTCATGCAGCGGGAGTCCTTCGACTACGTGATCACGGGGGCCGCCGGGGTCTCCCGTGCCGACTGGCGAATCACGGAGGGGAAGCAGGATGTCAAGCACCTGCTGCGGAGCCTGCTCACTCGATTCGCCACGCCGGGTGCCGAGTTCGGCCTGGTCGACGGTCAGGGTGTGCACCGCCTGGACATCGCGAGCGCGGCCGGAAGCACGGGAAAGGTGGACCTCACCGTCAGTGAGCCGGGAGGTGAGCTGGTGGGATCCGCCGCCACCGACGGTCGGAAGTTCACGGTCTTTCCGACCATCGTGCTCAGCGACGGTGCGGGGGAGCCTGTGGGCCACATGACGACGCGGCGAGAGCTGCGCGCCTACGACGTGTTCAGCCAGGAGACGGCTGTAATCGCCTTCGGCAGCTCGAGGCCGGTGTTCGGCAGGATGGTCTACGAGGTGAGTTTCACCGACAACGTGCCGACACGATCGCGGGTGCTGATCGTTGCTGCGCTGATTGGCTGGGACCTCTCGCGCTGACGAGCGCGCCCGTTCTCGGTCGCTGCCCCGATGCCGGCGACCCGAGGATTCAGCCGCAGCCGCAGCCGCAGCCGCAGCCGCAGCCGCAGCCGACCCGACGTCCCGGCGGGTCGGGTGCGTCGTCGCTCATGCTCACATGGCTCAAAGGGGCGTTAGTGTGAACCATGAAGGCCTCCGTTTGGACGAGCGAGCTTGGTAACCCACATCCTCCAGGGAGGCCTTCACTCAACCCGAGCGATCACAACCTCCCGGGGAAGTACAACTAGGCCGCGAAGAATCAACCGAAAACGGTCCGCTTTCTGGCTGAGGTCTGCCCTTATGAGGGCATGTTTCAACTAGAAAGCGGACCGTTTCGCGTGAGTGGACGCCGGGGTGGACCTAGTTAGTACGTCTTGCGTCCGGCTACTTTGTGCCGTGGCTTGCGGCCTGGGCCGTCGGAGCTCTTGCCCCCGCGGTACTCCCGGTCGCCGCCACGGGACTCGTCCCGGTCACGGCCACCGAAGTCACGGCGCCCGCTGTCGTCGCGTCGTCCGCCGTGTTCCGGACGGCCCGGACGACCGGAGTCACGGCGAAGCCGGATCAGCTCACCGGCAACCCGGGTGCGCTTCAGTGCCTGCCAGGTCGAGTCGGGAAGCTCGCTCGGAAGTTCGACCAGGCTGTGGTCGGAGCGGATGTCGATGTGGCCGATGTCGGACGAGTTGATGCCGCCCTCGTTCGCGATCGCACCGACGATGGCGCCGGGCTGTACCCGGTGCGCACGGCCGACATCGAGCCGGTAGGTGGTGCGGTTTCCCGCCGGACGACGGTCGCCCCGGCTGCCCGGGCGACCCGCGCCAACACCCTTGCTGCGGCTGCCTGGTTCGGGCAGCGGCTCAACCGACAGCGACTGACCGTCGAGGACCATGGCCGCAAGCGCGGCAGCGATCTCGGTGGCCGGTACGTCGTGGGTGCGCTCGTACTCCTCGACAACGGAACGCACCGTGCTGAGGTCCTCAGAGCTGAGTGCCTCGGTGATGCGCGCTGCGAAGCGCTCAGCCCGGGATGCATTGACGTCTTCGACGCTTGGCATCTCCAGTGGGCTGACCGGCTGACGGGTTGCGCGTTCGATGGAACGCAGCAGGTGCTTTTCCCGCGGCGTGACGAACAGGATCGCGTCGCCGGTACGTCCGGCGCGGCCGGTGCGGCCGATGCGGTGCACGTATGACTCGGTGTCGTGCGGGATGTCGTAGTTGACAACGAGGCTGATTCGCTCGACGTCAAGGCCGCGGGCCGCGACATCTGTCGCCACCAGGATGTCGATCTGGCCATCGCGCAGCTGATTGATCGTGCGTTCACGAGCCTGCTGGGGGATATCACCGTTGATTGCCGCCGCCGTGTAGCCGCGAGCCCGCAGCTTGTCGGCGAGGTCCTCGGTCGCTGACTTCGTCCGGACAAACATGATGATGCCGTCGTACTCTTCGACCTCGAGGATGCGGGTCAGCGCATCGAGCTTGTGCGAGTGCATGACGGACAGGAAGCGCTGACGGGTGTTGGCGCCGGTCGTGGTCTTCGACTTGACCGTGATTTCACGTGGGTCGTTGAGGTACTTCGACGCAATCTTGCGGATCGAGCTGGGCATCGTCGCGGAGAACAGCGCAACCTGCTTGCTGTCCGGAGTCGTCGCCAGGATCTCTTCGACGTCCTGCTGGAAGCCCATCCGCAGCATCTCATCGGCCTCGTCGAGTACCAGGTACTCGAGCTGCGAAAGGTCCATGGTGCCCTTTTTCAGGTGGTCGATGACCCGGCCTGGGGTTCCGACAACTACCTGTGCGCCTCGGCGCAGACCCGCCAGCTGCGGACCGTAGCTCTGCCCGCCGTAGACGGGAAGAACGGTGAAACCTGGAAGGTGGGTGGCGTATGAGGCGAACGCCTCGGCGACCTGCAGGGCGAGCTCACGGGTTGGGGCCAGAACCAGTGCGGCCGGCGCCTTGCCGTGATGGCCACGCTCGGCCAGGTGCGAAAGAACGGGAACGGCGAACGCCGCGGTCTTGCCGGTACCGGTCTGCGCCAGTCCGACGACGTCGCGGCCCTCAAGCAGTGGGGGGATGGTCACGGCCTGGATCGGCGTCGGCGTTTCGTAGCCGACGTCGCTCAGTGCGCGCAGTACCTTTTCGTTGATTCCGAGTTCGGAAAACGGCGCGCGCTCGGTCTCGGTGGATGTTGGGGTATCAGACATGGTCAATGTGTGCTCTCTTCTGCTCGCGGGATATTCAACACGCTTATGCCGCTGCGGATTAGCGGCCGTCCCTCAGTGGCCGAATGCCTTGAGGGCTCACAATGAAGAGCACAACGTCCCTTGCAACCGATTTAGGTCGCGACGCTAGGAAGGCATGGAAATGGCCAAATAAAGTTTGGGTGTGTGACCAGTCTAGCGGCTGCGTCGCCGATACCGTGCATCGACGGGACCGAAGTGACCGACGCCTCATTTAGGAGCTGACGCTGGTTGGTGCCCCAGGCGTCGGTTGTGTCGCGCCCCAGGCGTCCGTTGTCTGGTGCCTCGGGCGTCGCGATTCCGGGCTTAAGGCGTTGTTGGATACCCTTGAGGTTCACACCACATTGGGCATCACCTTCCAAGGTTGGCCTGTCGATAATTAGGAGTAATTAACTTGGCTTCTCCCAGCCGGCTCGATTCCGTTGTAGCGCTGGCCAAGCGCCGTGGCTTCGTCTTTCCTGCAGGTGAGATCTACGGCGGTACCCGGTCGGCCTGGGACTATGGACCCCTCGGCGTCGAGTTGAAGGAAAACATCAAGCGCCAGTGGTGGCAGTCTGTTGTCAGGGGTCGCGACGATGTCGTCGGGCTCGACTCCGCAGTCATCCTGCCGAAGCGGGTCTGGGAGGCCTCCGGCCACGTGGAGGTGTTCACCGATCCGTTGGTGGAGTGCACCAATTGCCACAAGCGTTACCGCGCCGATCACCTGGTCGAAGAGTACGAGGAGAAGAAAGGGCGCGCCCCGGAGAACGGCCTGGCGGATGTCAACTGTGCGAACTGCGGCGTCAAGGGCGCCTGGACCGAACCGCAGAACTTCTCCGGCCTGCTGAAGACCTACCTCGGCGCCGTCGACAACGAAGAAGGCCTGCACTACCTTCGGCCTGAAACTGCGCAGGGTATCTTCGTTAACTTCGCGAACGTGCTCGGCACCTCACGGAAGAAGCCGCCGTTCGGCATCGGTCAGATCGGTAAGTCATTTCGGAATGAGATCACCCCGGGAAACTTCATCTTCCGTACCCGCGAGTTCGAGCAGATGGAAATGGAATTCTTTGTCAGGCCGGGCGAGGACGAGGAATGGCACCAGTACTGGATCGATGAGCGGTTGTCCTGGTACACGGAGCTCGGAATCAACCCGGACAACCTGCGTCTGTACGAACACGAGCAGGACAAGCTCTCGCACTATTCCAAGCGCACCGTCGACATCGAGTACCGGTTCGGCTTCACCGGCTCCCAGTGGGGCGAGCTGGAAGGCGTGGCGAACCGCACCGACTTCGACCTCAGCACGCATGCCGAGCATTCCGGCGCCGACCTGTCGTACTTCGACCAGGCGTCCGGCGAACGCTGGACACCGTTCGTCATCGAGCCCGCCGCCGGCCTTACCCGTTCGCTGATGGCGTTCCTTGTCGACGCGTACACCGAGGACGAGGCGCCGAACACCAAGGGTGGGGTGGACAAGCGAACCGTGCTGAAGCTCGATCCACGGCTTGCGCCGATCAAGGCTGCGGTGCTTCCGCTGAGCCGCAATGAACGGCTTTCGCCAAAGGCCAAGGAACTCTCCGCTGAGCTTCGCAAGACCTGGAACGTCGACTTCGACGATGCGGGCGCTATCGGCCGGCGCTACCGCCGGCAGGACGAAATCGGAACGCCATTCTGCATCACCGTCGATTTCGACACCCTGGATGACGACGCCGTGACCATTCGGAAACGCGATGACATGAGCCAGGAGCGGATTTCACTCGACAAGGTTCGAGGCTATCTGGCACAGGGTCTACTCGGGGCCTGACCGGTTCCATCCAGGGGGCACCGAAACGATGGCGGCAGGACACTCACACGGCGCTGACCTGCGTCCGGCGACCAGGCGTGACCGGATCAGACGCCGCAAGGCGATGCTCGGCATGCTGGTCATCATTGTCCCAATCGGCGTGGCAACCGTCATCGGTCTGTTCGCGTTGTGGCCGAGTGGCGAACCGCCGCGGGTCGACTTCAACGATCCCACGTCGCTGGCACCGGGGGTCTCCTATTCGGAGGCGACAGTTTCCGCGGTGGAACACCGCCCCTGCACAGAGGAGGAAGGCGGCGGCGACTGCGTCGACGTCGACATCACGGTCGCCGGCGGCCAGACCGGCTCGATGTACGTTCCGCCCGAGGTGGCGGCATCCGGCATCGACCCCGGCGACGATCTCAAGGTGCTGTCGTTCCCCGATGCCGAGACCCAGGAAGCTTCCAACAGCAACTTCGAGTACATTTTCGTCGACTTCGATCGTGACTTCCCGTTCGTTGCTCTCGCGGTCGCCTATGCGGTAGTCGTCGTCGCGGTCGCTAGGTTGCGCGGGCTCAGGGCGCTGGTCGGACTGGTCATCGCCTATCTCGTGATGGTGAAGTTCATGCTGCCTGCCCTGGTCGCCGGCGAGCAACCGGTCCTCGTGGCACTCGTCTCATCGACTGCCATCATGTACGTCGTGCTGTACCTGGCTCACGGTGTCTCGGCCAGGACGACGACCGCACTGCTGGGCACGCTCGCCGGCATCGGGCTCACAGTCGGCCTCGGGTTCTGGGCAGCCGACGCGGCTCATCTGAACGGCATTGGCAGTGAGGACAGTTACACGCTCGCGTCCAATACCGATATGCAGCTGGGGTCGCTGGTGCTCTGCGGCATGATCATCGCGGGACTCGGCGTGCTGAACGATGTGACGATTACCCAGGCCTCGGCCGTCTGGGAGCTTTCAGAAGGCGCAAGGAACCGCAGCGCCAGAGAGCTTTACGGCTCGGCGATGCGGATCGGCCGGGACCATATCGCCTCGACCGTGTACACGGTCGCGTTCGCGGTTGCCGGCGGCGCGTTGCCGGCAATGGTGCTGATCACTATGTACAGCCGGTCGTTCCTGGAGTCCCTGACCTTCGGCGAGTTGGCCGAGGAGCTCGCCCGGACGCTGGTTGGTTCGATAGGGCTCGTGTTGGCGATCCCGATCACCACGCTGATCGCCGTCGTCGTGGTGCGGGCAGTGTCCAGGCGTGAGCCGGACGATGAGCGAATGCCGGATCCGCTGCCGGCCTCCGGCGGCTAGCCCGCACAGGTTGCTGGTGTTCCGCGGAGTTCGCCGCCGCGCGTAATTTGCAGGGACTTGCGACAATAGATGGCGTGAGTGTTCTTTTGGAGCAGGCGAAGCCTTTGCAGATTGGGCCGATGACGCTGCCGACCCCCGTTGTGTTGGCGCCGATGGCTGGTATCACCAACGCCGCATTTCGCAGGTTGTGCCGTGAGTACGGCGGGGGACTGTACGTGTCCGAGATGGTGACCTCCCGCGCCCTGGTGGAGCGCACCCCGGAATCCATGCGGCTGATTCACCATGACGACGACGAGCGCCCCCGCTCGGTCCAGCTCTACGGAGTGGACCCGGCGACCATTGCGGCCGCGATCCGGATGCTGGTCGACGAGGACAGAGCCGATCACATCGACCTGAACTTCGGCTGTCCGGTGCCCAAGGTGACCCGCCGCGGCGGGGGGTCGGCGCTGCCCTGGAAGATCGACCTGTTCACCGCGATCGTAACCTCGGCAGTGCGTGAGGCATCCCGCGGCGGCATCCCGCTCACTGTGAAGATGCGCAAGGGGATCGACGCCGATCACCTGACCTATCTCGATGCCGGGCGGATCGCGCGGGATGCCGGCGTGGCGTCCATCGCGCTGCACGCCCGGACCGCCGCCGATTTCTACTCCGGTACGGCCGACTGGTCGTCGATCTCCCGGCTGAAGGATTCCCTGGGCGACACGGTGCCGGTGCTCGGCAACGGCGACATCTTCTCCGCCGAGGACGCACTTGACATGATGGCCCAGACCGGCTGCGACGGGGTCGTGGTGGGGCGTGGCTGCCAGGGTCGGCCATGGCTTTTCGGTGACCTGGCCGCCGCTTTCCGGGGTGACCCGACGCGGATCCGACCCGGTCTCGTAGACGTCGCCGCGACGGTCTACCGGCATGGCGAGCTGCTGGCCGAGCACTTTGCCGACGAGAACCGGGGCATGCGTGACCTGCGCAAGCACATGGCCTGGTACTTCAAAGGCTACGCGGTCGGCGGCGATGCGCGGCGCGCGCTGGCAATGGTTTCAAGTCTTGCCGAGCTGCGCGAGCGTCTCGACGCGCTCGACCTGAGCGTTCCATACCCGGGCGCCGATGCCGAAGGCTCGCGCGGACGTGCGGGGAGCCCGAAGAAGCCTGCGCTGCCTGAAGGCTGGCTGAATGATCGGGAACTCAGCGGTGAACGGCGTGCCGTTCTGGCCGGCGCCGAATTAGACATTTCAGGAGGATGACGAGTGAGCCAGTCCTCACGCATGGGTGATACGGTCACGCCCGTTGCGCAGTACAGCGACTTCGATCAGGAACGGTGGATCACCGAAACGGCCAAGAATCCGCGGCGAAGCGCCTTTCAGCGGGACCGTGCCCGGGTCGTGCACTCTTCCGGGCTGCGTCGGCTCGGCGCCAAGACCCAGGTGGTCTCGCCGGGCAGTGACGATTTCGTCCGTACCCGGCTGACCCACAGCCTCGAGGTAGCGCAGGTCGGCCGTGAACTTGCCCGCTACTTGGGCTGCGACCCGGACGTGGTCGACGCTGCCTGCCTGTCCCACGATCTTGGCCACCCGCCGTTCGGTCACAATGGCGAGATCGCACTGGCGAGCCTGGCCAAGGACATCGGGGGATTCGAGGGCAATGCCCAGACGCTGCGCCTGCTCACCCGGCTGGAGGCGAAGGTGCTCGCTCCCGGTGAGAACGGTCCGTCAGCCGGCCTGAACCTGACTCGCGCCACTCTCGATGCAGTGTCGAAGTACCCCTGGCCGCGATCCCAGGCACCGGAGATCGCCGGCGAATCGTCCAGCGTGCAGAAGTTCGGCGTATACGAGGATGACCGTGAGGTGTTCGCGTGGCTCCGCCAGGATGCGCCGATCAGGGTTCGCTGCCTGGAAGCCCAACTGATGGACCTCGCGGACGATATCTCGTATTCAGTCCATGACGTCGAGGACGCCGTAGTGGGACGCTCGCTCGACCTGGGCTCACTCGACGATGCCGACCTCCGAGACGAACTGGCCTCGACGACCAGGCGCTGGTATCTGCCCGAGGTCGGGGAAGACGAGCTGCTCGCCTCACTGGACCGGCTGCGTTCCGCTGCCTACTGGCCGAGAGCGTGGGACGGCAGCCGGCGGGCCCAGGCCGGGCTCAAACACATGACGTCACAGCTGATCGGGCGCTTCGCCGCCGCTGCCGAACATGCCACCCGGGAAGAGTACGGCTACGAGTCGCTCAACCGCTATGCCGGTAACCTCGTGGTGCCGCGTGACACCCTGACCGAGATCAGCGTGCTGAAAGGACTCGCTACGGTGTCGGTTATGGTTGCCGCCGACCGGCAGCAGATCCAGAAGTACCAGCAACAGGTCCTGGTCGATCTGGTCGGATACGCCGCCGACCATCCCGAGTCGCTGGAGCCGATGTTCTCGGCCGACTATGCCGTTGCCGACAACGACGACGCTCGTTTGCGGGTGGTCATCGACCAGGTGGCTTCGCTGACCGACAACTCCGCCTGGGGCTGGTATCACGCCATCCACGCGGGCGACGGCGACTTGTCCGGGCTAGGGTAAAGGCGTGGCAGGACTGATCAGACGTGACGACATCGATGAGGTGCGCTCACGGGTGCGGATTGACGAAGTCGTCGGCCATCATGTGACGCTGAAATCTGCCGGTGTTGGCTCGATGAAGGGGCTGTGCCCATTCCACGATGAACGCTCACCGTCGTTCCACGTGCGGCCACAGGTTGGGCTGTACCACTGCTTCGGCTGCGGCGAAAGCGGAGACGTTTTCACCTTTCTGCAAAAGATTGACCACGCAACCTTCAGTGAGGCTGTCGAACGCCTGGCGGCACAGGTCGGTGTGCAGCTGCGCTACGAGGACGGGGACGGGCCAAAGCGGGAGGACGTGGGGCGCCGGCAGCGCCTGATCCAGGCTAACCAGGCGGCCGACACGTTCTTCCAGCAACAGCTGGGCAGCGCCGAGGCGGCAGCCGGGCGCCAGTTCCTTGCCGAACGCGGGTTCAGCAAGCAGGCCGCCGAACACTTCGGCGTCGGCTACGCGCCAAAGGGTTGGGATTCCTTGCTGAAGCACTTGCGCGGCCGGGGGTTCACCGAGGCCGAGCTGAGCGCGTCCGGGCTGATGAGCCAAGGAAACCGCGGACTCTACGACCGTTTCCGCGGCCGGCTGATCTGGCCGATCCGCGACCTCACCGGCGACACGATCGGGTTCGGCGCCCGCAAGCTTTACGAAGATGACCAGGGGCCGAAGTATCTCAACACCCCGGACACCGCGCTGTACCGCAAACAGCAGGTGCTCTACGGTATCGACCTGGCAAAACGGGACATCGGCAAGAAGCGACAGCTTGTTGTGGTCGAGGGCTACACCGACGTGATGGCGTGCCATCTTGCCGGCGTCACCACGGCGGTTGCGACCTGCGGCACGGCGTTCGGCACGGATCACATCAAGGTCGCCCGCCGGCTGATCTCTGACTCACAGACCTTCGGTGGCGAGGTGGTCTTCACCTTCGATGGCGATGCCGCTGGCCGAAAGGCGGCGCTGCGCGCGTTCTCCGAGGACCAGCGTTTCGTCGCTCAGACGTTCGTCGCGGTGGAGCCGAGCGGCGCCGATCCGTGCGAGCTGCGGCAACAGCACGGCGATGCGGCCGTGGTCAATCTGGTGAAGTCCCGTCGTCCGCTGTTCGAGTTCGCCATCGTGTCGACGCTTGCCAGCTTCGATCTCAACACGGTGGAAGGGCGCGTTGCCTCCCTTCGTGCGGCCGCGCCCGTTGTGGCCGGCATCCGGGACAGTGCGCTGCGTCCGGGCTATGCACGGTTTCTGGCCGGAAGGATCGGCATCGACGTCGAAGAGGTGCTTCGCGCCGTTCAGGCGGCATCCCGGCGCGGTTCGGGTTCCCAGGGCGAGGACGGCCGGCCCCAGGGCTCATCTTCGGCGACGGGCGGACGCCGGCAGGACTCCACGGACCCGGTCGCCCAGGTCGAGCGCGGGGCGCTCCAGGTGGTGCTGCAGCACCCCTTGTCGGTGAAGGCCGAGGCTTTCGACCTGCTCGACGGACAGGTTTTCCGCTCGCCGGCGCACCGTGCCGTCCATGACGCGATCCGGGCCGCCGGCGGGCTGGCCGCGGGACAGCAAAGCCCTTCAGCCTGGCCGGAGAAGGTGCGGACGGCTGCCTCGGAGGTGGTGTCGAACCTGGTCGGCGAGCTGGCCGTGCGTCCGCTGCCAACCGATGACGAGGGCATCGAGCGCTACTGCCGGGCAATCATGGCCAAGCTACTCGACCTGGACATGACCCGGATCGCCGCGGAACTACACGGCAGGCTGCAGCGGCTCGACCCGACGACCGACGCTGAAGAGTCGCTGAAGGTGCTTACTCAGCTGCAGGAGCTTGAGGCGCGGCGGGCTCGGAACCGGGCCGATAGTCAGGGCTGAGGCGGGGCCAGCGGCTGGGCGGCTATGGACCCGGCGACGGGACGCATCGTCTCGCCCATCTCGCTCGTTCCTCGCTCGAAATGCCCGGCCACACCATGACGACGCGCCCCGACGCCGGTTGGGTGTCGCCACTCGCTGGTCCCTCGCTCGAAATGCCCGGCCACACCATGACGATGCGCCCCGCCGCCGGCGGGGTGATCTGGCGGAGCGTCGTATTGCCTATCTCGCTGGTTCCTTGGTGGAGGTGCCCGGCCACACCATGACGATGCGCCCCGCCGCCGGCGGGGTGATCTGGCGGAGCGTCGTATTGCCTATCTCGCTGGTTCCTTGGTGGAAGTGCCCGGCCACACCGTGACGATGCGTCCCCGTCGCCGGCTTGGTATCGACGAACTCTAACCGCCGACTACCGGCGCCGTTGCTTCAGCGTCTATGCCCGGCCGGAATCGACCGGTAGATCTCCTCGAAGCTCTTCAGCGTGTTTCCGATGTCGTGTTTGGCGACCATGGTCGCACTGGCCTCGCCCATGGCGGCGAGCGCATCGGCATCGAGCGCCGCAATCTTGCTGATCTGTTCTGCCAGTTCTACTGTCACCCCCGGCGTGAAGAGGTAGCCGTTGTAGCCTTCGCGGACCAGGTGCGGAAGCGCGACGGCGTCGGCCAGCACGACGGGCTTTCCGGTGGCCATCGCCTCAAGGGTGGCGATGCTTTGCAGCTCGGCGGTGCCGGGAAGGCAGAACAGGGTGCAACGAGCGTATGCCTTGGCAAGTTCTTCGTCGGAGATCTTACCGAGGAACGAGACCCGGTTGGCTACTCCGAGGGAGCGGGCGAGGTTTTCCAGATTCTCCAGTTGTTCGCCCGACCCGACGATTTCCGCGCGTACGTTCAATGCCGGATCGGTGAGCGCCACCGCCTTGATGATCTGGTCGACGTGCTTCTCCTCCGCGAGGCGCCCAACGAAGAGCACTGTCCGAGCGTCCTTGTCCTTCGCTGCGGCGGAAGTGTCCACGGTCGCCGGGGTAAAGCCGGAGAGGTCGATCCCGCAGGAGATCGCCCGGATCTCGTGGTTGAAGCCATGTTCCGTGAGAAGGTCGGCGGCAAGTTGGGTCGGAGTTGTGATCACGTCCGCCTTCTGGAACTGCTTGCGCAAGTCTCGCCAGGCCCAGCGGATGCCGGCATCCAGAATTGGCTTCGGTACCGAAACGTAGGGGGCCACGTTGTCCGGCATGAAGTGGTTGGTGGCGGCGAGAGGGATGCCGCGCCGCTTCGCCCCCTTGATCAGGAAGCGACCGATTACGAAATGCGCCTGAACGTGAACCACGTCGGGCTGTATCTCTTCGAGCAGCGCTTGTACGGCAGGTTTGGTCTCCCACGGGAAACAGATCTGCCAGGTCGGATGCGGGTACCAGCGGTGCGATCGCAACCGGTGGACGATGACGCCATCTTCCTCGGTGTCGGAGACGGTGCCGGTGGCCGCGGGGCAGATGACGTGAACCTCATGGCCGTGCTGCGCCAACCCGGTCGCCAGACGCTGGGCGAACCGCGCCGCACCATTGACCTCAGGGGCATAAGTTTCGGCACCGATGACGATGCGGAGTGGCTCGGAACTCTGTTGAGGAAACATACCGTCTTTCGTAGTTGGGGGGAGACTCATGGGGATTTTGTCGATGGTCCGATACTGGTGGTCTCACTTTTTGATTCGAGTACATCGGGGTGGTAGCGGGAGAGGACGAGCACGCCGCCGACTGCGCAGGCGCCGCACACAATCATCAGGGTCAAAATTACAGGAGAGACCTTGCTGGCTTCCTGCAGGACGATTGCCCCGATGATGACGGCAACAATCGGGTCGATAACGGTCAGGCCAGCGATCACCAGCTCGGGTGGGCCGGAAGCGTACGCGGTCTGGACGAACCACGAGCCGAGCAGCCCCGCGGCGATGATGCCGATGAAGCACTCCCAGCTGACGGTGTCCAGGCCATTGAGTAGTTGCTGGCCGACCAGGTGGACGCTCGCCGCCACGCAACCGAACAGGACGCCGGCAGCAATGATATAGAAGAGATTGCCTGACTTCTTCCGAAGCAGGGCGACGAGACCGAAAACAGCGCTCACTGTCAGCGTCAGGACGGTCACCGGCAGGGCTTCAGGACCGGTGAGCAGTGGTGAGTGCGCGTTGAGCGCCGACAGCGTGACGAAGAGCCCCAGGCCAACTGTGCAGACGAGCACGGCGGCGAGTACACGGCGCTTGAACTTGAGCCCGCGGAGAGTCATGCCCATGAGTACGGCCACAATTAGAGAAAACGTTCCCATCGGCTGAACCACCATCACTGGCGCGATGGACAGCGCCACGACGTTCAGCAGCATCCCCAGTCCGAGGACGCCGAGCCCGAGCAACCAGCGCCGGTCCTTCGCAAGCTCGAGCAGGTGCTTGAACTTGAAGCTCCCGGTTCGCTCCTGAGTCTGCACCGCGCCATGTTGGAAATGCGCACCGAATGCCAGGCAAACCGCCGAGGTGAGGGCGAGGACCACAGCAAGAGCTGTCACTGTTTCACGCGCCTCTCGGTGGGAAGTGCCGGATAGGTTGTCATTGTCTCTAATCGTAGTTCGTTGGGCCTGGGCCGGCGGGTGAAATGCGGGTAAATGGGGGATCTCCCGACATAGTTGGGTGCTATACCCCAGTCTTCGATAAGGGTCACCCCTGGCGCCAGCTACCTCTGGGTGAAAATCCGTACTACTTGAAGGTCTTGACATTCTCGCGGCGAGCGGCTAATGGCGTCTCGCTTTGTGGCACCATCACCCGGCGGGGCCGCGATTTCGCCGCAGCATTAATCTTTGCTAGTGTTTTCTCTGCGTGATCCCCTGTAGCTCAGTTGGCAGAGCATTCGACTGTTAATCGAAGGGTCGCTGGTTCGAGCCCAGCCGGGGGAGCAGTAGAAGGGCCTCTGACCTGCAGGAATGCAGGTCAGAGGCCCTTCATCTTTCGGGTGTGCATCCGGCGCCCGGGCCCGCCGTCGGTATCCGTCGCCGTCGCCGAATATGAAGTGCTCCGCGTGTGCGACTGCCTTTTTAAAACCATCGTTTCGTAGCGCAACCTGGACCTCATCGGCCTGCACGCCCAGGTCGATGTACTGCGTGTACCCGGGGCGAAGAATCCAGACACCCTCGGCCGGCGGCAGGTAGAACACAGCGAAGGACCGATGGCCCTCCTGGTCTTCCCATACCGGAACCACCGCGACCGCGGCACCGGTGTCGACGTTGATCCATTGCGCGCGGGGCCGCGGCTGATCCTCGTCGGGCACCGCCGGATCGAGGAACGGTGCCGAACCCTTACCCCAGTGCTGTTCATAGCGCTGGTGGAAGATTGGAAACAGGGTCGCGTCGTACCGGCGCCAGCTCGTCATGACCTCACCTCCTTCGTGGATAGCACGTGTCACCCAGGATCAGCTGACGGCTGAAGCTGCCTCGCGGCCGCTCGGCGGCGATCATCTCGGTCCGGTCGTCCGGTGTCGCCTTTCGTTCGGCCCGTACGGTGAGTACATTGCGCTCCACGTCCAGGTCGATTGAGTCCGGGTCCGCGCCAGGCAGGTCGAACTCGACCACGAAGTCTTCGCCATCACGCCAGGCGTCCATGGGCATCGCTGTGGGGTGGGCTACCGTTCCGAAGACCTGCTGGCTCAGCCGGTCGAGCTCCCGGAACGGATCGGTTCGCATCAACATGGTGACCTCCAGTATCAGTTCCTCACATCAGCCGATGTGCATTGGCTGATGTAGATATTTTATAGCAGCCATGGCAGACTGTGACAAGGGGCAGATGGAGGGAAAATTGATGACCAAGAAGATGGTTGGCCAATCCGCGGCCGTGTATGGGATATCCGTTGCCGCAGAGCTTGTCGGCCTCGGGCAGCAGACCCTTCGGCAGTATGAAAACAAGGGCCTGATAGAGCCGGAACGCACGGCAGGCGGTACCCGCCGTTACAGCGACCTGGACCTGGTCCGACTGCGCCGGATAGCCGAGCTGCTGGCCTGCGGTTTGAACCTCGCCGGAATCCGAATGGTACTGGGCCTGGAAGCGGCCAATCTCAAGCTTCGTCGCGAACTGAAAGATGCCAGGCAATTATCAGCCAAAGGAGACGAGTGATGAGCAGGAGCCCAGAAGACGATCCGGACAGTGAGCCGCCGGGTGCCGAACTGGTGATTCCGGACGACGTCGACGAGGCAGATATTCTTGAACAGGCTGCTCCGGTGCCCGAGGGCGAAGAGGAAGACTATCCGCATGGTTAAAGCAGTGAGACGAGGCGTTTGCAGTTGAGCGGCAAGGACCCGCAATCGAGGTTTACCAGTGCCTCGAATCCGCTCGAGCTGCGGGCGGACTGCGCCAACTGCTTCGGACTGTGCTGTGTGGCTTTGCCTTTTCAAGCCTCGGCCGACTTCGCGATCACCAAGGATGCGGGCACTCCATGCCACAATCTGCAATCAGACTTCGGCTGTGGCATCCACATGCGTCTTAGGGACGAAGGGTTCCAGGGCTGCACTGTTTTCGATTGCTTCGGCGCCGGGCAAAAGACAGCGCAGGTCACCTTCGGCGGCGAGGACTGGCGCCGGGCTCCGCAAACCGCGACCCAGATGTTCAGCGTGTTCGGCGTGATGCGACAACTGCACGAGTTGCTCTGGTACCTGACCGAAGCGCTGTCGCTGCTTCCTGCGCGCACGCTCCATGGTGAGCTTCGCAGGTCGATGGACGAGACCGAACGCCTGACATTTCTCAGTGCCGACGAACTCCAGCTGCTGGACCTGCCGGCGCATCGTGAAACGGTGAACTCCCTGTTGCTGCGCACAAGCGAACTCGTCCGGGCGACTGCCAGGAGCCGATCGGCGAAGGGTGCCCCGCGGCAGAAAAAGAACCTCAGGGGCGCCGACCTGATGGGTGCCGCCCTGAAGGGGGCAGACCTCAGGGGCGGCAATCTTCGAGGCGCTTACCTGATCGCGGCGGATCTCAGCGGAGCAGATCTGCGAATGGCAGACTTGATCGGCGCCGATTTTCGCGATGCGGACCTTAGTGGGGCGGACCTCTCGGAGAGCTTCTTCGTCACCCAGCCGCAGCTCAATGCGGCAAAGGGAGATGCCGCCACGAAGCTGCCGCCATCCCTGATGCGTCCGACGCACTGGACCGCTGCCTAGTGGCACTGCCCGATCAGACGTGTTCCGAGACCAGAATCGCAACCGTCTCGGATTCCAGCGCATTGAAGACGTGCGGCTCATCTCCCGGGTACGCGATGTAATCGCCCGGCCGTAGTTCGACTGCTTCGCCAACTATGCCGACGGTTGCTCGCCCGGTGCTAAGGATCACGTGCTCGACAACTCCGGGCAGGTGAGGAGCAGAATCGCGCGGTGCCCCGGGCTGCGCGGACACCAGGTAGATATCGCGGCGGGCATTGGGTGGACAGGACGCCAGTAGCGTCGCAGCGTAGTGGGCGTGCTCGGCGGTGAGCTGCGGACCGTCTCCAGCTCGGATCACCTGCACCCGTGGGCGTGCGGGCTCGACCAGTCGGGAGAATGGGACCTCTAGTGTGACGCTTAGGGCCCACAGTGTCTCCACGCTGGGATTTCCAGTAGCTGATTCGAGCTGGGAAAGGGTGGATTTTGCGATGCCAGCCCGGCGGGCGACTTCGGTCAGGGAGAGTCCGACGCGTCGGCGCTCGCGCTGGAGGCTGGCGGCGATGACGTCAAGCGGCGGGCCGTTCTGCGGCTTCATTCGTTTTCTCCAGAAGTCGGTTCGTTCGGTTTGACGAACACGGGCGGTGATGTTCATTATAAACGACATGAGTTCTTTATGGCGAACACTTGACGGACGGCTGCGCCGGGATATTGCGCTCGTCTGCCTCGCCGACGCCCTGGTCGGCGTCTCGTACGGGGCAATCGCGGTAGATGCGGGCTTTGAGTTCTGGCTGGTGCTTGCGTTGAGTGTGCTCGTGCTGGCCGGCTCGGCCGAATTCCTGTTCGTCGGGCTCATTGCCGCCGGCGGAAGTCCGATAGCGGCGATGTTTGCCGGGCTGCTGGTCAATGCCCGCCATCTTCCGTTCGGGCTGGCGGTCCATGATGTCATCGGCCGCGGCTGGCGGCGGGTTCTCGGCAGCCACCTGATGAACGATGAAAGTGTTGTCTTTGCGCTCGGCGAGCGCATGTTCGAAAGCAAACGGGCGGCCTATTGGGCGTGTGGCCTCGGTATTCTGATCTGCTGGCCGGTTGGCGCAATGATCGGAGCTTTTGTCGGAGGGATTGTCGGCGACACCGATGCGTATGGGCTGGACGCGATGTTCCCGGCGGTTCTCTTGGCGTTGATCTTTCCGTCGTTACGCAACCGGAGTACCCGGCGGGTTGCACTGTTTGGAGGCGTGATCGCGCTGCTGGCCACCCCGGTTCTGCCGGCCGGCTTGCCGGTCCTGCTGGCGCTGTTCGGCCTGGTCTTCAGGAAGAAAAGGGCGGCGGAATGATGAGCAGCTCGCCAATATTGGTCGTTGCCGTGCTGATTCTGGCGGCCGGAACCTTCGCGTTTCGCTACGCAGGCCCGGCGCTTCGAAGTCGTCGCCCGGTATCGCCCCGGATGCAGAAGGTGCTGGAGGGTGCCCCTGTGGTGCTGCTCTTCGCGGTGCTTTCTACCGCCGCGTTGACTGCGGATGGCGACTTCTCGGGCTTTGCCCGGCCCGCCGGTGTACTTGTCGCGGGAGTATTCGCCTGGCGACGGGCGCCATTCGTCGTAATTGTCCTGGCCGCTGCCCTCACCACTGCCGGGCTCCGGCTGCTAGGGGTTCCCTGACAATTATCCTCCGATCATGCTAGGTACCGTCAGCCACTGCGCCGCCAGTTTATATAGTTGACCTATTCAACACGGTTCTCTATAGTTGCCGAGGGCAACTATCTTGGGGATGCATCATTTCGGTAGAACAACGCACGGCGTCAGAGCTCGTGCACCACATTCTTGACCTGCAGCGGACTCTGCGCAGCGTGAACGCGGCGCGGCTATCGGATCTCGGCGTGGCGCTGGAAGGCGTACTGCGGTACGTGGGGGAGGGCGGCGAATCCCGCGCGAGCGCTGTCGCTGCGCGGCTGGGGGTCGGCGCCCCGGCACTGAGCCGTCAGATCGCTGATCTCGAAGAGCGCGGCCTGGTTGTGCGCAGGCCGGATCCGGCGGACGGCCGCGCGCACCTGCTTTCGCTGTCGGAGACAGGGCGGGGTTATCTGGCCGAGGTCGAACGTCGCCGGGCGGAGACGATCCAGGAGTTGCTTGCAGGGTGGAGTGAGTCCGAGGTCTCGGCCGCAGCGACAAGTATCGAGCATCTCAGTGCGGCACTGCGTGCCGCACTGGAAACAGGAGTGAAGTAATGGCGAACCACGTCACATCCGGGTCGGCTCCGAAGGGTGCCACAGCAGACGAGCCGGAAGCACCGATGACGCACCGCCAGGTCCTCGAGGCGCTGACCGGCTTGCTGGCGGCACTGTTCACCGCGATTCTGAGCAGCACGATCGTGGCCAACGCACTGCCCACGATCATGTCGGAACTTAAGGGCACACAGACCGATTTCGCCTGGGTAATCACCGCATCGCTGCTTGCCAATGCCGCAACGACCCCGATCTGGGGCAAGCTGGCTGACCTGTTCAACAAGAAGGTCCTGGTGCAGCTCAGCATCGTCATCTTCGTGGGTGGTTCGGTCCTGGCCGGGCTGTCCGACTCGATCCCCATGCTACTCACCGCGCGGGTGATTCAGGGCGTGGCGATGGGTGGTTTGACTGCTCTGGCCCAGGCCGTGATCGGCACCATGATTCCGCCCCGGGAACGGGGACGGTATTCCGGCTACATGGGCGCGGTGATGGCGGTCGCCACCGCTGGCGGTCCGCTGCTTGGCGGGTTCATCGTCGACAGCTCTCTGGGATGGCGCTGGACGTTCTTCGTGTGTGTGCCGCTTGCCGTCGTCGCCCTGATCCTGCTTCAACTCACCCTGAAGCTGAAGCACGTCCGTCGTCCGGCGAAAATCGACTGGCTGGGGTCACTCCTGCTGACCGCCGGTGTCAGCCTGCTGCTGATCTGGGTCTCCTTCGCAGGCAAAGACGAGTACTACGACTGGATATCGCATGAATCACTCTTGATGGTTGGCGGCAGCGTCGTACTACTGCTCCTGCTGCTCCTGGTTGAGGCAAAGGTGTCGCACCCGATCATTCCGCTGAAGATCATCAGTCAGCGGACCACTGCTCTGGCGATTATCGCGTCCATTGCTGTTGGCGTGGCGATGTTTGCCTCATCGAGCTACCTCGGCCAGTATTACCAGCTCGCCCGGGGCGCCACGCCCACCGAGGCCGGCCTGCTCACGATGCCAATGATCGCGGGGAACCTGATCGGGGCGGTCGTCTCCGGGCAGCTGGTCAGCAGGTTCGGCAAATGGAAGCGCTTCCTGGTGATGGGTTCGGTGCTGCTGATCGCCGGACTTGGTTTCGCCGGGACCATCGATCACGCCACCCATATGTGGCTGGTCGGGCTGTACACCTTCGTCTTCGGACTCGGGCTTGGCCTGCTGATGCAGAACCTGGTCCTTGCCGTGCAGAATACAGTTGCGGTCAAGGACATCGGCTCTGCCAGCGCGTCAGTTGCGTTCTTCCGATCTGTCGGCGGCGCTGTCGGGGTCTCCGTACTTGGCGCAATTCTTGGCACCCACGTCAGCGACCTGACCACAACAGGGCTCAACGACGCCGGTATCCCTGCGTCGGCCGCCGCTTCAGGATCCGGAGCGTCGATGGACCTGGGTGGTCTGCCTGACCCGATCGCGGAGATAGTCCGGGCAGCCTATGGTGACGGCACGGCTTTGATCTTCTCGATCACCGCGGGCGTTGCCGTGCTCGCGTTCATCTCTGTGCTGTTCATCAAGGAGCAGGCGTTGCGCCGGACCATCGACATCCGCCCGGACGCCGAGCACTCGCCGGCCGACGCAGCGACCTCGCCGGCCGACGCCGAGCCGGCCGACGCCGAGCTGGCCGACGCAGCGACTTCGCCGACAGATCCCGAGCCGGAGAACGATCTGGATCGCGAATTCGCCGATGTGCTTAGCGGACGTGCCGGGGCGGGGGAGAGCCGGCAGTTCCGGATGGAGCCTGAACGGCGGGCCGCGCTCCGCAACGAGGACCTATCGGAGTCTGCTCAGCGGGCCGAGGCCGATGCGCAGCTGGAACTGGCCACCCAGCTGCAGGCGACCCAACGCCTGCTCGGGGCGCAGCAGCTGCAATTGAGCGAAGCCTTGCATGCCGTGGGTGAACAGGCTGCCCAGCAGCGGGACATCGCGGAACGACAAGCAAAGACTGCCGAGCGGTTGACGGCGCTGGAAGCCGACCTTGCCCGGGAGCGGCAGCTGCAACAGGCGGCAGCGCACTATCTGGCCTCGCGGCAGTCCGAACTGCAGTCCGAACTGCAGACCGAACTGCAGGCCGAGCAGTAGCCGGCCCACACCCTGCGTTAGCTCAGGAGCGCGCCGGAAGCTCCTGCAGTGCCCAGGAATTGCCGTCCGGATCCTCGAAGTAGACGAAGCGACCCCAGGGCTGTTCGTCGACTGGGCTGGCGTCGACCCCATTGTCAATCAGGTGCTTGTGCGCGTCATCCGCATTCGGCACGACGATCTGCACGCCCTTCTGCGAGCCTGGTGCCATCTCAGTGATGCCGGTGCCGAGCACGATCGAACAGGCCGAGCCGGGAGGGGTTAGCTGGATGAAGCGAAGCTGGTCGTCCACCTGATGGTCATGGTCGGCGTTGAAGCCGACCTGATCGACATAGAACGCCTTCGCCCGGTCCGGGTCGCTGACCGGAATGGCGACGAGTTCGATCTTCCAGTCCATTGTGGATTCTCCCTTGTCAGATGTGACGACGCCGGCGTTGGCGTCGCTGCAGCCAAATCTATCCCGGGAATCAGGTCGCACCGAGTCCTAATGGCCGATCGGTTTTCAGGCTGGTTCGGGAACGAAGCGGTAGCCCATACCGGCCTCAGTCAGAATGTGCTTCGGCTGGGACGGATCCGGTTCAAGCTTCTTGCGGAGCTGACCGACGTAGAGCCGGAGATAGCCGGTGTCGCGCGAATGATGCGGTCCCCAAACCTTGGTCAGCAAGGTCTGCTGGGTGACTAGCCGATTCGGGTTCTCCAGCAAGACCTCGAGCAGTCGCCACTCGGTCGGCGTCAACCGGATGCTCTGCCGGTCAGACACTCGCGAGACCTGCTTTGCCGGCAGGTCCACGCTGACATCCGCGAATGAAATCTCCGGCGTGCCGGCGGAGGACGGCACCCTGCGGGTCAGCGCACGGATCCGGGCAAGAAGCTCCTCGGTTGAGAATGGCTTCGTCACATAATCATCGGCTCCGGCATCGAGCGCGCGTACCTTGTCTGCTGAATCGAGCCGCCCGGAAACGACGAGTATCGGCACCTGGCTCCATCCCCGAAGCCCTTCGATAACTTCAATTCCGTCCAGTTTGGGCATGCCGAGGTCGAGAACGAGTAGGTCCGGGTGCTCGTCGACCGTTTTCCGAATCGCTGCGGCTCCGTCATCGGCAGTCACGACTGTGTAGTCGTAGGCACCGAGCGTAATGCGCAGCGCACGAAGGATTTGCGGATCGTCATCCGCCACCAGGATCTTCACGGTGCGTCCGTATCCTCGTTCAACCGGCGTCCTTCATGGTCGGGACTTGCGACCGGAAGTGAAACGACCATCGTGAGGCCTCCGCCGGGAGTGCTTTCCACATCCAGTTTTCCGCCCATTCCCTCCGTGAGACCCTTGGCCAGGGCCAACCCGAGGCCAAGCCCGGCAGTGTTGTCCGTATCCCCGAGTCGCTGGAACGGCACGAAAATCTCGCCGCGGCGCTGGATCGGGATGCCCGGACCAAAGTCTATGACGCGAATCTGCACTGTATCCGCCAACTCGCTCACCGCGATGACCACTCTGCTGTCGTCCGGGGAGAAGCGGCAGGCATTCGCGAGCAGATTCACCAGCACTCGCTGGAGCAGCACCTCATCGGCGAGAACTGGTTTGAGGACCGCCGGAATCTCGATGCTGACATTCGCCGGACCCAAGTCTAATTCTTCGAGTGCGGGCAGAATGACGTCCTCGACGCTTATGTCGGAAACGCTTACCGCAAGGGCGCCCGCCTGCAGCCGGCTGACATCAAGCAGATTCGTCACCAGCGCGGAGAGCGTATTCAGGCTGTCTTCCGCGGTATTGAGCAGCTCTGCGCGGTCGGTTTCCGACCAGGTGACATCCGGTGCCTTCAGCCCAGTGACGGCGGCCGTCGCCGCGGTGAGTGGACGGCGCAGATCGTGGCCGACGGCCGCGAGCAGTGCGCTTCGGACCCGGTCGGCCTCGGCGAGCGGGCCTATTTCTTTGGCGGCCTCGGACAGATCACGGAACTCAAGCGCTACCTCAACCTGGGCGACGATCACCGAAAGCAAACGCCGATCAGCGGCGGCCAGATCGTTGCCATACAGCTCAAGCCACGCGCCACCACCGACCGGAAAGACGCTCGGTGAGTACACGGGGACGGGGTCGCCGTCCGTATAGAGGGGTTCGCCGTCCGCGACCAGGCGCACGCAATGCTGGTCGAAAGCTTCGCGAATCCGGCTGGTCAGTGCCTGCAGCGCGTCGCCACCGCGGAGCACGTTCCCGGCAACCGTTGCCAGTAGCTCTGACTCCGCCGCGGCCCGCTGGGCCCGACGGCTCCGGCGCGCCGATTTGTCCACGACATAGCTGACCAGTAGGGCATTGACGATGTAGAAGATCAGCGCGAGCAGGTGCGAGGGCTCGCCGACAGTTACCGTGTACAGCGGGTCGATGAAGAAAAAGTCAAGGGTGAGCCCGGATAGCAGCGCAGCAAACAGTGCGGGCCAGATGCCGCCAAGCAGCGCGACAAGGATGACGAGCAGCTGATAGCTCAGCACATCGCTGGTTATCGTGTCGGCTGTCCGCAGCGTGGCCAGAAGCCAGGTCAGCAGCGGTCCGCCGATCAGAGCAAGCGCGAATCCCAGGATCCGCCGCCGCAGGGTCAGCGCACCGCCGGGCGGCAACAGGACGAAGCGGCCACCCGCCTTGGCGTGAGTCACGATATGAACATCGATATCGCCGGATTCCCGGATCACAGTCGCGCCGATTCCCGGGCCGCTGAGCAGTGCGACAAGCCGTGGCCGTCTACTCACTCCGATCACCAGCTGCGTAGCGTTCATTGCCTTGGCGAACTCGACCAGCGCGCGCGGAACATCGCTCCCGACCACCTGGTGATAGCTGCCGCCGAGCTTCTCAACCAGGCTGCGTTGGCTGCTCAGCTCGCCCGGGTGGCCGTCGCGCAGACCGTCGGGGCTTGTGACGTGGACAGCGACAAGGTTGCCGCCGCCAGATCTGGCGGCGATCCTCGCGCCGCGACGTAGCAGCGTCCGGCCTTCCGGACCGCCGGTCAGTGCGACGACCACCCGCTCCCGCGCTTCCCATTTGTCGCTGATCCCGTGTTCGGTCCGGTATCTGGTCAGCGCGCTGTCGACCTCGTCCGCGAGCCAGAGCAGGGCGAGCTCGCGCAGGGCGGTGAGGTTTCCCAGCCGGAAATAGTTGGACAGGGCGGCATCGACCCGGGTTGCCGGATAGACAAGCCCCTCGGTCAGCCGGACTTGCAGCGCCTGAGGTGCGAGGTCGATGAGCTCGATCTGATCAGCCTGGCGAAGAACCTCGTCGGGGATGGTTTCCTGCTGGGCCACGCCGGTGATCTGCTGAACGACGTCATTGAGCGATTCGATGTGCTGAATGTTCACTGTGGACATTACGTTGATGCCGGCATCCAGCAGCCTCAGCGCGTCCTGCCAGCGCTTGTCGTTGTCGAGGCCAGCAACGTTGGTGTGCGCCAGTTCGTCGAGCAGGGCGAACTCGGGCTTTCGTGCGATGACTGCCGCGAGGTCCAGCTCTGTCAGTTCCACATCGCGATACGCGACAGTGAGCCGCGGAATGACCTCCAGTCCTTCAGCCATCGCGGAGGTGGCGGCGCGGCCATGTGACTCCATCACCGCGACGACAACGTCTTTGCCTTCGGCCTGCAGACGCCGGCCCTCCTCGAGCATCGTGTAAGTCTTGCCTACCCCGGGCGCCGCGCCGAGGAATACCCGAAGTTGTCCACGCGTCATGTTCTAAGTGTCCAACTCCGCCAGCGCGATATTCAATCTGACCACGTTGACTGTCGGTTCACCGAGGAAGCCGGCGTCTCGACCCTGCACGAACGAGCGGACGAGGTTTTCGACATCGGCGTTCTCTAGGTCGCGCTCCGCGGCCACCCGCGGCGCCTGAAGCAGCGCATAGGCCGGGCTGATGTGTGGATCGAGCCCGGACGACGACGCGGTGAGGGCATCTGCGGGAATTTCCTGCGGATCGACGTTCTCGATTTTCGCTATGGCCTGTCTGCGCTGCTCGATCAGTTCGACGAGCTCGGGGTTCTCCGGCCCGAGGTTGCTGCCCATAGAGGCGCCGGAGTCGTAGCCGTCGCCGGCCGCGGAGGGCCTCGACTGGAACCACTCTGGTAACGCCTTCCCTGAGTCATCCGTGAATGACTGTCCGATCAGGGCTGAACCAGCCGTCCGGCCATTGAGATCGACAACACTGCCGTTGGCCTGGGCGTTCAGGACGCCCTGCCCTACGCCCGACACGATCAGCGGATAGGCGATGCCAAGTACGCCGATGAGGATTAGCATGGCCCGGATGGCAACGCCGTACTGCCGGGCAACCGTGTGATGACTATGCATCGTGTATTCCTATTCTTCGATGGGTTTTAGAAGCCGGGGATCAGACTGATCAACAGATCGATGACCTTAATGCCGATGAATGGCAGGACCAGCCCGCCGAGGCCATAAACGAGCAGGTTCCGGCTAAGGATGCTCGATGCCGCCCCAGCCCGGTATTTCACGCCGTGCAGGGCGAGCGGGATCAGCAGGACGATGATCAGGGCGTTGAAGATGACCGCGGAGAGTATCGCGGAGGCGGGGGAGTGTAATCCCATGAAGTTCAGCGCCGCCAGACCTGGAAACACGCCGACAAACATCGCAGGAATGATGGCGAAGTACTTTGCCACGTCGTTGGCGATGGAGAAAGTGGTCAGCGCGCCGCGGGTGATCAGCAGCTGCTTCCCGATCCGCACGATGTCGATCAGCTTGGCCGGATCGGAATCGAGATCGACCATGTTGCCCGCCTCTTTGGCTGCAGACGTGCCACTGTTCATCGCTACGCCGACGTCGGCCAGGGCCAACGCTGGTGCGTCGTTGGTACCGTCGCCGGTCATTGCGACCAAGTTCCCGCCTTCCTGCTCTTGCCGGATCAGCCGCATCTTGTCCTCCGGCGTCGCCTCCGCCAGGAAGTCGTCCACCCCGGCCTCCGCAGCGATCGCCTTTGCGGTTAGCGGATTGTCGCCGGTGATCATCACGGTCCGGATGCCCATCCTGCGCAGCTCGAGAAACCGCTCAGGCAGGCCGTCCTTGACCACATCCTTGAGGTAGACGACGCCAAGAATCCGACCCTCGCCGGAAGCGCTCTTCGTCGCAACCACGAGCGGCGTTCCGCCGAGCAGCGAAATGCGTTCCACTTCCGCGCCGACCTCGGTCAGGATGTGGCTGTCGACATCCGCCCATTCGATTACCGCCGAGCTCGCGCCCTTTCGCACGCTGGAGCCGTCAGGAAAGTTCAAACCGCTCATCCGAGTCTGGGCGGTGAATGGAACGAATTCGCCAACATCCAACCCGGCATCGCGGAAACCGTTCCGCTCTGCGAGCGCGACGATGGACTTTCCTTCCGGAGTGGGGTCGCTCAGCGAAGACAGCGCCGCCTGGCGGCTGAGCTCGACTGTCTCGGTCTGGCCGACCGCGGTGAATTCCGCGGCTCGCCGGTTGCCGTAGGTAATCGTTCCGGTCTTGTCCAGAAGCAGCGTCGTCACGTCACCCGCAGCCTCGACAGCGCGACCTGACATTGCGAGCACGTTCCGCTGCACCAGCCTGTCCATGCCGGCAATTCCGATGGCGGAGAGCAGCGCGCCGATGGTGGTCGGGATCAGGCACACCAACAGGGCGACCAGGACTGTCAGGCTGACGGTTGCGCCTGAGAATGCTGCGATCGGGTTGAGCGTAAGTACGACGACCACGAAAACTATGGACAGTGTCGCCAGCAGGATGTTGAGCGCGATCTCGTTCGGTGTCTTCTGCCGCGCTGCCCCTTCGACCAGCCGGATCATCCGGTCGACGAACGACTCGCCGGGCTGGCTGGTAACTCGGACAACGATCCGGTCGGAGAGTACGCGCGTGCCGCCGGTGACCGCCGAGCGGTCGCCGCCCGATTCGCGAATCACCGGTGCCGACTCGCCGGTGATGGCCGATTCATCGACCGAGGCGATGCCTGAGATTACATCGCCATCCGCGGGAATGGATTCTCCAGCGGCGACCACGACGACATCACCCAAGTCGAGTTCTGCCGAGGGCACCGGGCTGATGCCGGAGCCGATCGCGGAAGGATTCCGCTGAGCGTCATATGAATCCACCCGGTTGGCCACTGTGCCCTCCTGGCTGCGGCGCAGACTTGCGGCCTGGGCTTTGCCTCGGCCTTCCGCCACCGACTCGGCAAGGTTGGCGAAGAGCACGGTTAGCCAGAGCCAGACCGCGATCAGCCAATTGAAGGCAGCGCCGCCGGATCGTTCCTGGCCGAGGAACGGCTCGGCGATGGCGACGACAGTGATGAGCGCCGCGCCGACCTCGACGACGAACATCACCGGGGTCCGCCACATCAGACGCGGATCGAGCTTCCGCAAGGCGCCGGGGAGTGCGGCGGCCAGCTGGGCAGGGCGAAAAGCCGCCCGTTGCGACGATCGCGGCGTCGGGCCATCGGGAGGGAGCGTCGCGGTCTTTGGGTTCTCGAGAATCGACATGTTTACTGCAGTCCTTCTGCTAACGGGCCCAGAGCCAGTACTGGGAAAAAGGTGAGTGCGGTGACCAGGACGGTGACACCGCACAGCATCGACACGGCCTGCGCTCGATGAGTGGGTAGGGTGCCAACGGTCACCGGCACCTTGCCCTGCGCGGCAAAAGAACCGGCCAGAGCGAGGACGAACACCATTGGCAGGAAGCGGCCGACCAGCATTGCGATGCCGAGTGCCGTGTTGAACCACGGTGTATCCGCGGTCAGGCCGGCGAAGGCTGAACCGTTGTTGTTGGCGGCCGAGGTGAAGGCGTACAGCACTTCAGAGAAGCCGTGGATTCCCGGGTTCGCAATCGACGTGCTCTCCACATCCTGCCGGATCGCCGGGATGCCGAAGCTCAGCGCAGTCCCGGCCAGCACGAGTGTCGGCATGGTCAGAATGTAGAGGCACGCCAGCTTTATTTCGCGGGACCCGATCTTCTTGCCCAGGTATTCCGGCGTCCGTCCGACGAGAAGTCCCGCGATGAATACGGTGACGATCGCGAGGATCAACATGCCGTAGAGGCCGGAGCCGACACCGCCGGGAGCCACTTCTCCCAGCATCATATTCAGCATCGGCATCATGCCGCCGACGGCCGTGTAGCTGTCGTGCATCGAGTTCACCGCACCGGTGGAGGTCAGCGTGCTCGTGGTTGCGAACAGGGTTGATCCAGGGATTCCAAATCGGGCTTCCTTACCTTCCATCGCTCCACCGGCTGCCTCAGGTCCTGTTCCGGCGCCATTCAGCTCGATGATGGTCAGAAGGCTGAGAGAGACCAGGTAAATCGTCGCCATCGCGGCGAGAATTGCGTATCCCTGGCGCTTGTCGCCGACTATAGTTCCGAAGGTTCGCGGCAGGCTGAACGGAATTGCCAGCATTAGCACCACCTCGAACAGATTGATCCAGGCGGTGGGGTTCTCGAACGGATGCGAGGAGTTCGCATTGAAAAAGCCGCCACCGTTGGTGCCAAGCAGCTTGATGACTTCCTGGGAGGCAACGGGGCCGCCCGGGACGCTCTGAGTCCCGCCGCTTACGGTGTCGAGCGTCGTGAAGCCGTTGAAGTTCTGGATGACGCCGCCGGCAATCAGAACCACGGCGCCGATCACGGCCAAAGGCAACAGCAGCCGGAGCGTGCCGCGGGTAAGATCCACCCAGAAGTTCCCGACCACGCCCTTCCTGCGATAGGCGAATCCGCGCACCAGCGTCATCGCCACGGCGATGCCGACCGCGGCAGAGACGAAGTTCTGCACGGTGAGCCCGACGAGCTGGACTGTGTAGCCCATGGTCTGCTCGGGGGAGTACGACTGCCAGTTCGTGTTGGCGACGAACGACGCTGCGGTGTTGAACGCCAGGCCTTCGGGCACGGACGGCAGCCCGAGCGCATAGGGCAGGAGCGGCTGAGCCCGCTGCAATAGGTAGAGGACCAGGAGGCCCGTCACCGAGAAGGCCAGCACCCCGCGCAGGTATGAGCGCCAAGACTGCTCCGACTCATGGTCAACGCCGATCAGCCGGTAGAAGCCACGCTCGACCGCGAGGTGCTTTCGGCCTGTGTAAACGGTAGCCATATAGTCGCCGAGTGGCCGGTATACGGCGGCGAGAATTGTGGCGACGGCGAGAAACGATGCGATTGCGAACCAGATCTGCATCAGAAGCGCTCCGGTTTCAGCAGGGCGATAACCAGATACACGATTGTGGCCACGCCCAATGCAGCGGCAAGAATGTCGAAGACGATCACAGTTTTTCGACCCCTCGTCCGACGAGGCTAACTAGCACGAACACGGCGATGGTGCCGAGAACGTATACGAGGTCAAGCAAGGAAACTCCCAGTAGCGTAGTTTTTACGATCCCGGTGGGCGTGTAGCGCACCAGGTCAGTACATCGACGATTAGATACCCGCCGTCGCGATAAAACGGCGGTTCTAACGGGTTCCTAACGCTGTCCCGTCGAACCAATACGCCGTGCTTACGCCTCCTGGACGAAATCATTCAGTGGCCACTCAGGGATCGCACAGCGCGGTTTGGCAGGATGGGGCACCAGCCATCGATGACAGCCCAGGGGAAGTAATGAGCAGCGAAGCCGGCAGGAGACACCGATTCTCGGTCGCGCTACTCGGGATCGATGGCGCCGGAAAGACAACGGTGGCGCGCAGTCTGGTGCGGCGCAGCCGGGCTCGGGGTGACGCGGCGTCCCTCTACCGGCATCCGGGTGGACGCAAAACTCTGGACAATGTGGCGCGCAGATTCAACAGCACGGCCGAGGCGGCCCTCGGCAGCCAGGGCCTCACCGTGATCGAGACGGTTACCAGGTCGCTCGCGGTGATCCGTTCGGCTGTTCAATCGCGTCGGCGCGACGGCCTGGTGGTTTTCGACCGGTACATCCACTGCCAGATCGCACTCCGGCGGATGCGTGGGCTGCACAGCAGCCCGTTCCTGCAATGGTTGCTCACGACGCTGCCCAGGCCAGATGTGATCGTGTTCTTCGACATATCACCCCGGCAGGCACATGCCAGGATTCTGGCTCGCGGAATAGACACCGAGCCCCTTGCCATGCTGTGCGAACTTGACGCCGCCTACCGTCAACTGAGCGACTTCGACGACTTCTACCGGATCGACGCCGGCCGACCAGTGGCCGATGTGGTCGACGAGTTGGAGGCAGTTATTTGCGCAGCGGCGAAAAGGAAAGCGGCTCACGGCCTCGTGATCAGCCCTTCTTCAACCATCCAGTCATAGGCGACATCGGCGGGTTCTTCGCCGTCCACGTCGACCTTGCGATTGAGCGCCTGCAGTGCCTCGGTGGTGAGTTTCGGCGAGATCTGGCCGAAGATGTCCGACAGCTCGGGGTAGGTTTCCAGTGTCTCTGTGCGGAACACCGCCGCGGCGTTGTAGGCGGGGAAGAACTTCTCATCGTCTTCCAGCACGACGAGATCGAGCGACTGGATCCGGCCATCAGAGGCAAAAACCTCGCCGAAGTTGCATAGTCCCTGGTCGGTGGCAGTGTAGACCGCACCTGTGTCGAGTATCTCGACGTTCGCGTTCGGGACGTCGCCGGAATCGCCGCGGGACATTCCATAGTGCTCGAGCATTGGATTGAAACCGTCAGCCCGTGAGTTGAATTCGGACTCGATGCAGAACGTTCGCTGTTCCTTAGGCAGCTCGGCGATTTGGGACAACTTGGTCACCCCGAGCTTTTCCGAGGTCTCCCTTGGCATCGCGAACGCGTACGTGTTGTTGAGCGGCGCGGGCATTTCCCAGGTGAGACCGTTCTTCAGGTCGGCATCGTGCACCGCCTGCCATTGCTCCTGTTGGTCCGGTATGCCTTCGGCTTCTGCCAGATAGGTCAGCCAGGCCGTGCCGGTGTACTCCCAGGTCATATCGGCGCGACCGGACACCATCAGCTCCCGGACCGGCTGGCTGCCCGGAACATTCGTCATGTCCTCGACCTCGAAGCCGGCGGCTTTCGCGGCGATGACGCCGATCTTGCCCAGAATGAGCTGCTCGGTGAAGTTCTTTGCGGTGACGGTGATCTCGGCGTCCTCCGGCAGTTCGACTTGCCGGATCGACCCCGGGCCGGCTTCGGCGACGATGGAAGTGGCCGGCTGCAGACCGCAGCCGGCGAGCGCGATGGCGCAGATCCCGGCCAGGACGGCGCCGAGCTGCTTGCCGTGGCTGGTCATCCTCTACAGTCCCTTCGGTCGAGCAATGTGTTCTACGACCCGGCCAAGCCAGTCGATGGTCAGTGCCAGCAAGGCAATCAGCAGTGCGCCTGAAACCAGCACCTTGTTCAGGTACAGGTTGACGCCGGTGGTGATCAGCAGTCCGAGTCCGCCGCCGTTGATGAATGCGGCAAGTGCCGCGGTGCCGACCAGAAGCACGAGCGCCGTTCGGATTCCGGCCAGCATCACCGGGACGGCCAGCGGCAGTTCAACCCTGAACAGCACCGCAAGCGCGCTCATGCCCATGCCGCGGCCGGCCTCGACCAGGCGTGCGTCGACGCCGTCGAGCCCGACCATTGTGTTTCGCAGCACCGGGAGTACGGCGTACACGACCAGCGCGACGACGGCTGCCCGGAAGGAGAAGTCCAGCCAGAACGCGAGAAGTACGATCAGACCGATCGCCGGCGCGGCCTGGCCGACGTTCGCTATCGCCATCACCGGTCCGGTAAGCCGCCGCAGAGGTTTCCGGGTCAGGGCGACGCCCAGCGGGATGGCGATAAGCAGCACGATCACGGCAGAGACGAAGGTGAGCTTCAGGTGCTGAAGCGTGAGTCCCCACAGTGCGGCCGGGGCCAGCGTCGTGAGCTCAGTCTCGGTGAGCTGGGCGTTCAATAGCCAGAGGATGAAGACGGCGAGAATCGCCAGTATCGCGATCGGTTGAATGAGCAACCCACGCCAGGTATGCGCGCCGCCTACGGCTTCGACGCTCGCCTCGGTGTCCGCAGCCGTGTTACTAGTCACCGGACGATGCACCGCCTTCGGTTGCCGGAACGGCTGTGCCGCTGTTGGTGCCGACGGGGGAGTCGTCGTCGCCGGCTGCAGCAGCCTGTGCACGCGCGGCGGTGATGGCGCCCATCACCGTCTCGACATCGATCAGGCCGAGCAGCCGGTCCCGCCGTCCGGTGACGATGGCCGCTCCCATACTTGAGACCAGCATGGTGTCAAGTGCGTCATTGAGCGTGGCCCGGTTGCCGACGATCGGCAGTTTGGCATCGACGGCGCTGCCGATCGATTCAAGCCGGTCCAGCTGGCGCAGCGAGAGCCACTGGATCGGCCGTTCGCGGTCATCGACGATCACGGCGTTCCGGTGCCCGGCCTGTTTGACCCGTTGTGTGATCCCGGCAGCGGAGTCGCCTGGGCGGCCGACGACGGCTTCGGTCAGGTCCACGTCGTCGACCCGGTTCAGGGTGAGCTGTTTGAGACCGGCGCCGGAGCCGATGAAGCTCTCGACGAAGTCGTTTGCCGGCTCGGCCAGGATTCGCTCCGGAGTGTCGTACTGGACGATTTTCGCGCCCTCGGAGAACACCACGATCCAGTCGCCGAGTTTGACCGCCTCATCGAAGTCGTGGGTGACGCAGACGATCGTCTTCTGCAACTCGTCCTGAATCCGGATTAGTTCGTCCTGCAGCCGTTGCCGGGTGATCGGGTCGACGGCGCCGAACGGTTCGTCCATCAACAACACCGGCGGGTCGGCAGCGAGCGCCCGGGCGACGCCGACGCGCTGCTGCTGGCCACCGGACAGCTCCTTCGGGAATCTGTCCCGGTATTGCGCCGGGTCCAGCGACACCAGCTCGAGCAGTTCATCGACCCGGGCGGCTATCCGCTCCTTGCTCCAGCCGAGCATTTTGGGCACGATGCCGATGTTCGTCGCAACCGTCATGTGCGGGAACAGTCCGCCGGCCTGGATCACGTAGCCTATCCGCCGGCGCAGTTCGTCGCCGTCGATCCGGGTGACATCGTCGTCGCCGAGGACGATTCGACCGTCGCTGGGTTCAATCAACCTGTTGATCATCTTCAGGGTTGTCGTTTTGCCGCACCCCGAAGGCCCAACGAGCATGACGATCTTACCGGCCGGGATTTCCAGAGTGATCCCGTCGACCGCGGGGGTCTTCTGGCCGGGAAACCGTTTGGTCACCTGGTCGAGCAGGATGCTTGCGCCGCTGACCTCTGGTGAATCAGCTTGGATTGAAAGGGGATCAGACACGGATACCTCGCGGGATGGTCAGGCGGCCGAGGCCGACGAGCAAAAGATCAAGGACAAAGGCCAGGATGACGACGCCGATCACTGCGGTGACCACCGATTCGAGCGAATTCGCGCCACCGAGCCGGGAGAGACCGGAGAAGATCAGACCCCCAAGGCCGGGGCCCAGTGCGTAGGCGGCAACGGCGGCAATGCCCATCACCATCTGCGCTGAAACCCTTATGCCTGCGAGGATCACCGGCCAGGCCATCGGCAGTTCGACGCGGATCAGCGTCCGAAGCCGGCTCATCCCGATCCCGCGCGCGGATTCAACCAGCGAGGCGTCCACGCCGCCCAGCCCGACGACGGCGTTCCGAAGGATCGGAAGCGCGGCAAAGAAAGTGACAACGATAACGGCCGGGACGACACCGAAGCCGACCGGACCGATCAGGATGCCGATCAGCGCGAAGGACGGGATTGTCAGGCCGATCGCGGAGACGCTGTTCGCCGCCGAGGTCAGTGCCTTGTTCCGGTAGACCAGGGCGGCAAGACCTACCGCGATCACGCTGGCGAGGATGAGGCATTGAACAACCAGGCTGAAATGCTGCCATGAGGAGAAGACGATTTGATCGAGACGACTTCCAAGGAAATTCAACACGTTGTCATAGTCCCCACCTTGAGTTCACGTTAGTTCGAATCTGGAAATCGCTTCTGTTTCGGCCATGCCACACTAGCGAGAAAATCCGGCGCGGATCGCTGGGATGACCGGTTCGGCCGCGGTTGACCGCTGCGGTTGGCAGATGGTCGTCGTCCGAAGCCAAGTGATTTCGCGGCCGGGAGGGTGCCGGACAACTATTGGATAACGATGGAAGCGTTAATCGTTTCCGGACGGCCAACGGCGCGAGTATCAGGTTCAAGAAGGGACACTGCAGCCGGCCGGTAGGCTGGGCATCGAGGGACAGACTACGGGGAGTTCACGTGTGAATCGCACCTACCGGATACTGCACTTTTCCGACCCGCATCTCGTCGCCGATGGTGGCTTGCACCACGGGCAGGTCGACACCGCGGCAGCGCTGCGCCTGGCATTCGACGCCGCGGCGGACGTTGACCATGTCGATATCGTGGTTGGCTCAGGAGATCTATCGGACGACGGATCGATCGAGTCCTATGAAAATGTGCGCTCGATCGTCGAGCCTTGGGCCTTCAGCCGAGGCGCCTGCGTCGTGTACGCGATGGGCAACCATGATGATCGGGACAAATTCTCTCGGGTACTCGGCAACGGGCATCCCGCTCGGCACACCCGCGACGGCGGCTCGGCCGCGGTAGATCCCGGCCAGATCTCGGACGGAATGCCGATCGACGGCGTCAGCCAGGTCGGGGGCCTACGGGTGATAACGCTTGACACGTCCGTTCCGGGCGCCGGCTATGGTGAAATTTCTCCCGGCCAGCTGGGCTGGCTGGCTCGACAACTTGCGGTTCCGGCGGCCGATGGCACGCTACTTGTCCTGCATCATCCGCCGGTGCAACCGATGACGGCGCTCCATCAGGCGTTGAAGCTTAGGAATCCCGCAGAGCTCGCGCAGGTGCTGAGCGGCTCGGACGTCCGCCTGGTGCTGGCCGGGCACTACCATCACCAGCTCAACGATTCCCTGGCCGGCATTCCGGTCGTGGTGACTCCGGGGATTGCCAACCGCACGGATGTCACCGTCGCTGCCGGTCATGAGCGGGCGGTACGCGGCACCGCAATGACCCTGGTCGATCTGCCGCCGGGAGCGTTACCCCGTACGGTGGTGATTGACTGTCCGGCTCCCGACGACGGCGCCGAGGTGTATCACTACGGCACAGAAGATGTCGCGCGGATCCTTAGCGCCGCGGTTCCCGACTCTGGGCAGTGAACCGCGGTTCCCGACTGTGGGCAGTGACCAGTGACCGCGGTTCCGGGCTCTCGGTAGTGACCCGCGGTTCCAGCGTCCGGGCGGGGTCGCAGGGGTAGGCTGCGTGAACGGAACGAAACCGAAGGGATCGGGACTGGCATGTTCAAGTACGTTCTAACTGGCGGCCCGCGTGACGGCGAGATCGAACTGCGTGAGAGCCGCGACGACGCCACGCCGATATCCGCACCGGGCGGCGAGTACGTTTTCACCGGCGAATCTGTGTCACCGTACGTCTACGGGATGAACTGGGTGCCGGACGCTCCGGATGCTCCGGATGCTCCGGATGCCGGATCATCCTGACCAGATTCTTCGAAAGATTGATCGCCATCGGGCGGCTCCCCAAGACGTGCAGGCTATTCCGCGCCGAGGTCCATCCGGCCGGTTCGCAGGCTATAGTTTGGGTAAATCTCGTGCCAAGCAGGAGAGAGGTTGCAAGTGACCTTCGTCATCGCCGGCCCGTGTATCGACGTTGTCGACAAGGCGTGCGTTGAGGCCTGCCCGGTCGATTGCATCTACACCGGCGAGCGCTCGCTGTACATCCAGCCGGACGAGTGCATCGACTGCGGAGCCTGCGAACCGGTGTGCCCGGTGCGCGCGATTTACTTCGACGATGACATCCCTGACGACTGGCGGCAATGGGTTGACGACAACGCACGGTTCTTCGCGCTTCCGTTGCCCGGAAGGATCAGGGCACTCGGCGCTCCCGGCGGAGCCGAGCGGGTCGGGGCGCTTGGCGTCGACACCGAACTGGTGGCCGGCCGACCCCGAGGCGGGCCGCTGTATGCCTGATCTGTTTGGCGCGTCCGGCTCAGCTCGTAGCGGAAGCTTTGTCTTTGCGTCAGCCACCCCGTTTACAGTGGTTGAGTCCATGCCGACGGCGGAAGAGGACGACGTCCGTGATCACCTGCCAGCCAAGATTGATTCGCGTTCGCGGACGCACCGGGGGAAAAATTGAGTCTGACTGAGGTCGATGCAACTGATTCGGATGAGCTCAAGCGAATCATCCGGGCCGGGCGTCTTCGAACCTTGTTTCGTCCGCTCGTTGAACTCGAATCACACCGAGTACTGGCGTACGAAGCGCTGCATACCGCCGAGGGCTCCGAGTTGCGCGATGCCGACCGTATCCGCGCCGCGATCCGGGACTCCGATATGGTCGGCGATCTGGATGCCGCCAGCCGGTTCTTCGCACTGGAAACGGCGGGAACGCTGTCGCTGCTGCCGAAGACCCGGATCTTCATCGATGCCGAGATCGAGTCATTCGCGACACTTGAGGATCGCACGAACGAGGCCGACCGATCCGTTGTGCTGCAGCTCGAGTCGTCGACGCTGAAAACCCACCCCGCTCAGGTTCTTCGGGCAATCAATCAGGCCCGTTCGCTCGGTTGGGGCATCGCGATGCGCGGGGTCGGTCATGACTTTGCGTCGTGTGCGTTCCTGCCGTTGATCAATCCGGCGGTTATCTGTCTGCATCCGAGTCTGCTGCGGCAGGGGCCGTCCCGTCATGTGGCCGAGGTGATCAACCTGGTGACCGCGCACGCGGAGCGGACCGGCGCGGTGATCCTTGCCGACGGAATTTCAGATTCTCAGGGGCTCTCGATGGCGCGCGCACTCGGCGCCCAGCTGGGGCGAGGTGACTACTTCGCTCCGAGCACCGCGACGCCGACGGTGCCCGCCGCGGGGCTGAAGGACGATGTGCTGAGGCGGCATGGCTCCCGCAATTCCAGCCCGCATCTCAGCCCGTACGCGCTGGCGGTCGGCTCGCTCGAACCACGTCGGGCTACGAAGGCCCTGCTGATCGAGATCAGCAAATCTATTGAGCAGCGGGCGTTAAGCCTGGGCTCGGCGACAATCCTGCTTGCCGGATTCCAGGAGGCGGAGTACATAACCCAGGAGACCAAGGAACGCTACCGCACGCTGGCCGAGCAGCTGGCAATGGTCGTGATGGTCGCGGGAGATCTGGATGAAGCACCGGTGCCGCTCACCCGCGGCGGCCCGCTCGATACCTCTGATCCGGTCCGCAAGGAGTGGACGATAGTCGTCATCGGCCCGGACTGGTCGACCTTGCTCGCCGCACACGATCTCGGCGATTCCGGGCCGGAGAACGAGCGGCGTTTCGATTTCATCCTGACTCACGACCGGCTACTCGCCATCGACGCGGCTCGCAGTCTGATGTCGAGGATCCCGGCCGAGCGGAACTAGGTCCATTCCGCCGCCACCCGGTCTGGCTCCGGTTTGTGGTCGAGGATTTGTTGAACAGGCTTCAGCATGGCCTGCACGCTCACCTGTTTCACCAACACATCGCGGGCGCCGGCGAGCAGCCTGCTCCGGCGGAACATCACACGTGCGAGCCGGCGAGAGGTGTCCTGGCCGGCTTCGACCCGCGGTCGCTGTGCCGTTTCGTATCCGCGCAGCAAGCCAGGGATAGTGGCTGGGCCGGCGTGTCGCAGGATGCGGGCGAGCACCCATGCCGACTCCATTGCCATTCCCGCTCCAATCCCGGCCGTCGGCAGGAACCCGGCGGCGGCATCACCGAGCAAAATAGCTCTACCCTTTGACCACCGTGGTGCCCGGGCGTCGATCAGCGGCCAGTAGAAGACGTCCTCGCCGTCGACTATCGCGTTCAGCGCGTCCTCGACTCGTCCGCCGAGGGTGCGGATGTTCGCCTGCAGCTTCGTAGCGAAGTCCGCAGGGCCGACCGCGGTTTCCTTGCGCGGACCGCCGACGAACACGCCGAGCTTGCCGGCCACCGGATAGCTGCCGACGAAGAAGCCGGCTCCCCAGAGTTCCTCGCCGAGGTCGCTCTCGTCGTCTGCTCGAATCCACGCCACCCAGCCGCCCCACTGCGTGTCGACGCGATCGATCGGCTCTTGTTCGCCGAGGATGAGCGCGCGGGTCGTCGAGTTGACACCGTCGGCGGCAATCACCAGGTCGAACTCCCGCTCTCGTTGTTCGCCCGCCGAGGACAGGGTGACGCGCGTTCCGCCCGGCGCTTCCTGAAGCGACGTCACCGTCGTGTTGAAGGCGACCGGGCACCCTCCGAGCGAGAGTGTCTCGATGAGTTCTGCCCTGCTGATGCCTCGGTAGTCACCATAACGGTCAACCATGTCCTCGAGTGTGTCCTCGCGCAATGCGGCGCCGGTGTGTGAACGGAATCCGAATCGCCGAATGGGAGTGCTGCGGTCGAGGTAGGCTTCGCGCAAGCTGAGATCCGCGATGGCCGGGTCGACCATCGGCATCAGGGCCAGCATGTATCCGGCGCCGGCCTTCTGCGCGGACCGCTCCACCAGCGTCGGGTGCAGTCCATTGCGTCGAAGCAGCTGAGCGATGGTGATTCCGGCGATTCCTGCGCCGACTATCAGAACCCGAAGCGGATCGTTCTGCCCGGCGGCAGCTTGCTCGGTGAGGCTTGCTTCTTCCAGCATCATTGTTCCCTCGCAAGTAGTGGACTAGGTGGTCCACACGACGGTAGCAGCGATTGGACCAGGCAGTCCAGAGCCTTGATATGGTGACTTCCATGTCGAGTGAAGCCGGGAACATGTCTGCCGACCGGAGGGAACGTCTGGTGCGGACGGCGGCGGAGCACTTCGCCTCCGTCGGATACGAGCAGGCGTCGCTCAACCGGATCATCCGCGACTGCGGGTTGAGCAAGAGCTCGTTTTACCACTTCATTCGCTCAAAGCAGGAATTGTTTGACCTGGTCATCCGTGACCTCGGCCAGGCTCTTGTTGCCGAGGTGCGCATTCCGTTGCCCCAGGATTTTGCCGGCGGGGCGTTCTGGACGCAGGCGGAGCGCCTCGTCGATCGTTTGACTGCGGCTTCCGCGCTCGAGGTCGGGTTCACCCAGCTCGGAAGAATGTTCTATCTCTCCGGTGCGCCGGCCGATGCGGAGAGCGCGCTGTCGGAGGCGTCCGAAGCCATCGAGGGGTGGCTGCACGAGGTGCTCGCGGTCGGCCGTCGGTCCGGGACGGTGCGTGACGACCTGCCGATTTCCCTGCAGAGCCAGCTGGTGCTGGCCGTGCTGCGGGCGCTGGATGAATGGACGCTCCGTCACGGCGGCGACTTGTGCCGGGAAGACCTTCGTGACCTGGTGGCGACCGAATATCAGTGCATCCGCAGGCTGCTGGACCCGAGTGGCTGACCCTGCCGATACCGGAGAGAAGTTTCTGGTGCTGACGTGCCCGTGGCGTCAGGGGCTGCGGCGTTCGATCAGGATCGTGTCGCGCCAGTGACCGGCGAGTGGGCCATAGGTCATCTGGGCGATGCGTTCTCGTCGGCCGACTGTGCGGAAGCCGTGGCGTTCGTGGAGGCGGCGACTGGCAGTGTTCTCGGGGAAGATCGAGGACTGGATTGTCCAGACGCCAGCTTCGTCGGCGAGGGCGATGAACGCGGTCAGGAGACCGGTGCCGACGCCTGCGCCGTGGGCGTCGGGGTGGATGTAGATGGAGTGTTCGACCACGCCCCGGTAGACCTCGCGGGACGATATCTGGCTGGCGGCGGCCCAGCCGAGCAGCGTGGCGTCCTCGTCGACGGCAACGAGGCGGAGGTCGGGGTGCTTGCCTGCGTCGAACGCTTCCCAGGTGGCGGGCGGCTTGGCTTCGAAGGTGGCGTGACCGGTGGCTATCCCGTCCCGGAAGATCGCTTCGACCGCGGGCCAGTCGGTCGGGTCCATCGGCCGGTATTGCGCGCTGGTCACTGCGCGATCAGCGTCTGAGCGGCTTCGGTGAGCGTGTCGATGGTGGGGTGGTAGTAGGCCCAGCGGCCGCGTTGCTCGCGGGCGACGAGCCCGGCTTCCACGAGGAGCTTCATGTGGTGCGACACCGTTGGCTGGGATAAGCCGACGGGATCGGTGAGGTCGCACACGCACATCTCGCCGTCTGCACTGGTGGTGATCAGGGAGAGGAGCTTCACGCGGGTGGGATCGCCGAGAGCCTTGAACACCTTCGCGAGTTGCTGCGCAGTTTCCTCATCCACCATGGCCTCCGCCACAGGTGTGCAGCAGGAGTTGGTCGGACTGGCGGATGCGGTGGTCTCGACGGGCGTCATAAATTCCATTCTGCCCGTTGTATTGACATATGTCGATGTGACAGGCAGGCTCGATGTATCGAAGAACATCAATGAATGGAGGATCGGCATGCGTCCTGTCGTTGTCATCGGTGCTGGCCCGCAGGGGCTGGCCGCGGCTGCCCATCTGGCGGATCGTGGACTGGAACCGCTCGTGCTCGAAGCCGGGAACGGGCCTGCGTCGGCGGTGGCGGAGTGGGGGCATGTGCGCCTGTTCTCGCCCTGGCCGGAGCTGGTCGACACCGCGAGCCGTCGCCTGCTGGAAAAGGCCGGATGGCAGGCTACCGAGTCGGGATATCCGACCGGCGCGCAGTGGATCGAGCACTACCTGGCCCCGCTCGCAGACGCGCTCGGCGACCGTACGGTACGGTGCGCGGGTCGTCGGGGTCGGACGGAAGGGCCGCGATCTGTCTGTGGACGCCGGACGCGAAACTCAGCCATTCGTCGTCCACGTCCAGAACGCGGCCGGGAGCGAGGAGCGGATCGAAACATCTGCGGTCATCGATGCCTCCGGCACCTTGCGCACCCCGAATCCGGCCGGAGCCGATGGGCTCCCTGCCCTCGGTGAACGGGCGGCGCACGAGGCGGGCATCCTCGAATACCGCATTCCCACGATGGAGGAGTCTCGCGAGTTCGCCGGTCGGCACGTCGTGGTGGTCGGGAACGGGCACTCGGCGGCGACCGCGATCACGCTGCTGGCCCGGCTACGGAAGCGATCCCCCGGGACGCGGGTGACGTGGGTATTGCGTCGTGGCACGGTCGGGAACACCTTCGGTGGCGCCACGGCGGACGAACTGCCCGAGCGGGGTGCGCTCGGCCAGCGCGCGAAGCAGGCCGTCACGGACGGACACGTGGACCTGGTTACCGGGTTCCGCACCGAACGCCTCACTCTCGACGGCGACCGCGCCGTGCTCACCGCGGAGGATGGCCGAAGCCTGGAGGCGGTGGACCGGGTGTTCGTGCTGACCGGGTTCCGGCCCGATCTGTCTTTCCTCTCCGAAGTCCGCCTCGACCTGGACGTGCGGCTGCAGGCTCCCGCGAAGGTAGCGGTGGAAGTGGACCCGAACCTCCATTCTTGCGGGTCGGTGCGCGCGACCGGGGCTGCCGATCTTGCTCATCCGGAGCCGGGGTTCTTCATTGTCGGAGCGAAGTCCTATGGGCGCGCGCCCACGTTCCTCGCGCTGACGGGCTTCGAGCAGGTCCGCAGCGTCGTCGCCGAGCTGGCCGGCGATTACGAGGCGGCCGAGCGCGTTGACCTGGTGCTCCCCGATACGGGAGTGTGCGGCGGTGCGGGCGTGTTCGATGCCCCCGAGGAGACCAGTAATGGCGGGTCGTGCTGCGCGCCGGAGCCGCAGCTCGTCCAGCTCGGCACCGCGTCCATCGGACGCTGAGCAGCCCCGACCCCGTAGACGGTGACCTCGCTTAATTGTCGCGCCCATGCCCGTCATAGACAGGCATGGGTGGCTAGTGTTCGAGGGAGGCGATGAGGGCTTCGATCCGGCTACGGATATCGTCGCGGATCGGCCGGACCGCGTCGATGCCTTGTCCGGCGGGATCGTCGAGTTTCCAGTCCTCGTACCGTTTTCCGGGGAAGAACGGGCAGGCATCGCCGCAGCCCATCGTGATCACCACGTCGGACGCCTGAACGGCCTCGGTGGTAAGCACCTTGGGCTGCTCGGCGGTGATGTCGATGCCGTCCTCGCGCATGGCTTCGACGGCGATCGGGTTGATCTGTTCGGCGGGCATGGAGCCGGCGGAGCGGACGTCGATGGCATCGCCTGCGAGGTGGTGGAGGTAGCCTGCGGCCATTTGGGAGCGGCCGGCGTTGTGCACGCAGACGAACAGCACTGAGGGTTTCTGATCGGTCACGAGGATTCTCTTTCAGTCAGTGGGAGCAGAGTATCGAGTAGGGTGCGGACGCGGGCAGCGATATCATCGCGGATCGCCTCGACGCCCTCGTGTGAGGCGAGGGCGGGGTCGCCGACGGCCCAGTCTTCGTAGCGGACGCCAGGGATGATCGGGCACACGTCGCCGCAGCCCATGGTGACCACCACATCCGCCGCCCGGACGGCGTCATCCGTAAGTGGTTTCGGGAACCGTTCCGCCGCCTGGACGCCCTCGATCTCGGTCAGCAGGGAGCGCACATGCGGGTGCACCTCCGCCGCGGGGGCCGACCCGGCAGAACGCGCGATGACGTTCCCGCCGGCCATCTGGTTGACCACGGCGGCGGCGAGTTGGGAGCGGCCGGCATTCGCGACACACACGAACAGCACCTGCGGTACCCCGGTCTCCCGGTCGCGGGTGTGGTCCGCGAGCCGCTGTCGGGCGAACCGCTCGGTCAGCGGAATGAGGTGGCGGGTGATCTTCGCAGTCCTCGTCAGGCCGGCGTAGGATTCCCGCACGATCGTCATCACCACGTCGCGGCCAATGTCCTGCAGTTCCGCGGCGATCTCTTCGCCCAGGTGGGTGATCTGCGCGTCGAGATCCGGGAGTGGATCGGCCGGGGCCCGCACCTGCCCGGCCTCGGCAATAGCGGCCGGTGCGAAGGCGTCGAGCAGTGCGGTCACCGCGCCCCGGCGGGCGGGCCCAATGCTGTACCAGACCCAGGTGCCGCATCGTTCCGAGACCAGCAGTCCGGTCTCCTTCAAGACCTTCAGGTGGTGGGAGACGGTCGGCTGGGAGACATCGGTCAGCTCCGCAAGATCGCACACGCAGGACTCGCCTCGCGGGTCGGTCGCGATCGCCGATAGCATCCTGAGCCGGAACGGGTCTGCCAGCGCTTTCAACATGCCCGCGAGAGCCGACGCCGCGTCGAGGCCGATCGGGTGCGCCGCGGTCGGCACGCACGCCGCATCAGCAGACTGCACAGTGATGATGCTGGTCATGATGACCTCCCTTCGCTTGCATAGGGGTCGGTGTGGAACCAGCGGCGTGCCGCCCACAAGGACACGTAAACCAGTGCGACGAGTACAGGAACTTCGATGAGCGGGCCGACGACCCCGGCGAGTGCTTGCCCGGATGTCGCGCCGAAGGTGCCGATCGCGATGGCGAGTTCGAAGTTGTTGCCTGCTGCCGTGAACGCCAGTGTGGTCGACCGGGCATAACCGAGACCAATACCCTTGCCCAAGAGCAGGCCGGAGAACCACATCAGCGCAAAGTACACCAGCAGTGGCAACGCGATCCGGACGACATCCAGTGGGTTCGCCATGATCGCATCGCCTTGAAGGGCGAACAGCAGCACGATCGTGAACAGTAGCCCGTAGAGCGCCCACGGACCGATGACGGGCAGGAACTTCTCGTCGTACCAAGCCCGGCCGCGCTGCTTCTCACCGATCCACCGTGACGCGAATCCCGCGACAAGTGGCACGCCGAGGAATACCAGGACATTGAGGGCGATTTGCCACACCGACACCTCCAGCCCTTGGGTGTCGAGGCCAAGCAAGCCAGGCAGGACTGTGAGATAGAACCAGCCCAAAAGGGAGAACGCGAAGACCTGGAACACTGAGTTGATCGTGACGAGTACCTCTGTAGCCTCCCGGTCGCCGCAGGCGAGGTCGTTCCAGATGACCACCATTGCGATGCAGCGGGCGAGGCCGACGATGATGAGCCCGGTGCGGAACTCTGGCAGGTCGGGCAGGAACAGCCAGGCCAGGGTGAACATGACCGCGGGACCGGCGATCCAGTTCAGGACCAGGGAGGAGATGAGGAGTTTCTTGTCGCCGGTGACGGCGGCGACCTTGTCGTAGCGGACCTTCGCCAGCACCGGGTACATCATTACCAGTAGCCCTAGCCCGATCGGCACCGAGATCCCGCCGACCTCCAAACGGGCGAGGAGGTCGGCGACGGCAGGGATGAACCGGCCCAGCAGGAGCCCGGCAATCATGGCGAGGCCGATCCAGGCCGGCAGCCACTTGTCGAGGGTGGATAGCCGCTTCGGTGTGACCTGGGGGGGAGCAGTCGTGGTGTGGGTCATGCAAGTAGCTCCTCGATCTTGGCGGTGATCGCCGGCTTTGGGTGCGCGCCGATCAGCGCATCCACCCGTTTACCGGCCCGGTAGAACCCGAGGGTAGGAATCGAAGTGACCCCGACCGCGGCCACCGTGTCGGGGTTGGCGTCGGCGTCGACCTTCACGATCTTCACCCGCCCTGCGTACTCGACAGCGAGCTGGTCCAGGATCGGGGCAATCGCCTTGCATGGCCCGCACCAGGCCGCCCAGATATCGACCACGACGGGCAGATCGGACTCGACCACTTCGCTTGCGAAAGTCTCGTCGGTGACAGGGGTGATGCTCATGCGGAAACCTCCAGAACGGGTGCCGCCGCCGCAACGGACGGGGTGAGATGGGACAGATAGTGTTGGGCGTCCTGCGCCGCCGCGCAGCCGGTGCCCGCGGCGGTGATCGCCTGCCGGTATGTGTGATCGACCAGATCCCCGGCGGCGAACACGCCAGGCAGGTTCGTGCGGGTCGAGGTGTGTGCGACCCGGCCGGACCCGACTATCACCAACTCCACATCTTGATTCGACATGCTTCTATTGACGGACTTCAATGTTTGTTTGCAAGCGAAGGCGACTACGGCACTCGAGGTTCCCGGAGTGTTTACTTGCCCGACACCGATCGTTCATTGATGGAGCCATCGTTTCCTCGGGCCGACTGACGCCCCTTCCCTCGGGCTGAGTCGGGACGCCCGTCCCTCGGGCTGAGTCGGGACGCCCGTCCCTCGGGCTGAGTCGGGACGCCGACGAGCGTTGCGAAGATGACAGGCGGGGTGGTGTGCGCAGCGGGATGAAGCTGCTTGTCGCCTAGAAGATGTTCTGTGCGTCGCTAGGCGCCCTAAACCGGCTTACCGGCGCACAGTATGGAGATACTGTCTACCTTGCCGAGGGACTGGGGGAGTGAAAGCAGACCGGTACGATGAGCCGGTGTCATTACTACTCCGCGATTCTCCGGGCGCCAGGGCCGGGCTGTCCATCGCATTGGCCACCGGGCTGTACGGAATCTCTTTCGGTGCCCTATCCGTGGCATCCGGACTGAACATCTGGCAGACGTCGGTTCTCAGCCTGCTCCTCTTCTCTGGCGGCTCGCAGTTCGCCTTCGTTGGCGTGATTGCTGGCGGAGGCACCGGCCTGGCGGCAGCCAGCGCCGCGGCACTGCTCGGCATCCGGAACGCCGTTTACGGAATGCAGTTGAACGCGCTGCTCAATCCGCGGGGATGGCGCCGCGTCGTCGCTGCCCAGGTAACCATTGACGAGTCCCTGGCTACCAGCACCGGGCAGTCCGACCCGGTTGAACAGCGGCGTGGATTCTGGGTCGCCGGGGTTGGCATCTTCATACTTTGGAATCTGTTCACCATCGTCGGCGCGCTGGTCGGTAATGCTCTCGGTGATCCGAAACAGTGGGGACTTGACGGCGCCGCTGTCGCAGCTTTCCTCGCCTTGCTGTGGCCGAGGCTGCGATCACGGGAGGCAGGTGCAATCGCCATCGCATGCGCCGTGGCAACCGTTGTCGCGGTGCCATTCGTGCCGCCGGGCGTGCCGATTCTGGTGGCGGCCGTGGTTGCGGCACTGATCGGTTTCTTCCAGTCTTCACGCGGTCCGGAGGGCGAGGGACTCGAGCCGGATCTCGACCCCTATCGCGACCCGGAAACGGCGGGCGAGTCGTGACTCTGTGGTTCTGGATCATCGCAGCCTGCGCGGTGGGCTTTCTGACCAAGCTGCTCGGCTATCTGGTGCCGAGGAAGTGGCTCACCAACCCTCGGGTTGCCCGTATTGCAGGTACCCTCACGATCGGGTTGCTGGCCTCGTTGACCGTAGTGAACGCGGTTGCGAGCGGTGAGCGACTTGTTCTCGACGCACGGCTGGGGGCGCTCGTTGCCGCGGCGATCGCCCTTTGGCTGAAGGCGCCCTTCCTGGTCGTGGTTATCGTCGGCGCTTTGGCGGCTGCCGCGCTCCGATTCCTCGGCATGCCCTGAGCCACCAAGCGGGATTTCGGGTGGTGGCGGTCGAACTGCGGGTACGACAGGAGACGGATTTCGGTCGTAGGCTGAATCTCGTAGGTGGATCTCGTATGTGATTGACAGGAGGCTGAAGTGGCTGGGACGACACTGACCGAGACGATGCTGGCCGAGGTGAGGGCAGAGCTGGCCGAGCTCGAAGACCCGAAGGTCCGCGAGGTGAACGAGAGGCACGGTGACGATCACGGTGTGAATCTCGGCAAGCTACGCGCAATCGCGAAGCGGCTGAAGACGCAGCATGAACTCGCGGCTCAGCTCTGGCAAACCGGAGACACCGCTGCGAGACTGTTGGCGATCCTGATCTGCCGTCCGAAGGCGTTCGAGCAAGACGAGTTGGACGTCATGTTGCGCGATGCGCGCATACCCAAGGTGCACGACTGGCTCGTGAACTACGTGGTGAAGAAGAACCCGCACGCCGAAGAGCTGCGCCTGGCCTGGTTTGCCGATCCGGACCCGGTGGTCGCAAGCGCCGGCTGGGCACTGACCGCCGACCGTGTGACGAAGAAGCCCGAGGGCCTCGATCTCGCAGGGTTGCTCGATGTGATCGAGGCGGAGATGAAAGATGCCCCGGATCGACTGCAGTGGGCGATGAATCACTGCCTGGCTCAGATCGGCATCGAGCACGCCGAGCATCGCAGCCGCGCAATCGACATCGGTGAGCGCCTGGAGGTGCTCAAGGACTACCCGACGCCCCCCGGCTGCACGTCTCCGTTCGCGCCCATCTGGATCACCGAATTGGTGCGCCGGCAGCAAGATAAGTCCAGCTAGTCGCCTTTGACGTTCACGATCTGCCGCAGGGTGTGCTTCACCCGCACCGGGTCATCGGCGTCTTGCATCACCACGTCAATGTCCTTGTACGCCTACGGGATCTCGTTAATTAACGTGCGATGTTATCGCCTCGCGAAGCTGATCGCGAGTGAATGTCTAGCGCGAAGTTTCGGCCTTCACCACGCGGCGAGGAGTTCATTGACAGCGGATTGCCGAGGCCTTCGACCACGTAGGACGCGGTGCCCATGCTGCCAGGGATGAGGCCGAGCTGGCCTTGTATTGCTTCGATTGCGCCATTTCGGCTGATCCACAGGTCGCGTCCGAAGTGGTGCTCCAGCTGGGTGAAGTTGTGGTGGTAATTCACTTCACTGAGCGATCCGCCTCCGCGTCCATGTACGCGGACAGTGCGGCGAGGGTGCGGTCCATTGTTTCTTCCCGATTGAATCGGGCGAACTCCTGGGTCCAGCGCAGTCCACGAATGTACTGCTCGAACTCGGAAGTGTCAGCGATGAGATACGCCAAGTCGGGATCGGGCAGGTCGATCCGATTGTTCGCCACGTACCGCTGGCGACCGTGATGTGGTGCTGTGCGACCTTGTTGCTATGAGAGCAGCCAAATCACACGTCAGGTAGGACGGCGCGGAGAAGCCCTGACCCGCGATTCGGCGTTGCTGCCAGATCAGCTATCCTCTAATGGCGGCGTTATGCAACACCCTTCGCCCCTGTAGCTCAGCTGGTTAGAGCAGCGGACTCATAATCCGTCGGTCGCGGGTTCAAGTCCCGCCGGGGGCACCAACGACGGGAACCGGCATCCTTGCTGGTCACAGGCTTACCGGGATGCTGTTCCCGGCCCGCCACCGCCCGAGATTAGCCGGACGATTCGCTCAAAGGGGTAGTGGGCCAGAAAAGGCCTCCTACCTTGTCCGCAGCGTCGTGTCGCATCTCGTCCAAGCCTGGCCGTGGTCGTTTCATCGAGATCACCGCCGACGAAACCAGCCAGGCTGGGCGTTCCTGCACTCCCGCGGCATCGGCGAGTGACTGTCAGTGCTGGGTGGCAGCATGGGGGTTATGGAAAGCAATGGTGCTTCGCATAACCGCAGGGATGACAGTCGTCCGGCGGTTGCTGGCGTGGGCTCGGCGCAGCTGAGCGTTGCTGCCGTTGATGTCATCGTTGATGGCCCTCGGATGCTGATCGAGGGTGCGGTGGCTGAGGCCGTGTCCGGGGTGATCAGCGCGGAGTCGTTGAGACTGTTGCGGAGTGTGTTGGATCGGTCTCTGGCCTGTGATCTCGGTGAGTACGTCGTGCTGTTGGAGCGGCTGGATGAGGCGGAGGACCTGCCGGAGGAGCTCCGGGTTGATGTGATCCGGGCCTGGGAACGCGTGTCCGCCAGTGCTCGGGCCCGGCAGGATGACCAGCTGGTTGAGCACCGGGCGAACGCCGCCGGTGCCGCGGCCCGGGTCTACCGCGCCCAACCGGCGGGCAGTACCCGGCCTGGGGTGGAGGAGTTGGAGCGGTTCGCCCGGATGGAGATCACCGCCGCCCTGAAGTGGACCGATGGGCACGCCAAACGTCGGATCGACCAGGCGTCCCGGGTGATCGACCGGCTCCCGAGCACACACTTCTTGCACCGGGCCGCGGTGCTCAGCTCGGCGCAGGTCGCGGTGCTGGATGAGAACTCGAAAGACTTCGACGCCTACCAGGCCGCGGCGTTCGAGATGTGGCTGCTACCGAAAATCCCGGACCTCACCGTGGCGAAAACCCGGCGGCTCGCGGCACGGTACTGCGCGAATCTGTGCCCGGAGATCCTCAGCGACCGACACGAACAAGCCCTCCAACGCCGCAGCGTGCGCAAACAGGCCTGCCCGGATGGGATGGCGATCCTCGAAGCCTACCTACCCGCGGATGCCGCGGACATCGTGTACAACTGCCTCACCGCCTTCGCCCGAACCGGCCCACCGGAGACCACAGTGGCGCAGCGGCGTGCGGACGCCCTGGTCGACCTCGCCCTGGCCGGTCTCGCCGGCTACACCGACCCCGCCGGAAGAGCGCTGACCACGACCCTGAACGTCACCATCCCCGCCACCCTGCTGGCCCAAACCCTGGACGACCTCGCCCGACACGGTGACGCTGGCGGGACGGACGGCGGGGCTGGACATGGCGGCGGCGCTGGCAGTCCAACCGGCGCCGATGGCGATATCACGGGCATAGCGAGCACTCCGGCTGCGACTGACGACGATGAACCAGCGGGTGCGGCGATCCTGGCCGGATACGGCGTGATCCCACCAGTCCTCGCAGTCAGACTAGCCGCGGACGCCACCTGGCGGCGGATCATCACCGACCCCATCGACGGAACCGTCCTCCACATCGACAGCAGCGAGTACCGTCCGCCCGAAGAACTCAAACGCTACGTAGTAGCCCGCAGCCAACACTGCATCTTCATCGGCTGCACCGTCCCGGCACACAAATGCGACCTGGACCATACTGTTCCGTTTCCGGTGGGCCGGACCACCGCAGCGGACATGGGCCCGCTCTCGCGCGGGCATCACCGGCTAAAAACATTCGGACAATGGAAACTCGAACAGCCAGACAACGGTGTCTTCCGCTGGACCGACCCACACCACCGGCAATACTGGGTCACGCCGGAACCACTAGAAAGCGAACCCATCCACGACCTCAACCTCGCCCTACCAGACGTCCCACCCTTCTGACCGCATGCGCTGCCAACGGACCCCGCAGCGCGTTCCGCCGCCCGCTTCGCAACGCCCGACCCCGGTGCTGGCATAGGAGTAGCGGACGTGGCACAATGTGCACTGTTGGAAGTATCACGCCGAAGTTGACGGCATGTGCAGCCTCCGCAGTGTTCAGGGTCGTAGGGGAAGACGTACCCATGAACTAGGGAGGTTGGGATGTCTGTTATGACCAGAGGCGTTCTTTTTGTGCACTCAACACCTCGTGCGCTGTGCCCACATGTCGAATGGGCAGCGGGCGGGGCTATTGACGCGCAAGCATCATTTGACTGGACCCCCCAGCCGGCGGCTCCGGGACTGTTTCGCGCCGAAATGTCATGGCAGGCCCCACCCGGCTCGGGTGCCAAAATCGCCTCCGCTCTGCGTGGTTGGGAACACCTGCGTTATGAGGTCACCGAGGAGCCGAGCCCCGGCGTGGATGGCGCCCGATGGAGCCACACGCCCGATCTCGGAATCTTCCATGCCGTCACCGACGTGCACGGCAACATCATGGTTCCTGAGGACCGAGTGCGTACCGCGCTCGAGGTCAGCGCGGGTAATCCTCGCCGATTGACCGATGAAATGGCTCTTGCCCTCGGCCAGGCCTGGGACGACGAACTGGAACCATTCAGGCACGCAGGCGATGGCGCGCCGGTGCGATGGCTGCACAAGGTCGGCTGAGCCAGCAAGCTTCGGCTGACCCCGCGAGCACCGGGGGAGACCGCAAAGCGTCGACACACAAGTAAAGCGTCGACATTAGTAATAAGGAGGCCCGGGCGACTGCCCGGGCCTCCTTATTACTTGTCGCAGTTGTCTCCACGCGAACCGTGACGACGTCTACACGCTCCACGCGAACCGTGACGACGTCTACACGCTCCACGCGAACCGTGACGACGTCTACACGCTTCGCGCCACCACGACGGCATTGTGACCGCCGAAGCCGAACGAGGTGCTCACCGCAAGCAGGTCGCCGTCAGGAAGCTTCCGGGGGTCGTTCAGTACGACATCGAGATTGACCGCCGGATCCACGTTCTGGGTGTTGATAGTCGGCGGCGCCATCCGCTCCTTCAAGGCGAGCACTGTCAGGATTGCCTCGACGGCCCCTGCGCCACCCAGCAGGTGTCCGGTCATCGATTTGGTGGCCGACACAGCCGCATCGTCGATAGCCGCACCGAGAATCTTGTTCAGCGCCACGGATTCGGGTATGTCACCGACCGGGGTCGAGGTGGCGTGCGCGTTGATGTGGCGCACGTCGGCCGGCGACGCGTCTGCGTCATCAAGCGCCAGTCGGAGGGCGCGTGCCGCGCCGGTGCCGTCCGGGTCGCCCGCGGTGATGTGGTACGAATCGTTAGAAACACCCGATCCAGCGAGTTCGGCGTAGATCGTTGCGCCGCGTGCCTTGGCGTGGTCCTCGAACTCGAGGACCAGAGCGCCGGCGCCCTCGGCCATCACGAAACCATCGCGGTCGACGTCGTAGGGGCGTGAAGCGTGCTCGGGATCATCGTTGCGCTTAGACAGCGCCTGCATCGAAGCGAAAGCGGCCAGTGGCAGCGGGTGAATCGCGGCCTCCGATCCTCCGGCAACCACAACATCGGCACGGCCGGAGCGGAGGATATCCAGGGCATGTCCGAGGCTTTCGGTACTCGATGCGCAAGCAGACACCATGGTCTGCACCGAGGCGCGCGCCTTGAGCTCCATGCCGACAGCGGCGGCTGGTCCGTTCGGCATCAGCATCGGTACAGTCAGCGGCATGACTCGGCGCGGACCGCGTTCGCGCAGGGTATCCCAGGCATCCAGCAGGGTCCACACCCCGCCGATTCCGCTGGCCCATGAAACGGCGAGCCGATCGGGGTCGACGTCCGGCGTGCCTGCATCCGCCCAGGCTTCGCGAGCGGAGATCAGGGCGAATTGGCTCGATGGGTCCAGCCGCTTAGCCTCGACGCGGGTCAGTTTTTCCTCGACGGTTCCCGCCGGGACCTTGCCCGCGATGGTGACTGGCAGCGAGTACTTCTCGCCCCAGTCGTTGTCCAGAGCGTGAATTCCGGATGTGCCGGCTAGTGCCGCCTGCCAGGTGGAGGCTGCGTCCGAGCCGATAGGCGTGGTAGCACCAATTCCTGTGATGACGACCTTGCGCGACATAGCGTGGAACCCTTTACAGTTGCTCGAGATTGGCAGTAATGCGCCCGGCCTGCCTTACGGACTGTGGATCCGTCCGGCAGGCCGTTGGGCACTACTCAGTTCTGGGCGTTATGGATGAAGGTGACGGCATCCTGAACGGTGCTGAGGTTCTTGACCTCGTCGTCAGGAATCTTTACGTCGAACTTCTCTTCGGCGTTGACCACGATGGTCATCATCGAGATCGAGTCGATGTCGAGGTCATCGGTGAACGACTTGCTCGGCTCGACGGTCTCGGCGGCCAGGCCAGTTTCTTCGTTGACGATCTCGGCCAGGCCTGCGAGGATCTCTGATTCGGTGTGTGCCATGTTGTGAGTTCTTCCTTTTCTTCACTAGTGGTATCAAGCTTCTATTAGCTTGATCGTCTCCGATGGAGTGGTCGGGGTTTAGCCCCGAACAGATGTTACGGGAGAATCACGACCTGCGCGCCGTAGACCAGCCCAGCGCCGAAACCAATTTGCAGAGCGAGCCCGCCATGCAGTTCCGGGTTCTCGCGCAGCAAGCGCTCGGTGGCCAGCGGAATCGACGCCGCGGAGGTGTTTCCGTTGTCGGCAATGTCACGACCGATCACGACGCTGTCCGGCAGTTTCAACTGCTTCGCCAGTTCATCGATGATTCGCATATTTGCCTGGTGCGGCACGAAGGCGTCCAGATCGTCCGCCGTGATACCGGCTTCGTCCAGGGCCTGCTTTGCGACCTTGGCCATATCCCAGACCGCCCACCGGAAGACCGTGGGGCCTTCCTGGCGCAGGGTTGGGAAAGACGCCTCAGGGTCGTCGCGGTAATCAAGGAATGAGTTGGTGACCCGGATGGTGTCCCAGTTCTCGCCCTTCGAGCCCCATACGCTCCGGCTGATTCCCGGCACGTCACTCGGCCCGATGACGACGGCACCTGCGCCGTCACCCAGCAGGAATGAAATGGAACGGTCGGTCGGGTCGATGAAGTCAGACAGCTTCTCCACGCCGACCACGAGCACATTGCGCGCCGTGCCCGCGCGAACCAGTGCGTCGGCCTGTGCCACCCCGTAGCAGTAGCCGGCGCAGGCGGCCGAGATATCCCAGGCGGGAACCGGCCCGGTGCCCAGCCTGTGCGCAAGCAGCGACGCGGCCGAAGGAGTCGGGTACGGGAACGTCACCGTAGCTACCAGAACACTGTCGATGTCGGCCGGCGTGAGACCGGCGTTGGCGATTGCTTCCTGCGCCGCTTCTTCCGACATCTCGACGACGCCGACTTCAGGAGACGCCCGATGGCGGGTGACGATTCCGGTGCGCTGCTGAATCCACTCATCGGACGAATCGATTGCTTCGACCAGGTCCGAATTCGGAACCGTGTGTTCCGAGCGGTAGCCGCCGATACCGAGAATTCGGCTGTGCTGCACCGGTTCGGTGCTATTCAACGTAGGTTTGGCCATTACTGCTTTGCTCCCTCGGGGTCAACGCCGGCATGACGAGCGATCATATCGCGCGCTGCCTCCAGATCGTCAGGGGTCTTCAGCGCCAGGGTTTCGACGCCTTTCAGCCCCCGCTTCGCCAACCCGGTCAGCGTGCCGGCCGGGGGAAGTTCTATCAGGCCGGTGACGCCGAGCTCTTTCAGCGTCTCCATGCACAAATCCCAGCGGACCGGATTGGAGACCTGGCGGACCAGGCGTTTGACGTAGTCACGACCGGAATTGACCACCGCGCCATCGGCGTTGCTGAGTAACGCGACTGCCGGATCGTTGACGGTCATCCCGGGTGCGATCCGTTCCAGCACGCTCACTGCGGGACCCATGTGGTGGGTATGGAAGGCCCCGGCGACCTTGAGCGGGATAACCCGGGCCTTGGCCGGCGGATCGGCGCTGAGAGCGGCGAGCTGTTCGAGTGTGCCGGCAGCGACGGTCTGCCCTCCGCCATTGGCGTTTGCCGGGGTCAGGCCGTGCCGGAGGATCGTTTCGTCTACCTCGTCGGCGCTGCCGCCAAGGACCGCGCTCATGCCCGTCGGGGTCGCGGCTGCCGCCTCGGCCATCGCGCGCCCGCGTTCCCGGACCAGGATCATTGCTTGTTCGCCTGAGAGCGCACCGGCGGCGCTGGCGGCGGCGATTTCGCCGACCGAGTGCCCGGCCAGAGCGTCCGGACGGGGCGTGTCCTCGCCGAAAAGAGCGGCGAACGAGGCGATTGCCGCGGCTACCAGCAATGGCTGAGCGACGGCGGTGTCTTTAATCGTCTCATCGTCGGATTCGGTGCCGTGCGTCAGCAGATCGATGTCGGCCGCGGCAGAGAGCCACGCTAGGCGATCTTTGAATCCGGGCACTTCGAGCCACGGCGTCAGGAATCCGGAAGTCTGGGCGCCCTGTCCAGGGCAGGCGATCGCAAGCACTATTCAACTCTCGTCCTCATTGCGGCTCAATCGGCATAACGACAGCTACCAACCTTAGGAAGCGGAATTGGAGGTAGTCGACAAACCGGTTGAGGCGGCAAGTCGGCCGTAGACCAGCGCGGCGCGAATAACGAAGGATTCACGTGCCGCCGTCGGGTCCCAGCCGACCGTCTCAGTCGCTTTGCGCAGCCGGTAGCGGACGGTGTTGGGGTGCACGTACATCTCTCGTGCGGTGGCCTCGAGGGAGTTGCCGCAGTCCAGATAGATGGTCACGGTCTCCAGCAGGCTGCCGCCGAGCGCTTCAAGCGGCCGATAGATCCGGTTGATCAATTCGGCCTGGGCATCCAGGTCGCCTGCCATCGCCCGTTCCGGCCACAACTCGTCCGCCGTCACCGGGCGGGGAGCGCTGGGCCATGCCGCGACTGCCTTTCGGGCCGCTACAGCCGCGGCCGCCGACCTTCCGGCCTCGGCAAGTGTTGCGACCGTCGGGCCCAGCACAACCGACGTCGGTCCGAACCGGTCGGCAAGCGCCGCGGCGGACTTGCGGAAGTCGCTCGAGCCGCCAAGCACGACGATCAACCGGTCCTCATGGATTCCGACCAGCGCGTCTTCGGCTACCTTCTGGGCCGCACGCCTGAGTTCGTCGGTCAGCTGCGGTGTAGGGCGGAAAGGCGCCTGGCCGACGACAACGGCTACCTCCCCTTGGGAACGCCAGCCCAGGGCCGAGGTGCGGGAGGCGAGTGCGTCCACGGACTCGCCCCGGACGAGTGAATCGACGACGAGGGCCTCGAGCCGGGCATCCCAGCTACCGCGCGCCTCGGCTGCCTGTGCGTAGACGTCGGCCGCGGCGAATGCGACCTCGCGGGAAAACCTGAGCACGGCTTCGCGCAGCGCCGCCTCATCGTCCACCTTCGCCAGATCCGGCACTCGCTCTTCGACGACTTCGACCACGACCCGCACCAGCTGCAGGGTCTGCTGCAGTGAAATGGCGCGGGTAAGCTCACGGGGCGCCGCACGGAAGATGTCGGCAACGATCCATAGCGGTGCGGCCGGCTTGCGGTACCACTCGACGAACGAGGAGATGCCCGCCTGTGCGACCAGTCCTACCCACGAACGGTCGGCAGGCTGCATGGCTCGATACCAGGGCAATGTGGCGTCAAGGCGCTGCAGGGTGGCGGTGGCCAGGGTGCCTATGCCTGCCTTCAGGCGACGCCCGGTGGCAGCCCGGAGGCGTAGTGCTTCTGTCTCATCGGTTGACGTCGGCTTGTTCGCCGCTGCCTTGCCTGTCGTCCTCGCAGTCATTCCTTGAGCATAAACACTCTTTGTCGGAAATGAACAACGGCGGTGGCTTAAGTCAACAAGACTTAAGCCACCGCCGCCGGTTCCAGGCTGGGATCAGCCGGATTCGCCGGCGTTGTTTCCGGACGAGCCGGCTGTCACATCATGCAGCCGGTACTTCTCGATCGCCTCGGTGACCTTGCTTCGTTCGATCGAACCGGCGTTGGCCAGCGACAGGAGGGCACGAACAACCATCGACGGTCCATCGATCTTGAAGTACCGTCGCGCGGCCGGACGGGTATCCGAAATAGCGAAGCCGTCTGCGCCGAGCGAGGCATAGTCCTGCTTGATGAACTGCCGGATCTGATCCGGGACGCCCCGCATGTAATCGCTGACCGCGATGACCGGCCCTTCGGCGCCCTCTAGCTGCTGGGCTACGAAAGGCACCCGCGGCTCCTCCTCGGGGTGCAGGAACGCGTGTTCGTCGGCCGCCATACCGTCGCGACGGAGCTCGTTCCAGGAGGTGACCGACCAGACATCGGCGGAAACCCCCCAGTCCTCCTGCAGTAGTTCCTGCGCTTCCAGGGCCCAGGGGACTGCGACACCCGATGCCAGCAGCTGGACCTTCGGTCCGTCGAGCGCAGGACCGTCTTCCAGCTTGTAGATGCCCTTGAGGACGCCCTCGACATCGAGGTTCTCCGGCTCCGCTGGCTGCACCATCGGCTCGTTGTAGAGCGTGATGTAGTAAATCGAGTCCGGATCCTTGCGCGGATCCTCCGGGTCATACATCCTGGCCAGGCCATCGCGCATGATGTGACCGATTTCGTAACCGAACGCCGGATCGTAGGCGACGACGGCTGGATTCGTGGCCGCCAGCAGGTGTGAATGTCCGTCGCCGTGCTGCAGTCCTTCACCGGTGAGCGTTGTCCGGCCGGCGGTGGCGCCCAGCAGGAAGCCACGCGTCATCTGGTCGGCAGCCGCCCAGATCGAGTCGCCGGTTCGCTGGAAACCGAACATCGAGTAGAAGATGTAAATCGGGATCATCGGCTCGCCATGCGTGGCGTAGGACGTTCCGGCGGCGGTGAAACCAGCCATCGCGCCCGCCTCGTTGATGCCGACGTGCAGAATCTGGCCCTGTGCCGATTCCTTGTACGTCAGGAACAGCTCGCGGTCGACCGAGATGTAGTTCTGGCCATGCGGGTTGTAGATCTTCGCCGTCGGGAAGAATGAGTCCATCCCGAAGGTCCGCGCCTCGTCCGGAATGATCGGCACAATGCGCTTGCCGAATTCCTTGTCCCGCATCAGATCCTTGAGCAAGCGGACGAACGCCATCGTGCTGGCGATTTCCTGCTTGCCGGAGCCGCGCTTGACCACCTCGTACGCCTTCTCGCCCGGCAGCTGGAGTTCGGCGTGCTTTGCGCGGCGCTCAGGCAGCGGCCCACCCAGAGCCTTGCGCCGGTCCATCAGGTACTGGATCTCGGGGGAGTCCGCTCCCGGATGGTAGTACGGCGGCGCGTACGGGTCGGCTTCCAGAGCAGCGTCGTCAATCGGGATCTGCAGGTGGTCCCGGAACAGCTTCAGATCTTCGAGCGTCAGCTTCTTCATCTGGTGGGTGGCGTTGCGTGCCTCGAAGTGCGGACCGAGACCGTAACCCTTAACTGTCATCGCAAGCACTACGGTCGGCTGGCCGGTATGTTCCATCGCGGCCTTGTATGCGGCGTAGACCTTGCGGTAGTCGTGGCCGCCGCGCTTCAGGTTCCAGATCTGCTCGTCGCTGTAGTCCTCGACCATCTGCTTCGTGCGCGGATCGCGTCCGAAGAAGTTGTCCCGGACGAAACCGCCGGACTCGCCCTTGTAGGTCTGGTAATCGCCATCGGGCGTCTTGTTCATCAGATTGACCAGCGCACCATCGCGGTCCGCCGCCAACAAGGGGTCCCATTCGCGTCCCCAGACGACCTTGATCACGTTCCAGCCGGCACCGCGGAAGAACGACTCGAGCTCCTGCACGATTTTGCCGTTGCCGCGGACAGGACCATCCAGACGCTGCAGATTGCAGTTGATGACGAATGTCAGGTTGTCGAGTTCGTCGTTCGCGGCGGCTTGCAACAGGCCGCGGCTCTCCGGCTCATCCATTTCGCCGTCACCGAGGAACGCCCAGACGTGCTGATCCTTGGTGTCCTTGATTCCGCGGGAATCCAGGTACTTGTTGAACTGCGCCTGGTAGATGGAATTCATCGGCCCGATGCCCATGGACACGGTGGGGAACTCCCAGAAGTCCGGCATGTGGCGTGGGTGCGGGTAGGAAGCCAAGCCAGCGGGTTCACCGTCGATGAGGTGGGATGCCTGCTGGCGGAACCCGTCGAGCTGGTCCTCTGAGAGCCGCCCTTCCAGGAAGGCCCGGGCGTACATGCCGGGGGAGGCGTGGCCCTGCATGAAGACCTGGTCGCCGCCGCCCGGGTGGTTCTTGCCACGGAAGAAATGGTTGAAGCCCACTTCGTACAGCGTCGCGGCACCCGCGTAGGTCGAGATATGCCCGCCGACTCCGATATCCGGGCGCTGGGCGCGGTGCACCATGACAGCGGCGTTCCAGCGAAGCCACTTTCGGTAGCGTCGTTCGACCTCTTCGTCACCCGGGAACCAGGGCTCGTTTTCCGGACCGATGGTGTTGATGTAATCGGTCGCCGTCAGGCTGGGCACGCCGACGTTGCGCATGCGTGCCCGCTGAAGCAGGCTGAGCATCACATAGCGCGCCCGGGTGCGGCCGCCTTCGTCAACCAGTCCGTCAAGGGACTCGAGCCATTCCGCCGTCTCTTCGGGGTCGATGTCGGGTATCTGGCTGGGTAAGCCGTTGAGGATTGGTCCTGCTTCGTCGCGAGCCACGAGCTTCCTCTCAATTCTTCGCGCGCTGACAGGCTTTTGGTCTGCTTCGCGCTGACGACGTCGATTCGTGCGATGGTATCGGTGGCATCCTATCTTGCACACCATGAACAATGCTTCCACCTGCTCGGTGGCTCTGCGCAGGCGGGATGCAAAACGCAGGTTGAAAGATGCCTCGGGCGGGTTGTGCGCATAGAGTGATGTGCGGAACACTCATCTTCATGAAAGGAAGCGATACGTGAGCGGCAACAGCTCCGCAAAGCCGGCGCAGGAGAACCTTGGCGAAAACCTCGGATTCCGCGCGGGACAGATCGTTCAGGAGCTCGGGTATGACGATGACGTCGATTTCGATCTGCGCGACGTGATCGAGGGAATCATCGGCAGTGAGCTCGAGGACGAAGACTCGCAGGAGGTAGTTGACGCCGTCATCCTGTGGTGGAGATCAGACGACGACGACCTGATCGATGCCCTGGTGGATTCGCTGTCGACGCTGGACGAGGGTGGCGTCGTCTGGTTGCTCACGCCGAAGCCGTCGCGTCCCGGGCATGTGCCCGCCGGTGAGATTTCGGAAGCCGCGCCGACCGCGGGCATGCACGTCACCTCTTCAATCAGCGCATCCGGCGACTGGTCCGGCACGCGTTTGGTAAGCCGCAAAAGTCGCTGATGCCTGCCGGGCGCAGCTTCCCGATGCCCGAGCGCCGGTTGCCGGACGAAGGGACCCTTGCACCCGATTTCGAGTTGCCGGGTCAATTCGGATCGTCGGTCCGGCTGTCGACGCTGTGCCGCGATGGCGATGTTCTGCTGGTGTTCTTCCCGTTCGCATTCTCCTCGGTCTGTGGAACCGAGCTGACCCGGCTGCGAGAACTGAGCGCCGGATTCGCCCGACGCGGGATGTCGTTGCTGACAGTGTCGGTGGATACTAAATTCGCGCTGAGAGCCTATGCCGAGGCAGAGAACCTCGACTTCCCGATGCTGAGCGACTTCTGGCCGCACGGTGCGGTCGCACAGCTCTACGGCGTGTTCAACCAGGAGCTCGGCCGGGCCGAACGTGGCACCTTCCTGGTTTCCAGCGATCGGCGGATCGCCGCCCGCCAGGTGGGTGACGCGGCGCAGGCGAGAGACTTCTCACAGTTCCTCGCGGACGACGCTCCTGAGGCCCACGAGGCCGCGACTGATCTCGGACAAACGAAATCCTCTGACCAGAACTGACTAGAACTGACCAGAACAAGGAAGGCCGGCTATGAGCAGCATATTCACAAAGATTATCGACGGCGAGATCCCGGCCCGGTTCGTTTGGGCGGATGACCAGGTGGTTGCCTTCCTCGACGCTGGTCCGCTCACTGACGGGCACACCCTCGTTGTGCCACGCAAGGAAGTCGATCATTGGATGGACGCCGACGATGAATTGAGCGCTCGGCTCTACACGGTGGCCAGAATCATCGCTTCCGCGCAACGGTTGGAATTCGGCAGTGAACGAGTCGGCTTGATGGTTCAGGGCTTCGAGGTTCCGCACCTTCACCTGCACGTGTGGCCGGCGAACGGCCCGGCGGACTTCAACCTGGCCAACGCCAACAAGAATCCGGATCCGAAGCAGCTGGATGACAACGCCGCCCGGCTCAGGGCGGCACTGGTTGCCGCCGGTCATGGCGAGGCTGTGCCTGACGCCGACGAGTGATACGCCGAGCAGTGCGCGGTTAGAGCCGGGCTTTCGCGGTTAGAGCCGGGCTGCCTTGAGCACGACGGCCGAACTGATCGCGGCTTCGGCGGCTTCGGCGCCCTTGTCCTCAATTGACCCCGGCAGACCGGCGCGATCAAGCGCCTGCTGCTCGTCGTCGCAGGTCAGCAGCCCGAAGCCGACCGGAATGCCGGTCCGGGTAGAAACATCGGTGAGGCCGATTGTCGCAGCCTGGCATACGTAGTCGAAGTGCGGCGTGCCGCCTCTGATGACGACGCCCAGCGCAATTATCGCGTCATAGTCGGCTCGCGCCATTCGCGAGGCGAACACCGGTAGCTCGAAGCTGCCCGGAGCCCGCAACACAGTCGGCTCGAGGTCGGCAAGTTCACAGACACGTTTGGCGCCGGCAATCAGTCCGTCCATCACCGTTGTGTGCCAGCTCGCGGCAACGATTCCGACCCGTAGCCGGGGAATAGTGGTGCCGTCGGCGAGGCGGCCTTCGTTGATTCCGATTCCCGGCGTTCCTGCATTGCTCATGGTGCGACTCCTAGCTGTGTGGTTCCCGACGAGCGTCCGGGTGCGGGCAGGTCCCCGATGTCGATGACATGCCCCATCCGGTCCCGTTTCGTGGTGAGGTAGGCGAGGTTTTCCGGCGTCGCCATCGACGGCCGCTGCAATTGCGCCGTCACTTCGATTCCGTCTTTTTCCAACGCCGCCCGTTTTCCCGGATTGTTGGAAAGCAGCCTGATCCGGGTGACGTCAAGGTCCCGAAGGATGGCCGCCGCCGCGTGATAGCTCCTGTCGTCGACCGGGAGGCCGAGATCCAGGTTTGCGTCGACGGTGTCCCGGCCGGCTTCCTGCAGAGCGTACGCCTGGAGCTTCGCGGTCAGTCCGATGCCGCGGCCCTCGTGTCCGCGAAGATAGATGAGCACACCGCGACCTGCCTCGGCGATTTCCTGCATTGCGGAGCGCAGCTGGTTTCCGCAATCGCAGCGGCTGGATCCGAAGACATCCCCGGTGAGGCATTCCGAGTGAACCCGCACCAGCGGCGCCTCATCTGAGCGTGCATCCAGGCCGAGGGTCAGCACCAGGTGTTCGTCGTCGCTGACCTCGTTGCGGTAGGCGGTCGCCATGAACCGGGGAGCATCGTCGCCCGGTGACGATTGTGCCAGCGTGCTGGGCAGAAGCACTGCCGGGCTGGCCGATAGCGGAGATTCGATCAGGTACCGATAGGCCACCAGGTCCTCAATAGAGATCATCACCAAACCGTGACTGTCGCAGAACTCGCGGGTCGCCGGTGCATCCATGATGCTCCCGTCGTCCGCGACGAGCTCGCCGATCACGCCTGCCGGACTACAGCCGGCCAACCGGGTGAGGTCGATCGCCGCCTCAGTATGCCCGCGTCTGGCAAGAACACCGTGTTCCCTGGCCCGGAGCGGGAACACGTGCCCAGGCCGGGTGAGCTGCGCGGGCGTCGTTTCGGCGGAGGCGAGCAGCCGGCATGTTCGGGCGCGGTCCGCGGCCGAGATCCCTGTTGTCACCCCGATTCGGGCGTCGACGGATACCGAGTATGCGGTTCCCTTGGCATCCTCGTTTATCGCCGTCATCGGTGGCAGCGCGAGCGCGTCAAGCCGGCTGGCCGGAAGTGGCGCGCAGAGCACGCCGGAGGTGTGCCGAACCAGAAAGGCCATGCTGGCCGCGCTGGCGTGTTCTGCGGCGAGGATCAGGTCGCCCTCGTTTTCCCGGGAGGCGTCATCGACGACAGCCACCGGTTTTCCTGCCGCGAGGGCGGCCAATGCCTCGGGAATCGTATCCAGCCTGACGTTCATGATGTGCTCCCGGCGTTCGGAATGCTGATCAGGTTTTCGACGTATTTCGCGAGCACATCGACCTCCAGGTTGACCTGGTCACCGATCTCCCGGGTGCCAAGGGTCGTTTTCGCCAGTGTCGACGGGATCAGGCCGATCGAGATCGTCTGCTGGTCAACGGAGGCGACTGTGAGCGAGGTGCCATCGACGGTGATCGAGCCCTTGCCGACGACGTAGCGGCGGAGTTCCGGCGGAAGTGAGATCCGAACCATGTCCCATTTCGGCGTGGACTCGCGAGTCAGCAGTGTGCCCACTCCGTCCACGTGCCCCTGGACGATATGGCCGCCGAATCGTCCCGACGCTGGCATGGCCCGCTCGAGATTGACCCGGTCGCCGGCCCTCAACCGCGCCAGCGCCGACCGCTGCAGGGTTTCGTTCATCACGTCGACGGCGAACTGGCTGGCCGAAAACCCGGTGACGGTGAGGCAGACGCCATTGACTGCAATAGAGTCTCCGTCCGCGGCGTCGCTGACTACCAGGGTGGAGTCGATCCGCAGTGTGGCGCTTTGTGTTTCGGGACTGACATCGATTCCGGCCACCGTGCCCAGTTCCTCGATAATTCCGGTAAACATTGCGGGCTCCTTCACTTGTCTTCCAGCGTGTAGCTGAGGCGGACATCGCCGCCGAGAATCGTTGTGTCGTCGAGCTGCCAGCGCGTGGCGTCGGCAAGGGTGTGCAGGCCGAGATCGTTGATCACGCTGGTGCCGCTGCCCAGCATCAGCGGCGCGACATAGAGGATCAGCCGGTCGACCAGACCGGCGCGCAGGAACGCCGAGCCGAGTGTGGCCCCGCCCTCCAGCAGCGCGCCTCGATGGCCGCGATCGAAGAGCACCCGGCTCAGCGATTCCAGATCAACCCGGCCGTCGTCACCCGCGCCGAACTCGGCGGTGGTGGCGATCAGGGTCGGCGCATCGTCGTTGCGAACCGGTGCGTCGGGTGGGGTCCTGCCTTGCGAGTCGACGACAACTCGCAGGGGCTGGTGGTCGAGCAGTCGGCCGGCTGCGTCGCGGGCGGTTAGCCGCGCGCCATCCAGCAAGACGCTGCCACGGCCCGCGATGACGACGTCGGCCTGGCCGCGTAAGCGGTGGACGTCAGCACGTGAACTTGCCGAGGAAATCCACTGCGATGTGCCGTCTTCGGCTGCAATCCTGCCGTCGATCGTCATCGCTGCCTTGTACGTCAGGTGCACCCGGCGACGCGCGACGGCGGTAAGCCATTCCTGGTTGGCGGCCCGCGCGGCGCGCTCGTGCATGCCCGAGGAAATGTCGATGCCGTTGCCGGCCAGGCTGGCTCCGCCGCCTTGCGCATCGGAGGTCGGGTCGGCGACCGCGTAGACGACTCGGGCGATCCCGGCCTCCAGCAGCGTCGCGGAACAGGGCGGAGTGCGGCCATGATGATTGCACGGCTCGAGCGTGACGATGGCGGTTCCGCCCCGGGCCCTGTCTCCGGCGGCGCGTAGTGCGTGAACTTCGGCATGTGGTTCGCCGGGCCGTTCGTGCCAGCCTTCGCCGACGATGTCACCGTGCGGATCAAGGATCACGGCGCCGACTCGCGGATTGGGTGCGCAACCATTGGCGCCGAGCAGGGAAAGCTCGATGGCGCGCGTCATAGCGGCTGCGTCGGTTGTCACCGCTGGTCCCTCGCAATCGATAAGTCGATGGAGTGAACCGGGGTGAGGAATGCCGTTGCGTGTCTGCCGTCGTCGATGAATAGGGAGACGTCACCCCTGACATAGGGGACCGGTCACCTATCCACTTCCGCCGTTTCGCACGCGTGCTGCCTCCCATCCGGACTTTAACCGTCGGTCTCGGAGTTTCACCGAGTCAACCGGCCACCGAAATGGCCGGGTCGCGGACTATCACCGCCGGTTCGGACTTTCACCGACCCCGGAGCACGTTCTTACTGGATGAGGGTAACTCCGGGCAGAACACAAGCACAAACTGAGAGTGCTGCGGTGAAGGGCTGGTGCTCGGTCTGCTCGCAGACTCGGCTCAGGCTGCTGACTGCTTTACCGCCAGCACCGGGTAATCGCTTTCGATATCCGCGCCGGCCCATCCGCAATCTTCGGCCAGACACTGGGCGACGTTGACCAGTTCGTCGGTATCGGGCCAGCGGGCCAGGCCGATGTAGACGACATCAGTTCCGCACTCTGGGCAATAGTTGATCTCCATGACGGCAGATTACGACCAGGCACTGACATCCGGCGCCACGACACTCCGGCACGGTCCCGATCGCTTGAGCGCGGCTGGGTAGACTGATCTACCTAATCGATGAAAGGCGCGGGTGGCAACTGTGGGAACTGAGCAGAAACGTGCAGCATCGGCGCGTTCGCGGTTGCTGGATGCGGCGGCGCGCAGGTTCTACGCCGACGGTGTGGGGGCGACGGGCATCGATGCGATCACGGCCGAGGCCGGTGTTGCGAAAATGAGCCTGTACAACAATTTCGCCTCGAAGTCAGAATTGGTTCTGGCGTATATCGGGGCACGGCACCAGGAATGGCTTGAGCTCTACCGCGCCAGGCTTGCCGATGCGTCGACCTCGGGGGAGCGGGTGCTGGCGGTGTTTGACGCCTACATCGATCACGCCTCGACCGCCTATGAGCACGGGTTCCGTGGATGCGGCCTGCTGAACGCCGCGGCGGAGTTCCCGGTTGGCGACCCGGCGCGCGAGGCGGTGCGAGGGCAGAAGGAGCAGGTTGAGCAAATCCTGACATCGCACCTCGCCGAGCTGACCGATACAGACCGGGCGAGAGAACTGGCGGAGCACTTCTGCTTCCTGCTGGAGGGCGCGATGGCGCGCGCGGGGCTCGAAGGTGACCCGTCGCGATTGATCCGTGCCCGCTCGATCGCCTCCGGCATGGTGGATGCGCTGTGAACCAGGGCAGGCTCGCGGGCGTGGCCGCGATCCTGACCACATCGTTCCTTTGGGGCACGACGGGCACGGCGGCGACGTTCGCTCCCGATGCAGGCCCGTTGGCCATCGGCGCGGCCGCGCTCGGCATCGGGGGACTGTTGCAGGCGGCTATTGCCATTCCCGCGCTGCGGGGCTCATGGTCGATACTTCGGACCAACGCGGCTATGGTCGCTGCTGGCGCCGTGGCGGTCGCCATCTATCCGTTGGCGTTCTACAGCTCGATGCATCTGGGCGGTGTGGCGATCGGCACTGTGGTCTCGCTCGCCTCGGCCCCGCTGGCGTCTGGGGTACTTGAGCGGGTGTTGGAGCGCAGGGCATTGAGTCGCTGGTGGATGCTGGCAACGGTGCTCGGAGTGACCGGCGGCCTGCTGCTGTGCTTGTCGAGGCTGAGCCAGCTACCGTCCTCGGCATTGGCGACGGGCGCAAGCATAGTGCTGGGGCTGTTGGCGGGTGGCACCTATGCCGCGTACTCCTGGGTGGTGCACCGGCTTATGCAGAACGGCGCTGGCCGAGCCGCATCGATGGGCGCGGTCTTCGGCACTGGTGGCGCTCTGCTGGTTCCGGTTCTGCTGATCACGGGTGCACCGCTGGTAGCCTCGGCCGAGTCATTCGTGGTCGCGTCCTATATGGCTCTGATACCGATGTTCCTTGGGTACTTCCTCTTCGGGTACGGCCTGAGCCGGGTGAAACCCAGCACCGCGACCACCCTCACGCTGAGCGAGCCTGCCGTGGCCGCCATCCTCGCAGTTGTCGTGGTCGGCGAACGCCTGACTGCCGCAGGATGGGTCGGGCTCGGTGTCATCTCAGCCGCCCTCGTCGTCCTGGTACTCGCGCCGACGAACATTCCGCAGGCCGAAAGCGATGGTGTTCGAGGAGCTCGCCGCTCCGGTGGAGTCATCCGCACTTGACCTTGACACTGTGACAAGGTTTTGAATCTAAGGCGGAGGTGGTCCAGAAGTGATCCAGAAACATGACAACCAGATCGCGTCGCGATTGAAGACTGCGCTAGAAGCAGGGGACCCGTCGGCCCGACTTCAAGCTGCACTGACTGCCGGCATGCATCCCGCGCCCAAGTACGTCGATGTCCTGGTGGAGCAGTGCGGGGTAGAGCCGGACTTCTACGTGCGCGACATGCTGACCTGGGCGCTTACGCGGCACGATGCAGATTCAGCCGTGGATCGGCTGCTGATCGAGCTCAAGTCGGAAACGGCGCAGGCCCGGAGTCAGGCGCTCCACACGCTGTCGAAGATCGGTGACCGGCGGGTGTGGTCCGCGATCACAACGGACCTGCTGCAGGATGAGAACGACGAGGTCGCCCGCGCTGCGTGGCGTACCGCGGCCGGACTCGTCCCTGCGGGGCGTGAAGCTGAACTCGCTGAGACATTGTCGACCCAGTTCAACCGGGGGGACCGCGAGATGCAGCTGAGCCTCAGCCGCGCCTTCGTCGCTCTTGGCCCGGCGGCATCGCCCGTTGTCGAGCGAGCGAAAGCCGATAGTGACGATGCCGTGCGCACACACGCCATCGCCACCGAGCACCTGATCCAGTATCCCGACGAGGGATTCGACGCCGCGATCGCCGAAGCGCGCCGGACCGTTGCGCTTCTTGGCGCACCGGTCATCGGGGAGTGAACCGGTGCTGATCGGCGAAGTCTCTGAACAGTCTGGCATCAGTACTCGGATGCTGCGCCATTACGACCGGCTCGGGCTGGTGTCGCCATCCGAGCGGACCCCGAGCCGGTACCGCGAGTACTCGGAGCAGGATGTCCGTCGGCTGTTTCAGGTGGAAGGACTCCGCTCGCTCGGACTGAGCCTGCACGAGATCGCGGACGTACTCGCGGACCTCTCGTTCAGCCCGGCATCCATTGTTGAACAGCTCATCACCCGCACCCGAGACCGCCTCGGCCGCGAGGAGGAACTGCTTCGCCGACTTGGTCAGGTGCAAGCAAGCGACCCCACTGCATGGTCCGACGTACTGCGAATCATCGGACTGATTCGCGGACTCGACGCCAACGACCCCTCCGCGCGCCAACGCTTCGCCCTGTCAGTCGCAGGCAAGGAGGAGGGCGACGCCATCCATCTTGCCGAAGCGGCGCTGCACGAGGCCGATCCCTTTGCCGCCGGCGCGCTTTACTGGGCCCTGGCACGGTTCGGCGACAGTGCGCTCCCGGTTCTCACGGAAGCTCTGAATTCTCCGATCGCCAATCGGAGACATCGTGCGGTGGCGGCGCTGGAAAAGATCAACTCTCCACGGGCTGCTGCTGCCCTCGCCGATGCCTTCCGTCACCCTGATCCGCTGGTAAGCCGACGAGCCGTACTCGCGCGCGGCACAAGCGGTCAGGCCGATGCCATCCCTGCGCTTCTCACCCTGGTTGTCGAGGGAAGCGACGATGTCGAAGCCGCTGACGTACTTGAGCTGCTCGCCAACCGGCACGGCTGCGCAGACGAGATTGCAAACGCAATCGCTAACGAGCTGGTCGGCGCAACCGACACGGCTCGCCAGCGCCTCGCGGCAGTGCTCGCAGGAATCCCCGGTCTGCGGGCCCAGACGACCTTGACGATGCTTGCAGAGGATCCGGCTCGCAGTGTTGCCTTGACCGCATCGTTTGTGCTCAAGGCACGACAGTCCGACGACTGATTGTCTGGCTCACTTTCGAGGCGGCGATGTCGCATTACGCGACGGCGGTTCCTTCGAGTTCGACCATCTGGCCTGGGATCGCCAACCGGGTCACCCCGAGCATCGTGGTGGTCGGCGCGACACTGGCTGCACCCAGCCGCGATGCCAGGACGCCGTAGTCCGGGAAGAGTAGATCGACGTCGGTGGTGTAGACGTTGAGCCGGACCAGGTTCGCCAGCGACATGCCGGCCTCGTCGAGCACGGCCTCCAGGTTGTCGAGGCTCAGCGCCAACTGTGCCGCCATGTCACCGTCATGCTGGGGCTTGCCGTCGTTGTTCATCGCGGTCTGCCCCGAGATGTAGAGGGTCCGGGCGTGCCCAGAGACGACCTCACCTTGGTTGAATCCCAACGCCTGTGACCACGTCACCGGGTTGACTGCCGTTCGTTCGATTGCCATATCGACTCCATTCGATTCATCGAGTACGCACGCCCGTCGGCTCGGTAGCCGCCATCTTTGACGTCGTGCTAACCAGCCTGGCAACAAATCACGACATCCTGTGTCATGTATTCCGATAGAGTTTTTGTATGCGTGCCGATCGGTTGGTCTCGCTGGTGCTGCTGCTGCGCCAGCGCGGTCGGCTGTCCGCGGACGCGCTGGCCCGCGAGCTGGAGGTATCCACCCGCACGGTGCTGCGTGACATCGAGGCGCTTTCCGCGGCAGGCGTCCCGGTCTTCACCGAACGCGGCCGGCACGGCGGTTTCGCATTGCTGCCAGGTTTCCGGACCGAGCTGACCGGGCTGAATCACGACGAGGCCCTTGCCCTGCTGACCGCCGGATCGGGGCGCGGCGAGCAGGTATTCGGCCTCGGCTCGGCGCTTGCTTCAGCCATGCGCAAGCTGGTCGACGCGTTGCCCGAAGGCCACCAGGCCACCGCGAGCGACGTGGCTCAGCGATTTCTCGTCGACCCGGAGACCGACCTGCTCGCACGCCGGCAGGACACTGAGGAAGTACCCGACTCCATCATGATCGAGGTCCGGCGTGCGGTGCTTGCCGGGCACAAGCTGCGCATTCATTATGCGGCGGTGGACCGGGCCGCGAAATGGCGCACGGTGGACCCGATCGGCCTGGTCACCGTGCGTAACAAGGGCTACTTGCTGGCAACGACGTCCGGCGCGGATCGGACTTACCGGCTGTCTCGGATCCTGGCCGCGGAGGAGCTCCCCGAACCCGCACAGCGACCAGACAAAGTCGATCTGGGCCAGGTCTGGCAGGAACGCAGCACCCGGTTTCGGACCGGCGGCAACCAAGTCGCCGTGCTGGTCCGGGTGGACCCGGCACGACGGGAGGAGCTGGTGGGCACCGCGCTGGCTGTCGTCGCCGAAGAGGCCGACACAGACGGCTGGCTGCGGCTTGAGGTGACCTTCCAGGATTTGCGACACGCCGAATGGGCGCTGTGGCAGCTCAGCACGCGCGTGGAAGCGCTGACTCCGCAGTCATTGCGCACCGCGCTACGCGATCGCGCTGCTGCGATTGCCACCCGATACGGAGACTCGTTCTGAAGGGCCGTCACCTTTCTGTGGTCCGGCGCCGACGCAGATTCGCGCCTCTAGAGTGCCGCCACGCCACCGGCATTGTCAGATCGTCTGTTCCCGTAAGGAACTTCTGGTGGACCTCCGTGGGTGCTTCTCAAACCCCCGGAAGCCGCTCGGGACGCTGATTTCACGTGTTCTCAAGGGTTCGCATCAGGGCGCGAAACAGATCGTGGCTGGCGAGGACCTCTCACCAGGCTGGCGTCGACTGGCGCCCGGCTGCATGGCCGGCGATGGGTAGATCCGCGCCTAGCAGGACAGGTGCATGCTCGGCGGATCAGTGGCGTGCAGGCAGACCACCGCACGGGCAGCGTCCTCCGGCGACAGCACCCTGGCCGACCGGGCAAGAGCGTGCCTGACACCCAGCCGAGCACGGCGCTCTTGATCTGTGACCATCCTCATCATTGAGCATCAGCCTTGCGCCTCAGGATGTTCTGCTCTCCGTGCCGGCGATGAGTCGTTGACCCCAGCTATGGATGTAGTCGATGGCCTCCGGCGGGCCGTGGACCACCAGGGGAGCTCCGATGGCTCCGAGGCAGAAGGTTGCCCAGTCGAGAGAGTCGGCCGGAATGTAGACCCCGCATGACCCGTCATCGATGGGTTCCACCGTCCCGTACTGCGCGACCTCCCGCTTGACCCGTTCGGCTGGCGCCTGGACTGTGGCGCGGATCGGGTAACGCGCAGGCAGTGATCTGATCTGCTCATGCACGTACTCGACGGGGTCGGAGTCGGGAAGCTGGCGTGGGGTGAACCTCTTGCCGCTCCGAATCGGGTTGTCGATCCGGTCGATGCGGAAAGTGCGCCAGTCTGCTCGGTCCAGATCCCACGCAATGAGGTAGAGGCGGTGGTCCACGCTGGTCGTTCGGTGCGGGTGGACAACTCGCTCGGAAACCAGGCCATCTCGCGCCCGGTAGGCGAACCTGAGTGCCTCGTTGTCGCGGCAGGCGAGCGCGACGGTTGTCAACGCCGCGACATCGGCGACTCCTGCCTGCTGACGCTCGGCCCGGGGCATGGCGACGGTCCGCAGACTGTCGATGCGGCGGCGGATGCGCATCGGAAGCACCTGGACGATCTTGGCCATCGCGCTGACCGCAGCGTCTGCCGAAGTGGGGTAGACGCCGGAGGCGACTTCTTTGAGCCCGAGGACGACAGCGGCGGCTTCGGCCTCACTGAGCACCAGCGGCGGCAGCACTGCGCCGGGGACGAGCTGGTAGCCCCCGCCGACGCCACGGGCAGTGTGCACGGGGTAGCCGTGGTCGCGTAGTTGTTCGACAGCGCGGCGCAGAGTGCGCGGGCTGACCTCCAGGCGGTGGGCGAGGTCCTCGCCCGCCCAGTAGCGGTGGTTCTGCAGCAGCGCGAGCAGCTCCAGGAGCCGGACGGAGGTGGACATGCCAAACAGTCTATTTCAATTAGTGGCCATATAACGACCGCAATACCCGAGAGGGTTGAGCTACCAACGAAAGGAGGGACACCATGTCCACTCGAATCCCTGCTGCTCCCACCGGATCTGCCACCGTCGACCCCTTCATCTGGACCGACGATGCGGCGGCCCTCATCGACTTCCTCGTCGCCGTCTTCGGCGCCGTCGAGGTGCCGGAGGCGCGCACCGCCGACAGCGACGGCCTCGTCCTGCACTCCGAACTGCTCATCGGAGACTCCACGCTCACGATCGCCGATCGCAAACCCGGCTGGCCATACACCCCGGCATTCGTCCGGGTCTACGTCGACGACCCCGAGGCCGTCCTGAGCCGCGCCGAAGAGCGGGGCGGGCGGATCGTTACCACGCCCACCGACTTCTTCGGCGACGTGCTCTCCCGCTTCGCCGACCCCTTCGGGCACCTGTGGTGGGTCTACAAGCACAATCCCGGTGCGGCCGTCTGGGACGAACCCACCGGCCAGTCCGCGGACGAGGGATCCGACGAGGGTACGGACTGGGCCCCGGGGGAGGACGCCTCCGCCGACTCCGGCCAGTCCTGGGAATCCGTCACCTCGCCCGAACTGGAGTACATCCACTCCAGCCTCATTGAGGCGATGACCCGCCTGCGCGACCCCCGCGCCGAATGATCCCCGGGCGAGCCCACGGCTCGGACCTATTCTGCCCACGGCTCGGACCTATTCTGTCGTCATGGCTCGACGACGACACCATCCACGGCAAGCCCGGCCTGCCGTTCAACATGTTCCTCAACCCGGAAGTCCAAGACCTCGCCGTCCGCCAACACGGGCGGACGGCGGAATCTGGAACTCAAACCGGTGATGTCGTTGGTTTGAACAACGACCTCTTGGTGGATTCGACTGGACTCAAACCGAACTCCTGGCAGCGGCCTGAACGGCTTGGTTGCGCATGGCATCAGACGAGACAGGTCGCCGAGGGGGAGTAAACGTCGAGGGGAGTAAACGTCGAGGGGAGTAAACGTCGAGGGGAGTAAACGGCGAGAGTGTCCTGTCGATCACCAGACGGTTTCGACTTGCGCCGCGTGACGCTGTGGGAGAAGGCGGAGCAAGGGATGAGCTGAACCTGACATCGATCGACCGTTGGGAGGAGCATCCGCGTCATCGGTCGCGCAGAATACACCGGCCGCATCGTCACCGTCATCGTTCTCGACCACGATGGCGTCCGCTACGGAGTGAACGGATGGTCCGCGAACTCCACTGACCAAGGCCGCTACACCACAGGAGGCGATGCACCATGACCGACAACATCGGCAATCTCGCCGATCTTCTTCGCGCCGAGTCCGAAGCAGCCGAAACCAACCCTTGACTGAATCAGAGATTTCCGCGCTCGAAGCCGCCGCCGAACGCGCAGGCATTCCCGCTTCCACGCTAGCGCGGACCTGGATCTCCGAACGCCTCGCCGCCAGTGACACCACCGACGTGCACGCCATCGCCGACGCTCTAGCAACGTTCTCCCGGCGCCTCGCCGCCCTCTGAGGAGGGAGGATGGCTGTTATGAAGGCTGTGACCCTCGGGATCCAGCCACTGATCACTCCTGGGCGATCATCACGATCTCACCGGCTCGGATGGGGCATCGCACAGAGGTAGTTGATGACGACGGTGTGGATACCTATCCGCCTCCCGCGGCCTATCAGGAACCAGCGGTGCTCTCGGCGCCGCGGTCGATACCAAGGGTGGCGATGAGGTCTTCGTGGAATTGGAACCAGACGCGGTGGCAGGAGTCGATGTCCGTCTTGTCGATCCAGTGGTGCTGTCCGCTCTGCGCTCGCTGGCGGGCCGTCTCGAAGCGGACGTCATATCCGCCGAATCTCGCCAGCACGTCGGAGAGGCGACCGATCAGAGGTGAGAGCGCGTCGCTGAGCGCGGCGAGATCCACCAGGATGCGTTGATCCCAGGCGGTGTCGGCATGGTCGTTGGGTGCGAACTGATCTTCGTCGGTGGGTTTGATCTGCCAGTCGGTGCATGCGCGCAGAAGCCGGGAGTTGAGCGGCAGAAACTCGCGGTGGACCTCTTCGATCCTGTTTTCGGGGTCTGTGCTGGCGCGTTCGCGTGCGAGCTGGCGTTCGTTCTCGGCTCGTCCCTCCTCGGTGAGCGACCAGCCCTCTAGATCGGCAAACGCGCTGTGTTGCGTCCAGCCCTGACGTTCAGCCTCGCGAAGCACGCTCACGGCCTCGTCGCGAGAGGTCTCGGCACGTTCGGCGATCAAGGTGCTGTTCCCGAAGCCGAGCAGCCGCGTGGCGTGGAGTATCCGCAGGTCAGGCGGAGATTGCCGGGTCATGAACTCTCACTCTGTCGTGCGTTCAGCCGGGTGTAGTACTGCTGGCAGGCCTGGGGCGAACGAAACCCGGTCGCCTCAGCGATCTGCGCCCAGGTGAGCCCGGCGTTTCGTGCCGTGAACAGCAGGCCGATCTCCACGCCCTCGACCTCGGTACGCGCGGCGGGCAGCAGCGCGAGCGCGGTGAGCAGATCGTCTGGGTCGAGGTCCGCGGATCGCCAGAGTGCGAACTGAGTCAGATCGACGGCAGTGGGTGGTGCAGGGGCTGGCCTCCACGGCCGACGCTCCATCTCGTCGGCGCCGAGTTCCAGAAGTCGGCCTTGCGCCTCGCGTTCGCGCTGCATCTGCATGTGATCTACGCCGCTGGTCTGCGATAGCTCGTGCTTGCCTTCCATACAGTTCATCCTGCACAATCAACGTAATGTTGTCAACATAACGTTGATGGATGGGGTAATGGTAACGACACTTCTGGATGCGATTCCTGAGACCTGTGGCGGCAAGGCGGCGACGCTTGGCGCGCTGCTGCGGGAGGGATTGCCGGTGCCCGAGGGATTCGTGGTGCCGATCGCCGCGCATCACGCCGCCGGTAGAGAACCTCACCGGCGGTTGCCAGCTGCGCTCAGGCGAGAGGTGGCAGGAGCGCTTGCACGGATGGGGGATCCTCCGATGGCAGTGCGCTCCTCAGCCGCGAATGAGGACAGTGCAGACGCTTCGGCGGCGGGTCAGTATGAGAGCATCCTCGCCGTCCAGGGCGTGGAGGCCGTGGCTGACGCGATCCGCGACTGTTGGGCGTCGGCGTCCTCGGCCCGAGTTGCGAACTACTGGAACCGAACTGGAGGCGACGGGACGCGAGCGGAACCGGCGAAGATGGCGGTGCTCGTTCAGCGCCTTGTCGATGCCGATATCTCGGGCGTCATGTTCACTCCCGCGCGACCCGGCGATCACACCCGGATCGAAGCGAGCTGGGGTCTCGGCCTCGGCGTGGTAGGCGGAACCGTCACCCCGGATACCTTCGAGATTGCACCGAACGGAACTGTGCGGCGCACCATCGGTCGAAAGACGACACGTTTGGATCGGGGCGAAGGCCTCACGGGCGTGATCCGGCACGATGTTCCCGAGCATCAGCAGACTTTGTCGGCGCTGGACGACGCCACCGCAGTACGGCTCGCTGTGCTCGGAAACCGCGTGACGGAACTTCTCGGGGGTTCGCAGGACATCGAGTGGGCGATCGCGGACGGAACGATATGGCTGCTCCAATCCAGGCCTGTCACGGCACCGCTCCCGCCGATGCCAAGCCAAGCTTCGATTTCAGACGATGCCTTGCTGAGTGGAATCCCGGGCGCTCATGGTGCGGCGACCGGGAAAGCCCGCATCGTCAGCAGTCCCTCCGATTTCGGGCATGTCGAGATCGGCGACATCATTATCTGTCCGTACACCGATCCAGCATGGACACCCCTGTTCACGATCGCTGCCGGCGTGGTCACCGAGACCGGCGGCGCGCTTTCCCATGCGGCGATCGTCGCCCGCGAATACGGTATCCCTGCCGTCCTCGGCGTCTCGGGCGCCACAACGCGCATACGAGACGGTGCCCGCATCACGCTCAACGGCTCAGCGGGAACGCTAACGCTGCACTGACTGCCCGAGTCGTGCGAGACGAACGATAGTGAGGACACCGATACTGAGCGATGTTGCCAGGATGGCGATCACCGGAACCGGTGCTCCAGCGAACAGGACTGGCCAGGCCGCGGCGCGTCCAAGCAGGAGAGATCCCCAGACGGGGATTGTGAACCCTGCTGTAGCTACAAGTGCCCCAGCCCCGAGTGTGAGGGACGCCCGGACCCTCTTGGCCCGTGACGCCCAGCGCCGACTACGCACCACTCCTCGCGCACACATAGCGAGGACCACGAGCACAATGAGCGTGATAATGAGGTCGCGGCCGGGGCCCGGCACGGAAGGCGCCGCTCCAAGCGTTCCGCCCTCCGAATAGTCATAGAGGGCGGCCGCGACCTTGTACGGGTCGGGGGCTGAACTCGCTTGCAGAACTGCCACGCCGACTCCGTCGGGAAAGAGCCCCTGATAGGCACCGGTTCCGGCTCCCACCCCGGAATGTGAGACTCGTTCGACGCCCCCATCCGCCGGAGGCCCGCTGTACCAACCCAGCGCATAGAGCCCCCCTACCGGTGCTTGACGGTGATGCATCTCTTCCCGCATCCCGGTCGAAAGCACGCCCTCACCGTCAGACAGGGCGCCCTGCTGGAAGCGTAACCAAATCCCCATATCGTGAGCGGTCGATGTCATTCCGCCACTGCCAGCCACCACGGCATCCGGAGCGGTGACTTGAACCGGCACCCCGTAGGCGTACGTGTGCCCGTCCGCACCTCCAACCTGGTCCCTGGTGGGTGCGCTCGTGGTCTCTGTCATTCCCAGCGGGTCGAGGATCTTCCGCTCCAGGTAGGTCTCCAGGTCCATGTCGGAGACTTCTTCGATGAGCCACGCGCAGATCCAGTAGTTGGGATTCGAATAGGCCCAGTCGGTTCCAGGATCAAAGTCCAGGTGACTGCGCGAGAGGAGGGCCACGGCTTCCCGTGGGGAACTCGGCCCGGCGCTGTACTGATTGAAACCAAGGCTCGCATCCGTGAGTCCACTCGACTGGTTCAGCACCTCTCGCACGGTGATCGTTTCAGCGCGAGAATCGTCGATCCGAAGGTCGGGCAGATACTCGACGACCGGGGTGTCGAGGTCGATGTGTTTCTCCTCGACTAGTTGCATGACGGCCGTGGCTGTGAAGGACTTCGAGAGCGATTCGATACGGAAGGGAGTGTGTTCATCGACCGGGCGTCCGCCGATACTGCCGGCTCCTGTTTCAACTTCCACCTCGTCACCCCGAGTGACGACCACCGCGGTTGCCGGAACTCCACCCGCGCTCACCTCTTCCAGCCATGCGTGAACATCCTTCGCCGGCGCCGCCATGGCACGACTGGGCAACGTCAGCAGAAGGAACTGCGCCACGAGAGCGAAGATCAGCCCACAGGCGAGAGGAAGCGGCCGCAAGATTCGGGTGCGTGCATTTGCGAGTCTTGGCCAGCTCCTTGTGCCGGTGTAATGCTCTATTCGGTCTATGGACGTGGGTGAGGTTCTGCTCATGGCGACTACTTTAGGAGCGCGTATCCGCCCTCGGGCAGAGCCGTCCAGCCCCTCTTGTCATGGGTCAGGACCCTCCGAACGGCGGGTGTGCGTGGGCCGTGGATGCTGGGAGACTGGAAGGCATGTCTAATGTTCTGGCCTGGGTCGCCATCCTTCTGCCGGTTCTCGTAGCCGCAGTGCTTACGGGGCGTCTGCTGCTGCTGCAACGACGCGAGGCAGAACTCGGCTGGGAACTGGCCGCACAGAAGGAGTCGAGGGCCGCGGAAACAGAACAGCGCATCCGCTCCGAACACGCCGCCGAACTTGCCCGCACGGTGCACGACGACCTGGGGCACCGTCTGACGCTTGCCTCGATCGAGGCCGCTGCTTTGCGCACCCGGGCCGGTGACGACCTCGCACCCGCTCTTGAGCAGTTGCGTGCTTCGATCGCAGGCTGCGTGGAAGCACTGAACCGATCGGTCACCGGACTCGGCACCAAGGACGAACATGCCGGGCTGGCGGAGAGAATCGACGAGATCGCCGCCGGTATCCGCCGGGCTGGTGCTTCGGTGCAGGTCGAGGTCCAAACCGGTCTGAACGCGATATCGGAATCTGCAGGGCCAACATCATCGGCTCGCGCGAGTGCCGCCGCCGTCGCAGTCGTGCGGGAGGGGTGTACTAATGTGCTACGGCACGCCCCGGGATCTCCGATCCGTGTTCGGGTCCGAAGGGAACAGGACGACGTCGTGGTCGCAGTGGAGAACCTTGGAGCTGACACCGCCGCCGATCCTTCCGTACTCCCGACCGGGAGCGGTCATGGCCTCCAAGGACTAATTGACCAAGTCGAGGAAATCGGGGGCTCGCTAGGGGCAGGACCTCGTGATGACGGGTGGCTCGTTCAGGCCCGCATCCCGTCTCATCCCACGGCCAGGGTTGACGAGGCTCGCCGCGTGGTTTCGATCCGTCGTCGTCGCACGCGGAGGATGCTAGTCGTACTCCCTCTGGTGACTGCGGTAGTCATGGTCGCGCTTCCGGTGGGGGCGGTGCTCGGTCAGGCGGCCCTCTCCCGCATTTCCGCAGAGGACCTTGCAGCTATCAGCATCGGTCAGCAAGAGGGAGACGCCCGTTCTCGGCTACCGGTGATGGACATGCAATCACCGCCACCGCAGGTTGGTGCGGGATCGTGCCACCATTATGAAGCAACCTTCAGTCCTTTTGAGCGCACGGAGGTGTACGAGGTGTGCTTCACCGGCGGCCAGGTCGGTTCGAAGACGATAATCCCAGCGCCATGACGCCCACCGCTGCTGAAAATGCCGTTCCGTCGCCGATCCGGGTCGGGCTCATCGACGATGAACCTCTCATCCGGGCCGGACTGCGCACGATCCTCGAAGCTGACCCGGCAATCCGGGTGGTGCTCGAACATGGAGATGGTCTCGGGGCCGTTTCTGCCGTCCAGGGGGCCGGATGCGACGTGGTCTTGATGGATGTGCGGATGCCGGGGCGCTCCGGGCTGGACGCGATCGATGACTTACGCGCTGCCGGGATCTCGGCGCGTCTCGTTGTTTTGACCACTTTCGCTGACGCAGAGTACCTGCGACGGGCCGTGGAGGCGTCCGTGGACGGGTACGTGACAAAGGCAAGCGCCCCCGATGACCTCATTGCCGCGGTGCGCACCGTGTATGCGGGTGGGGCAGCCCTCTCACCGGTCGTTGCCCGCTGGCTGCTTGAGAATGCGGCCGGGCCGATGACACGACAGGCCGACGCCCGTCAGGCTGTTTCGCAACTCACCGAGCGGCAACAGGAGGTGCTCCTGGGTATCGCACGCGGTGAGGAGAATGCTCAGATTGCCCGAAATATGCATCTCGCCGATGCAACGGTCAAGGGATACGTCAGTGAGATTCTTCAGCGGCTCAACGTGACCCGCCGGGTGCAGGCGGCCGTGCTCGCCCATCAAGCCGGCCTGATGTAAATTCCGGCCCACCCAAGGGTTCTCGTGCTCGGCCCAGAGGGACTCGATCCCCTACTGCTCGCTGGCGCTCGCAGCGGGGGCCCACCCAAGGGGTTCTCATGCTCGGTCAGATATTGGAAAATGGCCCCGACCAAAGAGCGGTCGGAGCCATTTTCCATTGTGGGCCCAGAGGGACTCGAACCCCCGACCCTCTCGGTGTAAACGAGATGCTCTAGCCAACTGAGCTATAGGCCCGTGCGCCGCCCGCGGATCATTCGATCGCCAGTGGCAACGAAGAATGATTCTGCCATAGTTTTTTCGACCGGCACAATTCCGGCCAGCACTTACGCATCTCGCAGTTGCCGTTTAAGGATCTTTCCACTCGCATTGCGGGGGAGCGAGCCGACGATCTCCACTCGTTTCGGCACTTTGAAGCCGGCGAGGCGGTCCTTGACGTGCGATATCACCTGGTCCCCGGTCAGCTCACCTTTCGTCACCACGAAAGCGGTGATCGCCTCGATCCACTTCTCGTCCGGCACACCGACTACGGCTGCCTCGGCAACGCCATCCAGTTCGTAAATCACGTCCTCGACCTGCCGGGATGCGACCATCACGCCACCGGTATTGATCACGTCCTTCACCCGATCCACCACGGTGATGTAACCGGCTTCGTCGCGGCGCACGAGATCCCCGGAATGGAACCAGCCATCTCGGAACGCCTCTGCCGTCTCATCGGGCTTCTCCCAGTAGCCCTCGCACAGCTGGGGTGAGCGGTACAGGATCTCGCCCGCCTCGCCATCCGCCACGTCGTTTCCATCGGCATCGACCACCCGGATCGATACGAAGAACACCGGCCGTCCGGCCGACTCGGGGTGTGCCGCATGGTCCGCAGGGGTAAGCACCGTGCACAGCGGCCCCATTTCGGACTGTCCGAAGCAGTTGTAGAAGCCGAGTTGTGGCAAGCGTTGCTGCAACCGGGACAGAACAGGCCCGGGCATTATCGACGCCCCGTAGAACGCCTTACGCAGGCTGTCGAGGTTCCGGCTACTCAGCTCCTCGTGGTTGGCGATCGCCACCCAGACCGTCGGCGCGGCGAAGAATGAATCGATTCCTTGTTCCTCTATTGTCGCCAAGACCGTCGCGGGATCCGGGCCGGTCAGAATCCGGGATGTCGCTCCCACCGCCAGGTATGGCATCAGGAACACATGCATCTGAGCTGAGTGATAGAGCGGCAGGGCATGCAGCGGAGAGTCGTCGGTGTCAAGGTTGAGGCTGATGACCGATGACACGTACTGATGGATCAGCGCCCGGTGCGTCATCACGGCACCCTTCGGTGCCGCGGTCGTACCGGAGGTATAGAGCAACTGCGCGACATCGCCGTCGGAGACATTGAACAGGCTGTTGTCGATCGGCTCGTCCGACCGGCCGTTCTCGGCCCAGTCCAACACGCTGTCTTCCTGGCCACTCAGACTGAAAAGGCGGAGCGATTCCGGGCCGGCGACGGACTCGACATTGCCGCGGAGCTCGTCGTCGACCAGGACCGCGGCCGCGCCGGACTGCTGAATAAGATAGCGCAGCTCATCTCCGCTGAGCTGGAAGTTCACTGGAACGTGGATCACGCCCGCCCGGGCGCACGCCAGAAAGCCGATCAGGTAGGCGTCGGAGTTCTTTCCGTACGCGGCGACGCGATCGCCCGGCGCGATCCCGGCTTCGAGCAGCCGGACCGCCACCGCGGAAACCGCACGGTCGAGTTCGAGGAACGTCCAGGAGCGATCATCGAAGTGAATCGCGGTCTTGCCGGGGTGTCGTTCGCTGCTGCGCTGCAAAAGATCACCGATGACGCTTCCTCGCATATCCATGCCCTTAACGTAGAGGGATGCTAGCGAAAAATACAGACCAGGGGCCGACACTCGCGCAGGTGCTCGCAGTTGCGGAACGGCTCTGGCCTTACGACACAGCCGAAAGCTGGGATGTCGTCGGCCTTGCGGTCGGCGATCCCAGCCGGGAAATCCGGACCATTCTGTTCGCCGTCGACCCGGTCGATGCGACTATCGCCGAGGCGGAAGCGGTCGGCGCTGACCTGCTCTTCACTCACCATCCGCTGTTGCTGCGCGGGGTGACATCGGTGGCCGCCAACACCACCAAGGGTGGCGCCATCGACAGACTGATCCGCGGAAACATTGCCCTGTTCAATGCCCACACCAACGCGGATGGCGCTATCGGCGGGGTCTCCGAGGTACTGATCGAAGCGCTTGGGATTACCAGGTCGCGACCGCTTGACGACCCTGACTCGATCGAACCTGTGTTTGGCATCGGCCGGGTCGGCAACCTCCCGACGTCGGTCTCGCTGCGCGAATTTGCCGAGACTGTGGCTGCTGCAATGCCAGCCACCAAGGGCGGCGTCCGGGTATCCGGCGACCTCGACGCCGACGTCCGGCGGGTAGCGGTCTGTGGTGGGGCGGGTGACGGCTACTTCGACCAGGTCCGGGCGGCCGGCGCCGACGTGTACGTCACGGCGGATCTGCGCCATCATCCTGCCTCGGAAGCGCGTGAGCAGGCGGCACGGCCGGCATTGGAATCCGCCGGACGTGGCGCTGCGGGAACGCCGCATCTGATCGACGTCTCGCATTGGGCTAGTGAGTCGCTGTGGCTGCACGCGGCGGCGGCCGAAATCCGTAGTGCGCTCGCCCAGCAAGGTACTACTGTGGAGACAATCGTGAGTTCCGTGGTGACCGATCCATGGACGCTTCGCCTGCCGACTTAGAAAGTGAGATCGTCGTGGCAAAAGCCTCCGCCGCTGATCAACATGCCCTGCTGAACGTCCAAAGCCTGGATTCGAAACTCCTTCAGCTGGCACACAAGGCGAAGTCGCTGCCGGAAATTGCCGATCTGGCGAAGCTCGCCGAACGCCGTGCAGAGTTCAACGAGCGACTTTCGGCCTCGGAGCGCGAGCTTGAGGCCGCTGCTTCGGCGCTTCAATCGTCCGAACAGGAAGTGGCGGCGGTGCAGAGCCGGATCGACAGGAACCAGTCCCGGCTGGACACCGGCACCGGAAGTTCGAAGGACCTGACAGCGCTGCAGACGGACGTGGCGCACCTCAGCGAGCGGCGCGGTGACCTCGAGCTGATCGAGCTGGAGCACATGGAGGCGGTCGAGGCGGTCAGCGAAACTGTCGACGCGCTGACGCAGGAACGTTCTGGCATCGATGCCGAATCGGCCGAATTAGAAACCGCCCGGGACAAGGCGCTGTCCGAGATCGAGAGCGAACGTGCCGATGTCGAAACTGAGCGTGCGTCCGCGGTCGCCGGCATCGATCCCGATCTGGTGCGGCTCTACGAGAAGCTCCGGTCAACCCTTGACGGGGTTGGTGCGGCCGCGCTGCGCCGAAACGCCTGTGAAGGTTGCGGTCAGCAGTTCAGCCCGACCCAGCTGAATGAGATCGAGGACCGGGCGGATGACGATATCGTGCGGTGCGAGGAGTGCGACCGGATCCTGGTCAGGCTGTAGACATCGCTATTTCAGCACGATATCGAGCTGACAAGGTGTGCCGCCGCGGACAGGGACGAGTTCCGCCGTCCACTTTTCATTCGCCGCCGCGAGCAGCTGGGCCGGCGTCCGGGGTGGCCGGCCATCGCGCTCCAGCAGGTGCCGGGTGAGTTCGCCCCGGGTTTCCTTGGCCATATGCGAAATGACGCTGCGGCTGCCGGCAGCTTCGCGGAAGACCCGGACCGCCACGGTCCGATCCGTCGGTGGCTTCCAGGCAGCGGAATAGGTCGATGAGCGACAGTCAACCACAAGCTGGCCGTCCGACGCCTGGTCGAGCAGCGGGGTCAGCCGCGGCTTCCACCAGCTGGCCAGCTTGCCGGTCCCTGGCAGCGCGGCGGCCATCGAGAGCCGGTATGCCGGGATCCTGTCCCGCAGTCCGACGGCGCCCCAGAGTCCGGAAAACACCAGCACTGATTCCCTGGCGCGTTTCCGGCCGCGAGCAGAAAGGCTGGCAGCGCCGAGAGCGTTGAAGAGCACGCCGGTGTAGATTCTGGCGGCGGTCGCTGCTGGTTCCGACTCCAGACCGGTGTTTCGCCGGACATCGTCGAGCAGTGAACTACCGACCCCGAGGATCTCCAGAGCGTCATCCGCGGCCGAGACCTCGGCAAGCCGTTTCATCAGCTCGGCGCGATCGGTGGCCAGCGAGGGAAAGGTGAGGGACTCGAGGGTGACGGGCCGTCCCGACGCGACCGGGGTCTTGCCCTCAGAGGGCGGCAGCAATATCAGCACGGCTAAACCCTAGCCAAGCCGTGCCATCAGACGCACATCTGACCTAATGTTGGATTCGTGATCCTACACAAGGTCGTCCTGCCAGGCGCGACGCCGGAACGATTTGCCGGCGCCTACACGAAAATCCGCAAGGACGCGGATCTGCCGGATTCATTTCCCCCCGACGTTCTCAGCGAAGCCGAGCAAGTTGCGGCAGAGGATTTTTCTGCCGACAGGCAGGACCTCACCCAGATCCCGTTCGTAACCATCGACCCACCCGGTTCCACGGACCTTGACCAGGCGATGTATCTGGAACGCCGCGGCTCTGGGTTCCGGGTGCACTACGCGATCGCTGATTTGCCCTTCTTCATCGAGCCCGGCGGCCTGGTGGACCTCGAGGCGCGGCGCCGCGGCCAGACCATTTACCTTCCCGATGGGCGCGTGCCGCTGCATCCGCAGGTGATCAGCGAGAACGCCGCCTCGCTGCTCGCCGGAGAACTACGGCCCGCGTTGGTGTGGATCATCGATCTCGATGAGGCCGGGCACGCGACTGGAACTGACCTCGTATCCGCACAGATTCGCTCGGTAGCCCAGTTGGACTATGAGTCCGTGCAGGCTGACGCGGATGCCGGCACCTTGCACGAATCGATCGACAGCCTGCTCGAGATCGGCGTCCTGCGCCGGGCGCAGGAGGAAGAACGAGGTGGAGCCGACCTCCGCATCCCGGATCAGGAAGTCAGCGCCGCCGATGGCGGATTCGAGCTGCAGTTCCGGCCTCGGCTTCCGGTTGAGGACGCCAACGCTCAGATTTCATTGCTGGCCGGGATGTGCGCCGCCCAGATCATGCTCGACGGGAAGGTGGGCCTCTTGCGCACCCTTCCCGGCCCGGACCAAAGCGCCGTCGACGACTTCTTCACGGCGGCCAGGAGCCTCGGCGTGCCGGCGAACGGAAGCTATCAGAACCTGCTGCGCAGCCTGGATGAAAGCAACCCTGCGCACCTCGCCCTGCTGTACCGCTCGCCGGGCCTGTTCCGAGGCGCCGGCTATACCGCGTTCAACGGATCCGTACCGGAAGAGAACATGCAGGCTGCGGTCGGCGCGCCCTACGCGCACGTCACCGCGCCCATTCGTCGGCTCGTCGACCGGTTCGGGCTGGCGATTTGCCACGGGTTGCTTTCCGGCCAGGGAGCTCCGCAATGGGCGCTGGAGGCATTGGACAGCCTGCCGGGTCTGATGGAGGAGTCAGACCGGAAGACAGGATTGGTTGAGCGGAGCGTCATCGCCGTGACTGAGGCACTCGTGCTTGAGGAAAGGGTCGGTGAGACTTTCGATGCCGTCGTGGTCGGACGTGACGTCAAGCGGGAGAAGAACCCCTTGCAGATTCAACTGACCTCGCCCGCCGTCCTTTCGCGGGCGGACGGCACCGAGGAACCGGGTGAGAACGTGAAGGCGCGACTCGAAGACGTCGATGTTTCGGCGCCGTCGCTGAGGTTCACCGTGAGCGGCTCGGCGGCTGGGGTCGACAGCTAGTACTATTGCTGAGGCGGATGGGTCGTCCAGGCGGTCGCGTCATCGTTAGGCGAGAGCCGTACGGTGCCGAGGAACGTCCGGGCTCCGCAGAGCAGGGTGGTGGGTAACGCCCACCCGGGGTAACCCGCGGGAACAGTGCCACAGAAAACAGACCGCCGCCGGATACGCCATCGGCCGTTCGGCGGTAAGGGTGAAACGGTGGTGTAAGAGACCACCAGCGAATCAGGTGACTGATTCGGCTAGGTAAACCCCGCCCGGAGCAAGGTCAGACAGACAGCGTTTGAGGGCTGCTCGCCCGAGTTGTTGGGTGGACTGCTGGAAAGTGCCGGTAACGGCGCTTCGAGATAGATGACCGCCACCCATGTCGGGCAACCGCACATGGGCACAGAACCCGGCGTACCGGGCGACCCATCCGTCCGCGCCGGATCATTACCGTCCGTGCGGTTACTTCTTGGCCTTGTTCTTGCTGGCCTTTCTCTCGCTGGCCTTTGCGGCGAGTACCGCCGCGCCGACAATCCCGGCGCCGTTGAAGAGGCCTGCGGGCACGATTTCGGTTTTCAAATCCAGCAGAGGCAGAAATTCCTGGTGCGATTTCGAAATGCCGCCGCCGACGATGAACAGGTCGGGGGAGAGCAGGAACTCCAAATGGGAATAGTAGCTCTGCAGCCGCTCGGCCCAGGCGGCCCAGCTCAGGTCCTCCCGGACCTTCGCGGACTCCGCGGCCCTGGTCTCGGCATCGTGTCCATGGATCTCAAGGTGGCCCAGCTCGGCATTTGGCAGGAGCTTTCCGTCCAGGAATATCGCCACACCGATTCCGGTGCCAAGGGTCGTCATAATGACTACGCCTTTTCGTGGCTTATTGCTTGGCTTTTTGCTATTGCGTTTCGTTCCCGCGCCGAAATGCATTTCCGCAACACCAGCCGCGTCGGCATCGTTAATCACAAACGCCGTGTGCCCGGTCTTCTGTTTAACGGCCTTGCCGATGTCGACGCCGATCCAGTCGTCGCCAAGATTCGCCGCTGAATACGCCACGTTCCGCTTCATGATGCCGGGAAAGGTCAGTCCGAGTGGCGCGGTCTCGAGTTCCCCCGCGTCGGCCACCCCGGTCTCGACAGCGGTGCTGAGTACCTGTTCGACAACCTGGCCGATCACCGTGACGACATCGTCAGGATGAGCGGGACGCGGGGTCGGGATACGGATCCGCTTGAAGGCCAACTGGCCCAGCTCGAGGTCGACCACACACCCCTTGATGCCGGTGCCGCCGACATCGATGCCGATAGCGAGACGCGACTGCTGCGTCGTTTTACTCATATCGCTCCTTTAGGGGCAGGGTTCCTTCAGGGCAGGTTGCTTTAGGCAGAGTTCCTTAAGGCAAAGCTTCTTAGGGCAGGGTGAGGACTTCTGCGCCGGTTTCGGTCACAACGAGCGTGTGCTCGAACTGCGCCGTCCGTTTGCGGTCTTTCGTCACGACTGTCCAGTCGTCCGGCCACATATCCCATTCATGAGTGCCTAGGGTAAGCATCGGTTCGATCGTGAATGTCATGCCCACGGCCATCACATCGGAGTGAGCGGGTGCGGAATCGTAGTGCGGGATTACGAGGCCGGAGTGGAAAGCGGGACCGACGCCGTGCCCGGTGAAGTCGCGCACGACACCGTAGCCGAAGCGGCGCGCATAGGACTCGATCACCCTGCCGATAATGTTCACCTCGCGGCCGGGGCGTACGGCCTTGATGCCGCGGTTAAGTGCTTCCTGCGTGCGCTCGACAAGCATCCGCGATTCCTGGTCGACATCACCGACGAGAAATGTGTAGTTGGTGTCGCCGTGCACGCCGTTGATGAAAGCCGTGATGTCGATATTGATGATGTCGCCATCTTCGAGCACGGTGGTATCCGGAATGCCGTGGCAAATGCACTCATTGATGCTCGAACACAGGGATTTCGGAAACTTCCGGTAACCGAGCGTCGATGGATACGCCTTATGGTCGAGCAGGAACTCGTGACCGACCCGGTCGAGTTCGTCGGTGGTCACGCCGGGTTTGATCGCCTCGCCGACCGCCGCGATGGCCTGAGCGGCGATCTTTCCGGCGATTCGCATCTTCTCGATCGTTTCCGGCGTTTGGATGTCCCCACCGGAGTAGGTGGGTGGGCTGGGCTTTCCCACGTAATCCGGCCGTGGGATGTCCGCGGGTACTTGTCGTGTGGGGGAGATGGTTCCCGGGGTGAGCTTGCCCAGTGGGGCAGTAGTCAATGAGGCCATAATGCCGACAGTCTATCGATTGACGTACGGATCGTTCTCCCACGGTGGATACTATTCTCCCGCGGTGGATACCGGCGATCGCGGTCGAATGGGTACCCTGAAGACATTATGTCGACATCAACCCGTGGCCCGCTTGATCTGGAAGCCTTTGACGGCGTCGTCCAGCAGAAGAGCGCTCCCGAACAGATCAGCGATCACATTCTGTCCGCGATCGCGGTCGGCGCCCTTCCTGCGGGTACCAGACTGCCGGCCGAACGTGAGCTGGCAGACGCGCTCAGCGTGAGCAGGTCGAGCGTGCGGATTGCCCTGGACCGGCTGAGCGAGCTGAACGTGGTCACCAGGCAACGCGGCAAGTCGGGCGGAACCTTCGTCAACGACATCGAGCTCACCTCACACGATTTCAGCAAAGCAGTCACCGACCTGGCGCCGTTCTGGCAGGAGCGGGAGTCGCTGCTCGATGCACGCGCCTTGATCCAGCAGCAGATCGGGCGCACAGCAGCTGTGCGACGCTCCGAGTCCGATCTGGCGAGCATTCGGAACGCGCTGGGGGCTTATGAGCAGGCAGACGAGGCCGCCACGGCGCGCGCCGCAGACCGGATATTTCACAACAGGCTCGCCGAGGGCGCGCACAATGTGCACCTGCTGACGATGGCGACCGACCTCGACCGGGCGATCAATCTCGGCTTTCGGCATGACCCCTATTCGACGCAGCTGCATCAGCAGGCCGTCGAACAGCACGCCGCCATCGTTGCCGCGATCGAATTGCGCGACGAGGATGAGGCTGGCCGGCTCGCCGATCGGCACTTCCGGTCAACCACGATGGAACCCCTCCGCAGCGGGAATTAGCTGGCTCGAACGCGTCTCGGTGTGAGGGGCGTGGGGTGGTGTGAGTACCGCGGGCTGGTGTGAGTACCGCGGGCTGGTGTGGTGCCGTGCTCGGTTCACGCACTGGGCCTGGTTGATGCTGCGGCCAGCGCTGGCGTAGCACGCGACGCCCGTTGATGCGCTGCGGCCAGGCGTTGGCGTGGCACACTACGCCTGGTTGACGGACTGCGCCCGTTAATGAGCTGGGCCGCCCGACGTCGGTTCACTGTGCCCCCGGCGTAACGTGCTCGGCCCGAGAGTAGCGTTCTCAGTCGCGAAACGGGCTACTCGAACGCAGGTGGCGTGCTTGGGAACGAAACGGTCCGCAATATCGAGGAGGTCGGCATCTTTGAGCGTCCGCTGCGAGGATAGGGGACCGTTTCGGGTCGGGCTGGTGATCGGATTCCGGCCTCGTGCTCGGGCCTGGGCTGGCGTGTTCGGGGCTGGGTTGGTGGGTTCGGGCCGCGCTGGGCTGGCGGTTTCGGGGGTGGGCTGGCGTGTTTGGGTCGCGCAACGGTCCGCAATGTCGACGAGTTCGGCGCCCGTGTGTGCGGTTCGCGGGAGATAGTGGACCGTTCTGTGTGCGGTTACTTGTCATCGCTCCCATTGTTGGCTAGCGGGTCCTCCGACCGTGCGACAGGGTTCGAGGCGACTGTCAGTGTCGCAGCACACGATTATGAATAGAACAACAAGTAGACAAAACGACGGTCTCATGCTGATGAAGATATTAGCTGGGTTTTGAGGCACTGTCAGTGCTGAAGGATACGTTTGAAGTAGAAGTAAGGGACCGTGTTTCTACGGGCTGGCTTCGATGGCGGGAAGGGGGTGAGGGCAGTGACGGCTGGGCAGGCGGCGGCTGGGCAGGCGGCGGGCGGGTCGCCGTTTGCTGTCCTCGCGCGGGCGTTGGCCGATGAGGTGTCGCTGTCGTCTGCCGCGGTGATCGGGTCTTGGGATCGGGGTACTCGGCGGGACGCGCTGCGGGTGCTCGGGGAAATGGCTGGGTTGTTGGAGTCGGTGCAGGCGCGGCTGATCGCGGCCGAGGAGCGCTCCGGTGACTGGCAGGGCGACGGGGAGCGGTCTATCGAGTCGTGGCTGGGGAAACAGACGAAGTCCGGGTACGGAAAAGCGAAGGCAGATCTGGCGGTGTCTCGTGCTTTGGCGGAGCTTCCGGCGTTGGGGGAGGCGTTGGAGTCCGGTGAGGTGAGTGGGGAGCATGTCCGGGTGGTGTCCCGGCAGTTCGAGCACGCCTCTGCCCCGCAACGCGCCGCACTGACTAGCCCGCAGGGCCAAGCAGAACTGCTGCGAGGCGCGAAGGGTGCGGATGCCGGGGTGTTTGGTAAAGCGTTGAAACACCGGATGGCTGCGGTGGACGCGGCGAAGCTGCAGCGGGGTCAGGATGCGGTGCGTGAGCGTCGGTATGCGCGGGTGTTCAAGCGGTGTGGCGGGGTGGTGTTGGAGGCGTTGCTGGATCCGGTCGCGGGGGAGAAACTCGCGGTCGCGTTGAATGCGGCGTCGCCGCGGCCGGGGGCCGGCGATGGGCGGTCGCCGGATCAGTTGCGGGCGGATGCCTTGGAGACTCTGGCGTCGGCGTTGTTGAATCTTGGGGAGTTTAAGCCGGGTGGGCAGGTCCGCCCGCATGTGATGGTCACCCTGACCCAGGGCCAGTGGGCCGCGTGGCAGCACTGGAAACACCGGCAGAAACACCAGCAGGAGCAACGCGCGGCTGGCGGCAGTTCTCCGGCAGGAGACACGCCAGCAGGTAATTCGACAGTTCCCGGTGGCCCGGGAGTCGGGGGTTCCGCGTTCATGCGCGGGACGACCGGCCCGACCGATGCCGACAACGACGCTGCGGCGGCTGGCAGCTTGGCAGTTTCCGGTGGCCAGGCAGCGGATGGTGCTGCAGCGGCGGGCGCCGATGGCGGTATCTTAGCCGGGGCTGGTGGGGTGCCGGTGCTGGGGGATGGGGTTCCGGTGCCGCCGGTGGAGTTGGATGTTCTACTGTGTGATTCGGTGGTGATGCGTGCTGTGCTGGATGCGGAGAATCAGCCGGTGAGTCTTGGCCGGGATTCTCGGACGTTTGCCGGTTCGCTGCGTAAGGCCCTGCATTTGAGGGATGGTGGGTGTGCCTGGCCGGCGTGTGGGATGCCGGCCCAGTTCACCGACGGGCACCACATCAACGAGTGGGCGGCCGGTCAGGGTTCGACGAGTGTGGATAACGGGCTGCTGCTGTGTTCCTTTCACCATCACCTGCTCCACGCGACCAGGGCGGTGATCACCCCGATCCCGGGTGGCTTCCGTTTCACTAGCGCCGATGGTGTGCTGATCGGCGAACACCAGTTTCGACACCATGCCAGTCGGCAACAGCCCCGACAACCAAGACCAAGACCCAGAGCCGGACCCGGACTCGGACTCGGACCCGGACTCGACGATGATCGAGCCGGCGGCAGTAGTGATTCCTGCGAAGATGGGCGTGCCGGTAGCAGTGGTATACATGACGGGCGCGCGGGAAGCCGCGATACCGGAGAAGTACCCGCTGGCGACGGGCGTTTCGACAGCAGGAGCGCCGGCGACGGGTGTGTCGGTAGCAGTACCGGCAGTACCGGTGATGGCAGAGCAGACAGCACTGCTACGGGCGATTTACGTGCCGGCGACCGGCGAGCATGCCAGAGCGGTAAACGTATCGGACGTACCCATCGCCGGAGCGAGGGCCCAGCCCCACCAGCCGAACTGTCGGGGGAACGAGGCAGCTGAACTGCCACTGGAATGAGCCACCGGTCGGACACGCAGCAGCCTGACGGTACCGACACGGTTAAGGACTGCAAGAAACCTGTCCTGATCCTCAGGACCTTACGTTCTGCCGGTGGTCGGCCGCGAGTCAGCCTGCGGATCCTCCACAGAATGCGATGCGGCCGTTGCAACTCCCTGAAGTTCTGGGTGTTGCAACGACCGCAAGAAGCCGTCGGACGTACGAGCTGCCAGATCCCCGGCCCAGCTAGACCACCAGACGGAGGCCCAGCTAAACCATCAGACTCGGGATCAGCTTAGAGCGCGAGTGCCTGCTCGGGCGTTACCGCAGGGATGCCGTGTGCGTCGGCAACCGACTTGTAGGTCAGCGACCCGGCGTGCGTGTGCAGGCCCTGGCGGAGTGCCGGATCGGCCGCAAGCGCAGCCTGCAGACCGCGATCGGCGAGCGCGGCAACGTAGGGCAGCGTGACGTTCGTCAGCGCATAGGTTGAGGTGTTCGGCACGGCGCCTGGCATGTTCGCCACACAGTAGAAAGTCGAGTTGTGCACCGTGTAGGTCGGATCCTGGTGGGTGGTCGGACGGGAATCCTCAAAGCAACCACCCTGGTCGATAGCGATGTCCACCAGCACGCTGCCCGGCTTCATCCGGCTCACCAGCTCGTTCGTGACCAGCTTCGGCGCCTTGGCACCCGGAATCAGCACCGAGCCAATAACCAGATCGGCATCCACAACTGCCTTGTCCACCTCGAGCGTGTTCGAGGCCACTGTCTGCAGCTGTCCTTGGAAGACATCCTCGAGGTAGCGCAGTCGATCAACGTTGATGTCGAGGATCTTGACCTCGGCACCGAGACCAAGGGCGATCTTGGCAGCGTTGGTTCCGGCCACACCGGCACCAAGCACGACGACCTTCGCCCGGTGCACGCCCGGGACGCCGCCGAGCAGCACGCCGCGGCCACCGGCCGGAGCCAACAGCGAGGCGGCACCGACCTGAGCGGAAAGCCGGCCGGCGACCTCGCTCATCGGAGCCAGCAGCGGCAGCCGGCGATCAGCGGTCTGCACCGTCTCGTAAGCAATCGACGTCGTGCGGCTCTTCAGCAGTTCGTCGGTCAGAGGCCGGTCGGCCGCAAGGTGAAGGTAGGTGAACAGAATCTGGTCTTCGCGCAGCCGGTGGTATTCCTTGGCCACAGGCTCCTTGACCTTAAGCAGCATGTCGGCGCTTTCCCACACCTGGTCGGCATTGGGAAGGATCTTTGCGCCAGCGGCGGCGTACTCCTCGTCCGAAATATGCGAGCCGGATCCCGCATTCGTTTCGATGACCACGCTGTGTCCGCGGCTGGTCAGCTCGTGCACACCTGCAGCGGTGATGGCGACGCGAAATTCGTTGTTCTTGACTTCGCGTGGGACGCCGATTATCACAATATTTCTCCTTGTAACGAGTGGCAGACCGTGCTCGCCCTTGATGCACAGCCTGAATACAAGATGACACTAGGGCCTTAAAGGTCTGAACGCAATACCTTATGAGTCGCTCGCGTCGGCGTGACCAAGGCGCGTCGCGGGCATTGTCGGGCTCGTCGCCGGTATCGGCCGAGCCCATGCTTGACGGAGACTGCTGTGATGTGGATTGCTGAGACGGTAGGAGCATTTGGCAATCGATGACGAAAGACGAGGATCCGACGATGAGTGATTCACAGCGGCTTCCGGGCGACGAGCAGTACTGGTACAACACGAAGACCCGCGAGGTGGAAAAGGGCCATAAGAGCAGCTGGACCCACCTGATGGGCCCCTACGCAACCGAGGCGGAAGCAGCGAGCGCGCTGGCAAAGGCCGAGGCCCGGAACGATGCCTGGCAGGCGGAGGACGACAAGTGGAAATAGCCCGGACGGGTACAGTGTGATTGGGCCGGAAATGCCCGTGAACCAATACGACAAAGGGGAACGATGGATCGGCAGCAAGAGTATGTTCTTCGCACTGTGGAAGAACGAAACGTGCGGTTTATCCGGCTGTGGTTCACGGATGTGCAGGGCCAGCTGAAGTCAGTGGCGATTGCCCCAGCCGAACTCGAGGGAGCATTCTCTGAGGGCATCGGCTTCGACGGTTCGGCGATGGAAGGCTTCGCCCGGGTCTATGAATCCGACATGGTGCTGCGCCCGGACCCCTCCACTTTTCAGTTGCTGCCATGGCGTGGTGAGGTTGAAAGCACCGCTCGGATGTTCTGTGACGTGCACACCACCGATGGCGCTCCAGCCGCGGGTGATCCGCGGAACGTGCTCAAACGAGCCATGGATAAAGCCGGCGAAATGGGTTTTACCTTCTACATCCACCCCGAAATCGAGTTCTACCTCTTCAAATCTTCTCAGCTTGAGGGCGGTGAACCCATCCCGGTCGATCACGCCGGTTACTTCGACCACGTCCCAGGCGGCACGGCGAACGACTTCCGTCGCGCGGCGGTGAACATGCTGGAATCGATGGGCATCTCCGTCGAGTTCTCCCACCATGAGGCAGGTCCCGGCCAGAACGAAATCGATCTGCGCTACGCCGATGCGTTGACCATGGCCGACAACGTGATGACGTTCAAGGCCGTGATCAAGGAGGTGGCGCTGGCCCAAGGCGTCTACGCCTCCTTCATGCCGAAGCCGCTTGCGCAGCACGCGGGCTCGGGCATGCACACTCACATGTCGCTGTTCGAGGGCGAGAACAACGCCTTCTTCGAGGCCGGAGCGCAGTACCAGCTGTCGAAAACCGCCCGGCACTTCATTGCTGGCGTGCTGCGACACACGCCGGAACTGGCGGCTGTCACCAACCAGTTCGTGAACTCGTACAAGCGGATCTGGTCTGGCTACGAGGCGCCGAGCTATGTCTGCTGGGGACACAACAACCGCTCGGCGCTGATCCGGGTCCCGCAGTACAACTCGGGCAAGAGCAGTTCGTCCCGGATCGAGTATCGAGCCATCGACTCCGCCGCCAACCCCTACCTCGCCTATTCCGTCCTGCTCCAGGCCGGGCTCGCAGGCATCGAGCAGGAGATGGAGCTGCCGCTGGGCGCCGAGGACGACGTCGCCTCGCTGACCCGCGCCGAACGAAAAATCCTTGGCATCGGTTCGATGCCGACCAGCCTGCACCACGCGCTGGAGATCATGGAATCTTCCGATCTCGTCGCCGAGGCACTTGGCGAGCAGGTATTCGACTTCTTCCTGCGGAACAAGCATCAGGAATGGGACGATTACCGGTCACACGTCACCCCCTTCGAGCTACAGATGCACTTTGGCACGCTCTGAGGCCACCCTCTACTCGCGGCTGATCCGGGCGGGTTTCGACGACGCCGGGCGGGCAGAGCGGTTCCTCGCGGATCTGGACGGACATGCCGAGCTATTGCCGGACGGTGATGAATCACCCGAGCTGCTCAAGTTGCTCGCCGCGGCCGCGAATCCGGATGGCGCGCTGCTCGGACTGCTCAACTTCGTCGAGACCCTTGAGCGCACGCCGGAAGCGGCAACGGGTTTTGCGGATTCCTGGCGCTCCGAGCCCCAGCTCAGCAGCCGGCTGATCAGCATTTTCGGCGCTTCTGCCGCGATGGCGGACCACCTGATGCGTCATCCGGCCAGTTGGCGGGAATTGTCGTCCGCCAAGGAACATGTCTTCCTCGGGACAGCGGACAGTGAAACAGCCGCAATTCGCCACCGCCTTGTCTCGGCGACCGGAGCCGACCCTGCGGCCTTGCAGCCGACGGCCACCCTGGCGCCCGACGAGGCACAGTCCGCCATGCGGGCCGAATACCGGACCTTGCTCATGCGGCTCGCGGCCGACGACCTGTCAGCGCCCGATCCATCGATCATTGTTCCTGACGTTGCGAGGGTGCTCGCCGACCTTGCCGGCGCGGCACTGGACGCCGGACTTGCCATTGCTCGGGCGGACGTCGGCGACGCGGCCGCAGACGTCACCCTCGCGGTGATCGGGATGGGCAAGTGCGGAGGGCGCGAACTGAACTACGTCAGCGACGTCGACGTGATCTTCGTTGCCGAGGCAGCGCGTCCGGATGTCGATCCGCACCTGGTGTCGGAGGTCGGTGCCAAACTGGCGTCGAAGCTTTCATCTGTCTGCGCCGAACCCGCCGCGGAACCGGCGCTCTGGGTCGTGGATGCAGCACTGCGCCCGGAGGGAAAGAAGGGCGCGCTGGTCAAAACGCTCGACGAGCACCTGCACTATTACGACACCTGGGCCGACAACTGGGAGTTTCAGGCCCTGCTGAAAGCCCGGCCGATCGCGGGTGACCGTGAGCTTGGCACCGCATACTATGACGCTATCAATCCGCTGGTCTGGCAGGCGAGCTCCCGCAAGGGATTCGTCGAATCGGTGCAGAAGATGCGACTGCGGGTCACCGACAACATTCCGGACCGCGAACTGCCCCAGCAGCTGAAGCTCGGGCCAGGCGGACTGCGCGACGTTGAATTCAGCGCGCAGCTGCTGCAAATGGTGCACGGCCGGGTCGACGACCAGCTTCGGGTCGCCAACACCTGGCAGGCGCTCGAGCGTCTGAGCTCGGGCGGCTACATCGGGCGAGACGACACCGCAGAACTCGATGTCGCCTACCGATTCCTTCGGGTGGTGGAACACCGGCTGCAACTGAGCAAGCTTCAACGCACCCACCTGGTCCCGAAGGACGAGGACGCGCTGCGCCGGCTGGCACGTGCCGTCTATCCCGACGGCTCCGGTGAGCGCACCGGCGAGCAGCTTGAAAAGCAGCGCAAGGCGCATGGCCGCAGTGTCCGGGCCCTGCACGAGCAGATCTTCTACCGGCCAGTTCTGGCGATGGCGGCGAAGCTCACCGGCGAGGAGGCGAAACTCAGCTTCGAGGGTGCCAGGGACCGACTCTTCGCATTTGGTTACCGTGATCCGGAAGGTGCGATCCGGCACCTGACCGCGCTGACCTCAGGGTTGAGCCGGCGAGCGGCCATCCAGCGCCACCTGCTTCCGGTGCTGCTGGACTGGCTGAGCCAGGGGGTGGATCCGGACGCCGGGCTGTTGGCGTTCCGCAAGCTCAGCGACGGACTCGGCACCAGCCACTGGTACCTGAAAATGCTCCGGGACTCCGGGGTCGCGGCGCAGCGGATGACCAGAATCCTCAGCGTCTCGCGGTTCGTCACCGATCTGCTCGAGACCCGCCCCACCGCGGTCGCCTGGCTCGACGACGACGCAGCGCTGCAGGCACGAACCCGCGAGGGGCTGGACACCGAAATCGGCGGCTCATGGGAGCGCCATCGCGCGACAAAGGACTCGATCACCATGATCCGGTCGATCTCAACGCGTGAGGTGCTGCGGATCGCCATCCGGGACGTGCTGCGACTTGCCGACCCGACCGAGATCGCCCGCGAACTGTCGCTCGTCGCGGAACTCTCGATCGAACACGCCTTGCGCGCGGTCCGGGATGACGTCGAGGACCGCTATCGGGACAAGGGCACCCCGCTCCCGGACTACCGGTTCGCGATAGTCGCAATGGGCAGCCTCGGTGGCCGGGAAATCGGCTACACCTCCGACGCAGACGTGCTGTTCGTCTACGACGTCGACGAGACCGAACCGGGCGCCGACCTGGTCGGCAAGGCAGTCGCCGCCATCGGGTCTGAATTGACCTCGGCACTGAAGGAACCCCGGGAGGAACGCGGCATCGTCCTGGACGCGGGGCTCCGCCCCGAAGGCAAGCAGGGAATCCTGGTCCGGACCCTTACCTCATATGCCCGGTACTACGAGCAATGGTCGGAGCCCTGGGAAGCTCAGGCACTGCTGCGCGCCCGGCCGATCGCAGGCGATGAGTCCCTGGGCGCCGAGTACATCAACCTTATCGATCCATTGCGTTACCCCGAGACGATGAGTGAGGGCGCGGTAATGCAGATGCGCCGTCTGAAGGCGCGGATGGAATCCGAGCGGCTGCCGCGCGGCGCAGACCCGAACCGGCACCTGAAACTTGGCCGCGGCGGACTGAGCGATGTCGAATGGGTTGCCCAACTGCTGCAGATGCGGAACGCGCACACGGTGGTATCGATGCGCCGGACCGAAACGCTGGCGACGCTGAACGCCGCCGTCGAGCACGATCTGCTGGATCCGGCGGATCGGGACGTGCTCTCCGCGGCCTGGATATTTGCCAGTCGGGTGCGCAACGCCGCCGTCCTGTGGCGGGGACGGGTGGCGCAGTCACTGCCGACCGATCGGCTGGATCTGGAAGCCGTAGCCAGGCTGCTTGGCTACCCGGCCGACAGCGCGGTGCGACTGGAGGACGATTACCTCAGATCCACCAGGCAGGCGCGCCGGGTGGTCGAACGGATCTTCTTTTAAACGAGCTTAGGAAACTTCGATGAATGGTCGGATAGTGGACCTCAACGCCGACATGGGCGAAAGCTTCGGTCGCTGGCAGCTTGGCGACGATGCCGCACTGCTCAGGATTGTCTCCAGTGCGAATGTCGCCTGCGGTTTCCACGCCGGCGATCCCTCCGTTCTGCTCTCGACCTGCCGGTCCGCGGCGGCGAACGGCGTGGTGATCGGGGCGCAGGTAGGGTATCGCGATCTGGCCGGCTTCGGGCGCCGATTCATGGATGTGGACCCCGATGAACTCACGGCGGATGTGCTCTATCAGCTGTCGGCCCTCGACGGTCTTGCCCGGGTTGCCGGGAGTAAGGTGCGCTACCTGAAACCACACGGCGCCCTGTACAACGCGGTGGTCACGCATGAATCGCAGGCAGCGGCCATCGTCACGGCAATCACGAAATACGATGCGTCTCTGCCCGTGCTCGGCCTGCCGGATTCGGCATTGCTGCGGATCGCGGCCGAGCAGGGACTACGCACGGTCGCCGAGGCGTTCGCCGACCGCGCCTACACGGCGGAGGGAACGCTGGTGTCAAGGCGCGAGCCGGAATCGGTGCTCTTCGATCCACATGCCGTGGCCGAACGGGTGCTGCGGATCGTCACGGCGGGCGAGGTGGTGGCGATCACCGGGGAGACAGTCAGCGTCCGCCCGGACTCGATCTGTCTGCATTCCGACACCGCCGATGCCGCGCTGATCGCCGCCGCCGTCAGGTCACGACTGGACGACAGCGACATCCGGGTCCGGTCGTTCGTATGACCGCGAGCCGGCGGATCTTGCGCTACGGCGAGCACGGAATTCTGGTTGAGCTCGATGACCTGAACAGCGCGCTGGGCTATTACGCAGCGTTGGATGCGTCTGCCCTTCCCGGTATCCGCCAGCTGGTATCCGGCGCGCGTACGGTTCTGATCGACTACGACCCAGTCGTGGTGAGCGCCGGGTCGCTGAAAAAGCAACTGGAAGAGCTCGAATCCGCTGAACCGGACGCTGCCCAAGCCAGCGAGATCCTCATCCCGGTGACATACGCCGGCGCCGATCTGGATGAAGTTGCCCGGCACCATGGCATCAGCACGCAAGCCGTGGTCCGCGCGCACACCGAGGCGAACTGGACTGTCGCATTCACCGGTTTCGCGCCGGGCTTCGGCTACCTGGTCGCCGAGGACTGGAAGCTCGCCATGCCCAGACGCGAGACCCCGCGCACGGTCGTGCCGATCGGCTCGGTGGCACTGGCGGGCGAGTTCAGTGCCGTCTATCCGCAGGATTCGCCCGGCGGCTGGCAACTGATCGGCAGCACCGCGGTGCAGATGTTCTCGCCTGAGGCGGAGCCGCCCGCACTGCTGGTGCCCGGCGCCCGGGTGCGGTTCACGATTGCGCAGGCTGGCTGATGCCGGCTCTGACAGTGCTCGCTCCGGGCACCCTGATGACCACTCAGGACGCCGGCCGAAGCGGCTATGCGCGCTATGGCGTCGGACCATCCGGCCCCGCCGACCGCAGAAGCGCCGCATTGGCGAACCGGCTGGTCGGCAATCCGGGGGACGCCACCCAGCTTGAGGCGACCTTCGGCGGCTTTCGGCTTCGGGCAAATGTCACCCTGACGATCGCCGTCACCGGAGCGCTGGTCGAACTGACAGTGCTCCGGGGACAGAGACGGGTCGGCGCGGCCACCCACAGCGTTCTCACCCTTCGCCCGGGGGATGAACTGCGCGCCGGAACGCCGTCCGCCGGACTCCGGAACTACATCGCGGTTCGCGGCGGGCTGCGGTCCGAACCGGTGCTTGGGAGCTCGAGTACCGACACATTGTCCGGCCTTGGGCCGCGCGCCGTCACTGCCGGCCAGGACTTCGAGCTGGCCGGTTCGTTCGCCGGCTGGCCGGTTGTGGATCTGGCGCACTGGCCGGCTCAGCTCGGCCGGGGCACCGCCGACCTGCTGCTGTCGGTAATCCTGGGACCGCGCGACGACTGGTTCCTCGCCGAGTCGATCCGGTTGTTGTTCTCCCAGCGCTGGACCGTGACAACGCAGTCCAACCGGGTCGCGATCCGGCTGGATGGCAAAGAGCCGCTGACGCGTACGATAGCGATGGAACTTCCGAGCGAGGGCGTGCTGGCCGGAGCGATCCAGGTACCGGCCGACGGGAAGCCGATCGCGTTCCTGGCAGATCATCCGGTAACCGGCGGCTATCCCGTCATCGGTGTGCTTGATTCCGGTTCGCTCGCAGACGCCGCGCAATTGCGTCCGGGGGAGCACTTGAGATTCGAACAGAAAGTTGTGACCTGGTGAGATTCGGCATCGTCATCCTGCCGCAGGACCGGTGGGCAGACGCGGCAAAGAAGTGGCAACGGGCCGAAAGCCTCGGGTTCGACCACGCCTGGACCTACGATCACCTCTCCTGGCGGTCGCTGGCCGGTGAGCCGTGGCATGCCACCGTGCCGACCCTGACGGCGGCAGCGATGGTTACGTCCACCATTTCGCTGGGCACCTGGGTGGCCTCACCGAACTTCCGTCATCCGGTGACCTTCGCCAAGGAGCTCGCCACTCTCGACGATATCGCGCAAGGCAGGATCACACTCGGTGTTGGTTCGGGTGGAACCGGTTTCGACGCTCATGTGCTCGGCCAGCCCGATCTGTCCCCACGAGAGCGCCACGAGCGATTCACCGAGTTCGTCGAAGGGCTCGACGTCCTGCTGCGCCACGAAGGCGTGGGCGGCCCGATCAGCTTCGAGGGCCAGTGGTTCACCGCTCGCGAGGCCCGAATGGTCGGCGAACCGGTGCAGCGGCCAAGACTCCCGTTTCTGATTGCGGCCAACGGGCCGAAGGGCCTCCGTCTTGTCGCCCGGCACGGCCAGGGCTGGGTCACCACCGGCAGATCGGCCGAGTCACTCGAGGGCTGGTGGGATGGCGTCGCGGAGCTTCGGCGGCGGCTTGACGACACCCTGGACGCCGCAGGACGCGACCCCGGCACGATCAGACGCTGCCTGAGCCTCGACGCGGCCCCGCGATACTCGCTGGACAGCATCGAAGCATTCCGTGACGCCTACGGCAGGGCGGATGAGCTCGGTTTCAGCGATATCGTCAGTCACTGGCCGCGAGCGGAGGGGATCTACGCGGGTGACGAGCGGATCCTCGACGACATTGCCGCCGATCTGGCCGATAGGCACAGGCAGAAAAGTGAATTGGAATAATCTGCGATCCAGCGGGGTTGAGTCTTTTGTGCTGAACGTGCATCTCGAACTTTTCCCTGCGGACCCGTTGCTGGTCCGCCGGTTGCACGTCGACCTCGCACGCGTCGCCAGCGCGAATTAGCGCCCGCTTCGCCCCGCCCCGCGCGCACCTGTACCGCGGCGGCCTCACATCATCCCACTCTCTCCTAGTTTTCTCCTGCCTGCAGAAAGGCTCACTCTCGTGACCTCCGCATTGAAACGCGTCACCTTCGGGTGGCAAATCCTGATCGCCCTCGTTCTAGGCATCGGACTGGGCTTGGTGGCCCAGCAACTTCCGGTGCCGGAGGGCGCGGAAAGCAACTGGCTGGGCGCAACGCTGGCCACCATCGGCGAACTGTTCGTCCAGCTGCTCCGGGTCATCGTCATCCCGCTGGTCGTTACCGCGATCATTGCCAGCATCACCAATCTGAAGAACGTCACCAACGCAGCACGGCTCGCCGGCAAGACGCTGTTGTGGTTCTGCATAACCGCCCTGATCGCGGTGGCGATCGGAATGACAATCGGCCTGGTCACCCAGCCGGGCGCCAATACGACGATCAGTCAGGACGCCGCCCAGAATCCGGAGAGCACTGGCAGCTGGTCGGACTTCCTCACCGGTCTGTTCCCGGTCAATATCCTCGGACTCTCCGCCGACACCAGCCTGGAAGCCCCGGCCGCAGGAGGGGCGCCTGTCGCCAGCACCGAGCTGAGCTTCAACGTGCTTCAGCTCGTCGTCCTTGCCCTGGTGATCGGGATCGCCGCGCTGAAGGTCGGCAAGCCCGCCGAGCCGTTCCTCGCCTTCAACCGCTCGCTCCTTGCCATAGTCTCCAAGGTGCTGTGGTGGGTCATCCGGCTCGCGCCGATCGGAACCGTAGGCCTGCTGGGCAACGCGGTGGCGAATTACGGCTGGGAAGCCCTGTCGCCGCTGGCCGTCTTCGCCGTCGATGTCTATATCGGCTGCGCCATCGTTATGTTCGTGGTGTACCCGCTGCTGGCCAAGGCCCACGGTCTCTCGGCGCGCAAATGGTTCAGTGGCGCCTGGCCGGCCATCCAGCTCGGCTTCGTATCCCGTAGCTCGGTGGGCACTCTGCCAATGACCCAGCGCGTGACCGAACGCAACCTCGGTGTCCCGCAGGGATACGCCTCCTTCGCCGTGCCGTTCGGCGCGACCACGAAAATGGACGGCTGCGCAGCGATCTACCCCGCCTTGGCAGCCATCTTCGTCGCTCAGTTCTTCGGGATTCAATTGCAGATCAGCGACTATCTGCTGATCGCTTTCGTCTCCGTGATCGGTTCGGCGGCGACCGCAGGACTGACCGGAGCAATCGTTATGCTGACCCTGACACTGTCGACGCTCGGTCTGCCGCTGGCCGGCGTCGGCCTGCTGCTCGCGGTTGATCCGATCCTGGACATGATGCGCACGGCGACAAATGTGGCCGGGCAGACCCTGATCCCGACCCTCGTGGCCAAGCAGGAGAAGATTCTCGACGTCGACCGCTACAACGCTGTGCGCAGTGATAACGGCTTCGTTCCCGAGGCGGGCGAGACGATCGCTGCCGAGCAGGACGGCGCGCGGGATCTGGAGCCCAGCCGCTAAAGCTGGACGACGTCGTCGTCCTCGTCGTCATTCACGACCTGGTTCTTGGCCACGACGGTCAGGCCGCTGTCTGTCACCGTGAAGCCGCGCGCCCGATCGAGCTGATGGTCGATTCCGACAGTCTCGCCCGGCGGGACGACGACGTTCTTGTCCAGGATGGCGCGATGCACGCGGGCGCCTTCGCCAATGCTGACGTTATCCATCAGCACCGAAGACGTCACCGAGGCCATCGACTCGACGCTCACCGCGGGCGCTAAAACCGAATGGTCGACGTGCCCGCCGGAGATCACCACGCCCTGGGCGACGATGGAGTCCGTCGCACGTCCCGGCCGCTGCTGGTCATCGTGCACAAACTTAGCCGGCGGTAGCGCGTCCTGCCGGGTGTAGATCGGCCACTCCAGGTTGTAGAGGTTGAAGGCCGGCACCGGCGAGATCAGGTCCATATGCGAGTCGTAGAACGAGTCGATCGTCCCGACATCACGCCAGTATTGCCCGTCACGGCCACTGCTGCCGGGCACCACGTTGTTGCTGAAGTCATAGACGTTGGCCCGGCCTTGCCGGACGAACTCCGGAATGATGTCGCCGCCCATATCGTGGGCACTGTTCTCATTCTCGGCGTCGGCGCGGACCGCGTCCACGAGAGCCTTGGCGCTGAAAACATAGTTGCCCATCGAGGCAAGGAACTCACCGGGCGAGTCGCTGAGTCCCTCGGTGTGCTCGGGCTTCTCCCTGAAGGCGGCGATCCGTCGTGGATCGTCGACTTCGGTTTCGATCACACCGAACTGGTCGGAGAGGTCAAGCGGCTGGCGGACCGCGGCAACTGTGGCGTCCATCCCGGACGCCACGTGCTCGTCGATCATCTGCTGGAAGTCCATCCGATAGACGTGATCGGCACCGGCGACGATGACAACATCGGGCTTGGCGTCATAGATCAGGTTGAGGCTCTGGTAGATCGCGTCTGCGCTGCCCAGGAACCAGCTCTTGCCGACCCGCTGCTGCGCAGGAACAGAGGCGATATAGCTTCCCGATTGAATCGAGAACCGCCAGGTTTCCGAGATATGCCGGTCCAGGCTGTGCGACTTGTACTGAGTGAGCACGACAATTTTCCGCAGTTCGGAATTCACCAGGTTCGACAGCACGAAGTCAATCAGTCGATAGCCACCGGCGAACGGAACTCCGGGCTTGGCGCGGTCAAGGGTCAACGGCAAAAGACGCTTACCTTCTCCGCCCGCCAGCACTATCGAGAGCACCTTGGTCTTGGCCATATCCGTCCTCTTCCGTCGCGAGCGCAATTCAGTTCGTAGCTTGATGAGCCTAACAAGTCCTGCGGTGATCTAGATTAGGACTCGTGCGAGTAGACATAATAAGCAAAGAATTTCCGCCAGAGGTTTACGGTGGCGCCGGCGTGCACGTGGCAGAGCTGAGCGCCGTGCTCGCCGCACGCCTGGACGTAAGGGTCCGCTGCTTCGGCGCCGAGCGTGCCGCCAGCAACGTCACTGCCTATCCGGACCTTCCGCAGCTGGAGAACGCGAACCCCGCGGTGAGAACGCTCGGTGTGGACCTGAGCATGGTTGGCGACGTGGCCGGTGCGGATGTCGTGCACTCACACACCTGGTATGCCAATATGGCCGGGCATCTGGCCGGGCTGCTGCACGACATACCCCATGTCGTGAGCGCACACAGCCTTGAGCCGCTGCGTCCCTGGAAGGCAGAGCAGCTCGGCGGGGGATACGCGGTGTCATCTTGGGCGGAACGCAGCGCGTACGAGGGCGCGGCGGCCGTGATCGCCGTCTCGAACGGGATGCGCGCGGACATCCTGCGGGCCTACCCGCGGCTGGATCCGGAGAAGGTGCACGTGGTGTACAACGGCATCGACACCGACGCCTGGCGACGAGACGAGGGCACCGAGCTGATTCGGCCGCTCGGCATCGACCCGGCCCGGCCCAGCGTTGTGTTCGTTGGCCGGATCACCCGGCAAAAGGGTCTGCCTTATCTGTTGCGCGCGGCCGCCCGGCTGCCAGCCGAGGTTCAGCTGGTGTTGTGCGCGGGCGCCCCAGACACCCCGGAGATCGCAGCCGAGGTCAGCGGACTGGTCGGTGAGTTGCAGCGTAAACGCGAGGGCGTTGTCTGGATCGATCGGGTGCTGCCGCGTGCCGAACTCTGCCAGGTGCTCAGCCACGCGACCGTGTTCGTCTGTCCATCGATCTATGAACCGCTGGGCATCGTGAATCTTGAGGCGATGGCGTGCGGCGCTGCAGTGGTCGGCACGAATACCGGCGGCATTCCGGAGGTGGTGCAGGACGGCGTCACCGGCCGGATCGTGCCGATCGATCAGCTGACCGACGGCACGGGTACCCCGACTAACCCGGATCAATACGTCGCCGACCTTGCGGCCGCCCTGATCGAGATGGTGGCCGATCCCGAGCGGGCCCGGAAAATGGGCCTCACCGGACTGGAGCGGGCCAGGCAGCAGTTTTCCTGGCACAGCATCGCCGAGGACACCATCAAAGTCTACGAGGCCGCGCTGCGCGGCTGAGCCGCCCGGCTTGTCGTGCCGATAGCCTCCGCCTTCCGCTGGGGGATGACCCCGGAGAAGTTGGGGGTCGTACCTCATGGTGCCAGCCCGTGGCGCACACATAGCGTGAAAGCATGAATCTCGACGCGGTAATTGAGACGCTCGCATCCGGACCCTGGGCACTACCGGTGATGTTCATCTGCACGGTGATCGATGGCTTCTTCCCGCCGGTGCCCAGCGAGTCGCTCGTGATCGGCATGTCGACAGTTGCCCTTGGCGTCGACCCGTGGCGATTGATTCCGATCGCGCTGCTGGGGTGGGCAGCCGCGGTTGCGGGGGATAACCTCGCGTACTTGATTGGCCGGCGGTGCAAGTTCCATCGGCTCCGGCTCTTCGCCGGCCCCCGTGCGCAGCGCGCCGTTGCCACGGCGGAGAAAGCCCTGCTGCGTCGCGGCACCTCGGTCATCCTGACGGCTCGCTTCATCCCGATCGGCCGTGTCGCGGTGAACATGGCTGCCGGCTCACTGGGCTACCAGCGGCGCCGATTCTTCATTGCGACCGTGATCTCAGGTGGCCTGTGGACGGCGCAGGCGCTGTTCTTCGCGCTGGTCGGCCATGTCTGGTTCGGAGCTCACAGCACCGTCGCGGCGGTCGTGGTCGGCATCGTTCTGGCGGTTACGGTTGGTCTGATCATCGATGCCGTGGCGCAGCGCAGGTCGGCAATCGACCGCCGGGCGGCTGCCGTGGAACAATCCAAGAGTGCCGAACGCCACGATTTCACGCCTACGCAGTGAGTCGCGCACGGTCCGGGCCCGGATGCTCGCGGCAATGCTCGCGTTCATGACGGCCGGTCTGATCATCGCGGGCAGCGTGTCGTACTCGCTCCAGCTCGCTGCGCTGAACGAGCGGGTGAATTCAGACCTGCTGCAGGAAATCGACGAACTACGCCGGGTGTCCGAGCGGGGTGTCGTCACCAATGCCGGTGTGTCGCCGCACATCACGGTCGACAGCCTGCTGAAGACGGCGATGCAGAGTGGTATCCCGGCCGGCTACGAATCGTTCGTGGCGATCATCGATGGCAAGGTGCGGTACCTTCCCGCCGGACAGCACGATATCGACCTTGGCGATGGCCGGATCGTCCGCGCGGTGCTGGACCAGGCCTCACCCGACCGGATCGTGACGACGGATACCCGGGCCGCCGGCGAGACCGTTCGGCTTGCCATTGTCCCCGCCACCGTCGAAGGCGATCAGGCTCAGGGCTACTACGTGATCGGCAACGCGATCGGTGCCCAGCGGTCGAACATCTATCGCGCCGCGCAGACGTATGCCCTGGTGTCGCTGGCAACGGTCGCGCTTTCCGGGCTGGTCGGCGCCGTGCTGATCGGCCGTCTGCTCCGACCGATCAAACGGCTCCGCGAGGCGACCGAGCAGGCGAGCCTCGAAGACCTGACCAGGCGGGTCGAGGTACCGGATAGCGGCGACGACGTGGCCCAGCTGGCCGGCCGCTTCAACATGATGCTCGACCGGCTCGAGCTCGGTTTCAAGGAGCAACGCCGCTTCCTTGACGATGCGGGCCATGAGCTGCGCACGCCGCTGACGATTGTCCGCGGCCACCTCGAGGTACTCGCGGTCGATGACCCGGAGGACGTCCGCCAGACCAGGCACCTAGTGCTCGACGAGCTGGATCGGATGCAGAGGCTGGTGCACGACCTGTTGCTTCTCGCCAAGGCTCGGCGGCCCGATTTCATCAAGCCGGGCCCGGTTGACCTCGAACAGCTCGTCGTCGATGTCCACGACCGGGTGCGGCTGCTCGCCCGACGGGACTGGACGTTCGACCAACGCGCCGGCGCGATAATAGTTGCCGATCGGGAGCGGCTCACCCAGGCACTTATTCAGCTGGCAGCGAACGCGGTGAAGTTCACCGGTGCGGGCGACACTATTGCGCTCGGCTCCGCGGTGGACGAGACGGAGGCCACGGTGCGGCTGTGGGTGCGTGATTCCGGTCCAGGGATCGAGGCGGATGACCGGGAACGAATCTTCGAGCGATTCGGTCGCGCGAAGGACGTTGGCCGCGGCGTGGAAGGTTCCGGCCTGGGCCTGTCGATTGTCTCCGCCATCGCCGATGCACACGGCGGGGCGGTGGAGCTGGACTCAGTTCCGGGCCAGGGAGCGACGTTTATCCTGGTGATCCCGATGCATACGCTAGGAAAGCAGAAGTCGTGAAGCGAATCCTGATTGCTGAGGACGAACAGCGAATCTCAATGTTCATGCTGAAGGGCCTCAAGGCGGCTGGCTTCACCCCGACTGTGGTCGACGATGGGATAACGGCGCTCGACTACGCGTCAGGCGCCGATTTCGACCTGATGATTTTGGATGTCGGGTTGCCGCGGCTGGACGGTTTCAGTGTGCTGAGAGAGCTCCGTTCCCGGGGATCCCGGCTACCAGTGGTGATGGTGACGGCAAGGGACTCGATCGATGACACGGTAGCCGGCCTCGAGGGTGGCGCCGACGACTACATTCCTAAGCCGTTCAGGTTCGAGGAATTGCTCGCCCGGGTAAAGCTCCGGCTGAAGGACCAGGGCGGCGCCGGCGCCGACGATGTGCTGCGCTGCGGCGGGCTGGAGCTCGACGTCCGAACCCGGGTAGCCAGAGTAGCCGGCCGGGAGATTGAACTCTCTGGTCGCGAGTTCACTATGGCGGACGCCTTTATGCGCCATCCGGGACAGGTGCTGTCCCGGGAGCAGCTGCTGAGCCGGGTGTGGGGCTACGACTTCGACGGCGGTTCAAACGTGGTCGACGTCTACGTGCGGTACCTGCGGCTCAAGTTGGGAGCCGAACGTTTTGTCACAGTGCGTGGCGCCGGATATCGCCTGGTCGATATCCCGTAGCAGCTCCTGACTGGCTGGATTTGCCGGCCCGCCGTCACGGCAGATGAGAAAGTTCTCATCGCCGTCTCATCTTCACTTCATTTCCCGCTGCGCAGACTTAGTAGTGATTCGGCGTCGTTCGCCTATATCGCGCCGATACCGGCGCGGGCACCAGCTTCAGGAGTGACAATGAGGGTTCTCAAGGTTGTTTTGTTCTCGCACGATTCGGTCGGGCTTGGACATATTCGGCGCAACCTTGCCCTCGCCCACGCGCTGAGCGATTCGCTGCCTGGGCTGCTCGGCGTCCACGTCAGCGGACTGCTGGTCACCGGAGAGGCAGCTGCCACGAAGTTTCCCGCTCCGGCCGGCTGGGACTGGTGCGTCCTGCCCGGTATCAGAAAAAGCAGTGCGGGCTACCGACCGCGGCGGCTCGAAATGGATATGGGCAACTTCACCAGCCTCCGTTCCGACCTGCTCACGGCTGTTCTGCTGGGGTTCTCACCGGATCTTTTCGTGGTCGACCGCCATCCAACCGGCGTGCACGGCGAACTCGAGAACGCGCTAACTGCCCTGCGCACCGAGGTGCCAAACTGCCGAACCGTTCTCGGCCTACGTGAGATCCTGGACTCACCCGGGGCCGTGGCGCCCGAATGGACTGCAGTCGGCGGCCCGGGGCGAATCAAGGAACTGTTCGATCGAATCTGGATCTACGGCGATCCGGCGATCCACAATCCATTTGCAACCGGGGAGGTCCCCGGGGAACTGCAGGGTATGGCCGACTTCACCGGGTACCTCGCGGCCGGACGAGCGCACGTCGCGGGTCCGCCGCTGCTGACCGGCCGCTACGTCATGTCTATGGTCGGCGGTGGCTCTGACGGTCGGGCGCTGGCGGAACTGGCCGCGCAAGCCGAACCACCGCCGGGAGTCGGGCATCTGATAGTGACCGGTCCACAGATGACCGACGAAGACCGCACAGCGGTCGAGGCGCGAGCGGGAGAGCGGGCAACCGTGGTGCAGACGGTGCCCGACATGATCAGCCAGATCAGGCACAGCAAGGCGGTCGTTTCGATGGGTGGCTACAACTCGGTGTGCGAGCTGATGGGCACCAACGTGCCGGCCCTGATCGTGCCGCGGTCTTCGGTCCGGGCCGAGCAACGTCTTCGGGCCGAAGGCCTGGCCGCGGCCGGCCTGGTCGAACACTGCCGGCAGCGGGACCTCAGCCCGGCCCGGCTGACCGAGTGGTTCGCCCGGAACCTGGACAAGCGGGTGCTTCGCGGCGGTCTGCAGCTTTCCGGGCTGCGCGTCGCCGGCGAACTTGCTGCACAGCTACTCGATGGCTCGCCGCCATCGGCACGTGCGTATTCTGCTCGGGAGGTGGCGGAAAGTGCGGCAGTCTGAACGGATCGGCTATGTGCTGAAAATGTACCCGCGCTTCTCCGAGACATTCATCGTCTCCGAGATGCTCGCACGTGAGGCCGCAGGCGAGGAGCTTGAGATCTTCTCGCTGCGGCCACCGGTCGATCCCCGTTTTCATGCCGCGCTGGCCGAGGTACGCGCGCCAGTGACGTACCTTGATCGGCCGAACAAGGCCGAGACATTCTTCCAGTTGGTACGTGACTGCACAGCCGCGGTGCCGGGATTCACGGACATGCTGGCTGCACACCTCGACGAGCTGTTCGCGGCAAGTGCCGATAACGCATTCCAGGCGATCTGCCTTGCCCGGCACGTTCTTGAGCGTGGAATCACCCACCTGCACGCCCACTTCGCCAGCGTGGCGACGAGTGTTACCAGGCTGGCAGCGATGATAGCGGGCGTCCCGTTCTCGTTCACGGCGCACGCCAAGGACCTGTTCCACGAAAGCGTCGACGAAATTGAGCTGCGCACCAAGCTGCGCGCAGCCGACCACGTCGTCACCATCAGTGACTTCAACCTCAGCTATCTGCTCACCCGGTTCGGTGCGGACGCCGCCAAGGTGCGCAGGGTGTACAACGGGCTGCTGCTGGAGCGGTTCCCCTACCGCGAACCCGCAGAATTGCATGAACCGATCCGGATCGTCGCCATCGGCAGGCTCGTGGAGAAGAAGGGTTTCGCCGATTTGGTCCGGGCGGTGAAGAAACTGTCCGGAGCAGGTGTAGGTGTCGAGGCGGTGATCGCCGGCGGTGGCCCGCTGGAAGACGAACTGCGGCAGCAGATCGCCTCCGCAGGACTGTCCGGTCGCATCACGCTGCTCGGTGCACAGCCGCAGCACCGGGTTGCCGAGCTGCTTGGCACCGCTGACGTCTTCGTCGCGCCCTGCGTGCACGGTTCAGATGGCAATGCCGACGGGCTTCCCACGGTGCTGCTCGAGGCGATGGCCAGTGGGGTTCCCTGTGTTGCCACCGGGGTCACCGGCATTCCCGAGGTGATCCGGGATGGGGAGACCGGAATCCTGATCCAGCCCGGTGACGCCGCGGCACTGGCCGATGCGATCGGCAGGATTGCCTCGGGGGAGGCTGATCGATGCCTTTTGACGAAGAACGCCCGAGCCCTGATCGAGCAGGAATTCGACTCGCGCCACCAGGCTAGGCAGCTCGCCAGGCTTCTCGTCGGAGCCGAGGTGCCGACATGCGCGTAGCCTACGTTTGTGTCGATCCCGGCATTCCAGTGTTCGGAGCCAAGGGAGGCTCGGTTCACGTTCAGGAAATCATCCGCGCCTGGCGGAGACGCGGCGCCCAGGTGACCGTGTACTGCACCCGGCGCGGCTCCGCTGTGCCGGCAGACCTCGACGACCTGGACATCGTTGAACTTCCCGTGCGCGCGGAGTCGGCCGGCGACCGGGAGTCGGAGACCGAACGGCGCTCGGTACAGCTTGCCGGGCTGATCGAAGCAGCCGGCACCGATCTCGTCTATGAACGATTCTCTCTGTTCAGCAGGACGCTCGAGCTCACCGTCGGTCGGCTCGGTATCCCGGCGATCCTCGAGGTCAACGCCCCACTGATCGACGAGCAGGCTCGGCATCGGGTCCTCGCCGACCGCGCGGCCGCGGAGCGCTGCCTGCTTGGCGCGGCCCGGGCGGCGAGCGTCGTCGCCTGCGTCTCTGCCGAGGTGCAGAGCTGGCTGCGGGGAGCGGTGCCTGAGGCGTGCACGATCGTGGCCCCGAACGGCGTGAACACCGAGCGGATCACCCCGGCAGTTGGAGGGTGCGCGGCCGGGCTGACCGTCGGCTTCGTCGGCACGCTGAAACCCTGGCACGGCGTGCATCGCCTGCTCGACGCTGCCGCGCTGACTGGTCGTGACTGGAAGCTGTTGATCGTGGGTGACGGGCCGATGGCGGATGATCTCCGCAGCCAGGCGGACACGCTGCGACTGGACGTCGAATTCACCGGCGCCGTCATGCCGGAGGCAATGCCTTCGATGCTTCGCCGCTGCGACGTCGCCGTCGCGCCGTATCCGCCGACTGAAAGCGGGACCGCCCACTACTTCTCTCCGCTGAAGGTTTACGAGTACTTCGCGGCCGGTCTCCCGGTAGTTGCCAGTGCGATCGGACAGTTGCCGAAGGTGATTGAGCACGAGGTCACCGGGCTCCTGGTCGATCCGCGATCGGTGCCCGAACTTGGCCAGGCGATCGCCCGGCTCGATGACGACCCGGGCCTCCGGCGTCGACTGGGAGCGGCCGCCAGGGAAGCCGCGGTGACCAGGCACAACTGGGACCGGGTGCTCGAAGGAATCCTCGCCGCGGCTCGAACTGACCGACGGCCGATAGAGCAGGGGGTGCGATGATGCCGAAGAGCCGGCTCAAGGTCTCGGCGTTACGGCGCACCCTGACCGCAATCAAACCTCACCTATCGGGACAGAAGCTGATGATCGGCGGCGGCCTGGCGGCGCTCTTCGCCGAAGTGCTGTTCCGAATCCTCGAACCCTGGCCGGTCAAGATCGTCGTCGATGCCGTGACGAGGAGCCTCGGCGCCGATCTCGGCGCACCCGGGCCCGCCGCGTCCCTTTCGCTTTTGCTCGCCTGTGGCCTCGCGGTCGTGGCACTGACCGGAGCCCGCGCGTTGTCGAACTACCTGTCAACGGTTGCTTTCGCCCTGGTCGGTTCCCGGGTGGCAACTGACCTTCGTGCCCGGGTGTTCCGGCATGTGCAGGGCTTGTCGATGCGATATCACGCCCGTTCGTCCAGGGGCGACACGGTGCAGCGACTGATCGGCGATATCTCTCGGCTACAGGAGGTTGCCGTCACCGCTGGGCTGCCCCTGATCGCGAACGTTGTCACCCTACTGGCAATGTCGGCGGTCATGTTCTGGCTCGACCCGCTGTTGACCGTCGTGCTCCTTGTCGCCGCGCTGTCGTTCTGGCTGATCTCGCACCGCAGCGCGGGAGCGATAACAGCGGCAGCCCGGTCGACCCGCAAAGGCGAGGGATCGCTGGCAACCACCGCGCAGGAAGCCCTAGGGGCGATGCGGGTCGTGCAGGCATATGGACTTGAGGACGCAGTCTCCAGACGGTTCAGCGCGAGCAACGGCATAACGCTGACCGAAGGGGTGAAATCCCGCCGGTTGGCGGCGGCATTGGAACGCCGCACCGACGTGATCGTCGGGATTGCCACCGCCGTCGTGCTCACCGGCGGCGGCTGGCGCGTGTCCACCGGGGAGATGACCCCGGGAGACCTGGTGATATTCATGACCTACCTCAAGACGGCAATGAAGCCGATGCGCGACCTGGCCAAGTACATCGGCCGGATTGCCCGGGCCAGTGCCTCGGGCGAGCGGGTAGCCGACCTGCTGGACGAGGCGCCGGATATCGAAGACCGGCCGGATGCCCGTGCCGCCAGGAACGTGCGTGGCCGGCTGACGTTCGAGGGCGTGACCGCCGAATACATCGACGGGCAGCGAGTACTCGACGGGCTGAACCTCGATATCCGGCCGGGTCAGCGGATCGCGTTGGTGGGGCCGTCCGGCGGAGGGAAGTCGACGCTGGCAGCGCTCGCGATACGATTGCTCGACCCCGCCGAGGGGTGCGTGCGGCTCGACGGCACCGATGTGCGGGAGCTGACCCTTTCCTCGTTGCGCGGCCAGGTGTCGATCATCTTGCAGGATTCGATCCTGTTCGCGGAATCCGTCCGGGAGAATATCCGGTTCGGCCGGCTCGATGCCGACGACGAACAGGTCGAACGGGCGGCCGAACTTGCACAGGCTGCAGGGTTTATCCGGGACCTCGAGCACGGTTACGACACAGTGCTCGGCGAAGGGGGTGACACGCTTTCCGGCGGCCAGAGGCAGCGGATAGCGGTTGCCAGGGCACTGCTGCGCGATGCGCCGATCGTCATCCTCGATGAGGCGACCAGTGGCCTGGATCCGTTGGCAAAGGGCAAGGTACTCGCCGCCCTCAGCGAACTCACCAGCACCCGCACCACGCTGAGCATCACACACGATGCGGTCACCGCCCTCGATAGCGACCTGGTCGTCTGGATCGATGGCGGCCGGGTTTTGGAACAGGGTAGGCCGCAGGATCTGGCCCGGCGGCCCGGCTCGCTGTTCGCGGGATGGCTGGCGGATCATGATCCGGCGCACCGTCAGATGGCCGAGCAGCCATGAACCCCGCCGACAGCAGACTCCTCGTCGCCGATCCGGACCTGCCCGCGCTGCGGCCGGTTCTGGATCCAGAGGTACTGTGCGCGCTGGTCGGCTATCCGGCCGTGGTGAGCAGAATCCGGTACAAGCCCGGAACCTCAATTGTGGCAAAACTCAGTCATGATGCCGGGGGCGCCGATGACTGGATCGCGGGGTATGCTCCGCACGCGCTCGCCAAACTGGAAAAGCTCGGCGATGGCGCCCGGGTGCTGCAGCTACCGGACGGTCCGGGCTATGCGGCGGTGGGCCCGCTGCGGGCGGATCGTGCCTTGCACCGGCCGCTGCGCCGGCTCGAATCTGACTGGCAGCTGGTCAGGTACAACCCGAACCGCCGTGCCGTGCTGCGGGTCGAAAGCCGGTTCGGTCAGCTTGCAGTGAAAGTGACCAGGCCAAGCCAACAGGCCGACGCCGCGGTCACCAGCCACCTCTCTGCCAGCCATGACTGGGTGCTGCCGCCCGTCGCAGGTTATGCCGGAGCGGATCATGGCGTCACAGCCACCTCCTGGTGGGGCAAAGCCAACCTTGCCGATCTGCCGGAAACCAAAACAGCCGAAACGGCCGGCCGCGCCCTCGCCGCCATCCACGGCGGAGCTGCCCCCGACTGGCTGCCCCTGCGGCAACCAAGCCGGCTCTCGCACCGCTTGCACAACCAGCTGAAGGCGATCAAGCACATTCTGCCGGACAGCCTGGGCGCGGCGACCGCTTCTCTCGGCAGAATCTCTGGTCGGATATCGGAGCTGCCGCAATCCACTGGCCTGGTGCACGGGGACTTTTCAGCGGATCAGGTTCTGGTCGATGACGCCGAGGTGCGGTTTGTCGATTTCGACCGGGCTATGGCCGGACCTCAGCTGATGGACCTGGGCAGCTTCGCGGCTGCAGCCATCCTCGATGATCAGGAATTCCTGACTGCCGGGTTGCTCGAGGGTTATGCGGCAGGCGGCGGAGGAACCAGCTTCCGGATGGACGACCTGGCTGCCTGGACTGCATTCGGCGTGGCGTTGCGCCTGCTGGAGCCCTTTCGCGACCGTGAGTCCGGCTGGGATGAGCAGCTGAGGCATCGGCTCGACCTGATCGACGGGCTGCTCTGATGAGTGCCGATACTCGGGCCGGCCGTGGTCTCGCAGCCATGTGGACGCGCGCCCGCAGCGGGGCTGCGCTACCGCTGCTGCTTAAGGATGAAGCTCTTCGGGATTGGGAAGTCAAGCGGGCGTGGCCGGGACGGGCCGGCGAACTCGTCGTCGAACTTCACGCCATGCAGGACGGGCAGACGGTGCAGCAGATTACTGCCGGACGAATCTTCGCCGATGGCACGCATGCAATCGACCCGCCGGGCACCGACCCGCGGCTGAATTCACTATCGAGATTTGCCGCCGACGGGCAGGTGATCGTGCACCGACGTGGCAAGCGGGCTGTCGTCCGCCGGGGCGAGGGATCGTACGTCAAGGTTGTTCGCCGAAACCAGGCGGAGGAACTGGCCGATCAGTCCCGTCTCGCCGCGAAGCTGACAGCAGGCACGGGCTTCCAGGCACCGCGCCTGCTGCGTGTGGCAGATGACTGGATCGAGCATGCGGAGCTGCCGGGTACCTCGCTATTGCAGCTTGGCATGTCCAACGCGTCGGTTGGGCAGTGGCGGGCGGTCTGGGAGCAATGGGCGAACGCGTGGCCACGGTTCGTCGCCGGCGGCCGGGAAAAGCTGACGACCGCGGTTTGGCCACCGCTGCACGACGCCCTCCGGGAGGCCGAGCTACTGGACAATGCGGTGCGCAAGGCGATAGCTTTCGACGTTTTCCCGGTGCCGACCGAACGGCTGAACCTCGCAGCGGGGCGGATTATCGATGCACTGTTGCGCGGCGAATCTGATCAGCATGTGATCGCCCACCGGGATCTGCACGACAAGCAAATTCTGGTACAGCCAGGGCCGGTCGGCGAGGTGCCCATCGGTCTGCTGGACTTTGACACCACCGCGCGGAGTGAAGCCGCTCTTGACCTTGCGAACCTGGCGGTGCATCTCGAGTTTCGGTACGCACAGGGGTTGTTGAGCGCCGAAAGATGGCGGATCGGCAGACGCGCCATTGACTCTGCATGTGCCGCGCTGGATGTGACTCCGAGTCGGTTTGTCGCGTATTCGGATGCCACGAGGCTCCGGATGGCATGTCTGTATGCCTATCGGCCGAGATGGGCAGGGCTTGCAGTGGGCAGGATACTGGAATTGTGTCGTAAATGACGTTGCCGCCGGTCGTTAAAGGGCGCTGCCCGTCGGTGATGTCGTTACCGGTCATCTGCGATGCTGCCGGTCGTTGCCCGGATGAAAATGACCTGATTCGGAGGTGGGACAAGTGAAGATTATGCTCGGCGTGTTTGCCCTGGTGCTGGTGTCGCTGGCCAGCCTCGGACTGTGGCTGTCGGCGACGTCGTCGCCGCCAGCCGCAAACGGCGAACCGGTCAATGTATCGACCACGCCCGGAAGCCCGGTGACCGATGAATCACCAACCAGCGAACCAACCGATCCTGGCGGCACATCATCCACTCCTGCCACCAAGCCGACGGCCGAGTCGTCGCTGAGCGATGAGCGCAACGAAGGCAATCAGAAGGACACGCCACCCCAGAAGGACACGCCACCCCAGAAGGTCGCGCCTGATGTCGAGCCCCACGACGAAAACGATGGATCCGACGACGATGGCGCCGGTGATGACGACGCTGACGACGACGGCGCTGACGATGACGATGGCGGTGCCGACGACAACTGACCGACGATCGTCCTGCGGCGGTTACCGCAGGCCGATCGTGGTTCAGTTTGCCTCCACGGCGTCGATTCCGTGCTCCCGGCAGAACAGCGCCACCTGAACCCGTGAACTCAGTTGAAGTTTCGACAGCACGCGCGAGACATGCGTTTTCACGGTTGTTTCCGCCACGACCAGCCGGCGCGCGATCTGGACATTGCTCAAGCCGGCCCCGAGACACCGCAGCACATCGAACTCACGTTCGGTGAGTCCGGAAAGCTCGGCCGGGAGCTCCGGTGCCACTGGAGCCTCCGGCAGGCTGGCAAACCTGAGCAGAACTTTCTTTGTCACGGCGGGGGATAGCACGCCGTCACCGGCATGGGCGGTGCGTATGGCGTCGATCAGTGCCGGTGCCTCGATCGACTTGAGCAGGAAGCCGGCTGCACCGGCCTTCAGCGCGGCGAAAATGTAGTCGTCGATGTCGAAAGTGGTCAGCATGATGACCCGGGCGGCCGATTCCTGCACTAGTTGGCGGGTTGTCGCGATGCCGTCGAGCCCCGGCATCCGGATGTCCATCAGGATCACGTCCGGCTTGCAGGCTTCGGCCATCCGGAGCGCGGTGGCACCGTCGCCGGCTTCGGCCACGACCTCGATATCTTCGCACGACTCCAGGATCATCCGAAGTCCTGCTCGGATCGCACTGTGGTCATCGGCGATCAGCACACGGATCGTACTCACACCAACGCCCCGTCGAACGGGAGTTCGGCATGGATAGCCCAGATCCCGTGATCGGATTCGACGGCAAGAGACCCGCCCAGCCGGTTCGCGCGGATTGTCATGTTCTTCAATCCCTTTCCTTCTGTTTCGGTATTCCGCTGCGCGGAGGAAACCGAGTTCCGGACCATGATCTGCAGGGCGGAACGTTCAAGGGTCAACCGGAGCCAGACGTCGGAGCCCGGAGCGTGCTTCATCACGTTGGTCAGCGCCTCCTGGACTATTCGGTAAGCCGTGAGACTGACCGTCCTCGGCACATCGCGTAGATGATGGAGTACAAAGTCCGAATTGATTCGGAGGCCTGCGGCGGCGGCAGAGGCGAGCAGCGAATCGATGGCGCCAAGGTCACCGGCGCTGTTTTCCGGTGTGTCCTCGCCGGGGCCGCGTGCTTCCTCGTTGAGCAGATCGATCATCGACCGCATCTCGGCCAGTGCCGCGATACTGTTCTCCCGAACCGCCGTCATTACCCTGCGGCTCAGCTCGGCGCCGCGTTGATTCAGGGCCGCCTCGGACTGGATCGCGATCGCGGACAGATGTCCGGCGATCACATCGTGCAGATCGCGGGCCATTTGCGATCGTTCGGCCGTCAGCGCAAGCTGCAGATCGAGCTCGGCCAGCTCTGCCGCCCGGGCGGCGCTCAGCCGTTCGGCTTCAGCCTTGGCCCGTTCGGCGATCGCCACGTTCCGGTGCTCACGAACATTGCTGGCCCAATGCACGGGCACCACGAAGATCAACAGTCCCTGCAGCGCGAAAACAAGGGAAATCCGCCAGTCCTGGCTCAATACCAATGACCCGACCAGCATGCCGGCCGCGCCGGCGAAACCGGTGTACTCGGCGACACGGCTCAACCGAGGTCCACCGCCCAACGTTGCCGCGAAGAGCATTTCGTAGATCAGGAAGACGCTGGTCAGGCTCAGCCCCAGTGCCAGGTCGAGTGCTATGCCGGTGCCGGTAACCAGCAGCATTACCGGAAGTCTGCTACTGCGGAACAGCACGCCGAAGCAGCCGATCGCGAGAGCGAGTAGCCAGGGCATAAGCGGAACGCCGCGATTCAGGTTGAGCAGATCTTCCGCGTAACCCGAGAGATGCAGCAGGGTGACGAACACGAAGTACAGGGCCGCCGTTGCCGCATCGGACCTGGATATCCCGGCGGTTATGCCTCTGCTCATGACATGAGCTTAATCGGGGCGAAACGGGCGCGGGGTCCTCCGAAGTGATGAGCCGTCCTCCTGCATTCCGGGGACGATCGGCTCGACCGCATCCGGCAGGATCCTAACTGTGACCGAGCAGAAGAAACCCCTCGCCGGGCAGATCGATCCCGACAGGGCCTTGGCGGAGCGTCGAGCAGCGCCACACAACGTCGCGGCGGCGTTGACGCAGGGACCGATGGAGGTGCTCGACTTCATGTTGCCGCTTTTCGCCGGCGGCATGCTGGGTGCCTCGCCGGCCCAGGTCGGACTGCTGGCCGGAACCGAAACCCTGGTCTCACTATTGGCGCGCCCGATCGCCGGGCACGCCGCCGATCGAGGCAATCGGCTTCGCCTGGCTGGATTCGGTGCGGCGTTGTACGGCCTATCGCTTCTCGGTTATGCGCTGACGCCGTCCGTGCTGCCCGCCTATCTGGCCGCGGTCCTCGGAGGAATCGGTGGCGCGGTGTTCTGGGTGAGCCTTCGCTCGGCGCTTGCCGAACGTTCCGCGTCCGACCATGCCGTGTTCGCGCGTCTGCTGGAATCGGAAGGCAGCGGTAGCTGGATCGCGTTTGTGGTCGCCATCCCGGTGGCAGGCGCCCTTGGATACCAGGCGGTCTTCGCGCTCGGGGCTGTCTCCTGCTTCGCTGCCGCGATCGCACTGGGCCGGGCATCGGGACGAGAGCGCGCAGCTACCCTGGCCGACCTCACTGGCAACGGTCCTCCGGCCGTGATCAGCGCAAGCGGACTGACCCAGAAATTGCGGCCGATTCTGCTTCTGGTCGCGGGAGTAGCCTTTGCCGAATCCGCGGTCGGCCTGCTCCTGCTCTTCCTGCTGCAGCGCGAACATCAGTTGCAGCTCGGCGAGATCGCGATGGTGTTTCTGCCGGGCTTCATAGTGTTCACCACCGCGCCGGGCATGATGCACAGGTTGGTGAGGCGCTATGGCCGGCGCGGAATGCTCATCGTCGCCTATGTCTGCAGCGCGGTATTCGCCGCCGCCTTGTCGCTTGCGCCCGACCCGATCGTCCTGGCTGCACTCTGGGTGCTTTCGGCCGCCTGCTGGGCGGTGACGATTCCGGTCCAGCAGGGCGTAATCGCGGAGCTATCGGCAGATATGCCGGGGCGGGGATTCGGCCGCTACGAAAGCGCCGAACTGCTCGGGGCCACCGCGGGCCTTGTGCTGGCGGGCGTCAGCTATCCGTTGCCTGGCGGTTGGTTGCTTGCCTGTCTATCGTGCGCGGCGGTGCTGGTTGCGGCAGCTGTGGCCGCTCCATTCGCGCTGCGCAGCCGGATGGTGGCGAACCTGCCCGGCGCAGAGCCGTCAACGGCGGAAGCACCGACCGTTCAGGCGGCGGAAACTTCGCTGGGCCACGCGGCGGAAACACCGTCCGTTCATGTGGCGGAAACACTCTCCGGACCGAAGACCGAGCCTGGCACGGAAGGTCCGTCCGCAACTTCGTCCAGGGACTCGACCCCAAAGCTAAAGAACCGAGGAAAGAGCTATATGCGTAATTGGCTGATTCATACCGCCATCTTCGTCATTGCCCAGATCGTATTTGCGTCCACGGCGGTCTCCTGGCCGTGGGAAGTTCTGCAGGGGAACCTGCCGCCGACCAGCATCCTGTCCAGCTCCGGCGAAAACCCAGGAATCTGGCCGCACACCAGCAGGATATGGACCATCGTGTGGATCGTCGACACGATCTGGACATTGGCGAGTGGCGGCCGGCGATCGGGTCGCGGTGCGGGGGAGGGCGGCTCGAGCCCCAGGGGTGCGGGACGAGGCTAGAGCCGTCGCCGGACGAGGCTAGAGCTGGAGTTCAAGCAGGGCGTTCTCAAGTACCTCGGGTAGCGCCGGGTGGATCCAGTACTGTCCACGCGCCAGGTCCTTCGCGGGGATGCCGAACGCCATGGCCTGGATCATCGGCTGGATGATCATCGAGGCTGATCCGCCGATGATATGCGCGCCGATGAGTTGACCTGTGGACTTGTCAGCGATCAGTTTCGCGAAGCTTCTGCTGTCCTCCATTGCCCAGCCGTAGGCGACCGAGCCGTAGTCCTGGACGACAGTGACGTAGTTGATTCCCGCGTGCCTGGCCTGTTCCTCGGTCAGCCCGACCGAGGCTATCTGGGGGTGCGAGAAAACGGCCGAGGGAACGAAGCGGTGGTCGTGGCTGATCAGCTCGCCTTCCTCGGCTGCCAGCAGGTTTTCGGCGACGACCCGGGCTTCATGGTTGGCGACATGCTTCAGCTGGTACTCAGAGCTAGCGTCGCCCAGCGCGAAGACGCCGTCTACGGGATTGCCGTCGGTGAGCACCCGTTGATATTGGTCGACCGCTACCCGGCCATCGATGTGGGTGTCATAGCCGGCGGCATCCAGCCGCAGTGCGTCGGTCGACGGACGTCGTCCGGTCGCCACCAGCAGTACATCGGCCGCGACGGTAGCGCATTCGCCATCGAAGTCTGTGTAGTCGAGCTCGATACCGGACGGGGTCGCCCGAACGCTCTGGGTCGAGGCGTTGAAGCGCACGTCCCATCGATCGGTGACGTCTTCGGTGAACCGTCGGCTGATGTCGCCGTCCTGCGCGCTCAGCAGCACGCCGGAACGGGCGATAAGCGTCACCCTGGTGCCGAGAGCCGAGAAGATATGCGCCATTTCGGCGGCAATGTAACCACTACCAAGGACAAGCATGCTCCCGGGCAGGCTCTCGAGCCGCATCACCGTGTCCGAGGTGTGCACCGGCAGTGCGGGATTGGCGATGACGTCGTCGGTCAGGCCATCGACGGGCGGCAAGCTGACATGGGAGCCGGTGGCGATCACGATCTTGTCCGCGCTCAGCGTTCGTCCGTCGGCGGTCTCCAGCGACTTACGCTCGGTGAAATGAGCCTGGCTCGCATACACAGTGACATTCGGGCTGTCCTCTGCGCGGTACTTGCGTCCGCCTTCGGCGATCGGGTCGATCCGGCCGAAGATCCGGTCCCGGATTTCAGGCCAATGCACTGAGTTCACCGAGGCGTCGACCCCGAACCGTGCTGAGTCGCGGACCGTGCCGGCCACCTCGGCGGAGTAAACGAACATCTTGGTGGGGATGCAGCCGACATTGAGACACGTCCCGCCGAAGGTGCCCTTCTCGACGATGGCGACCTTGAGCCCGTCGTAGCGCTGGTCCAAAACCGAGTTGCCCGAGCCGGTTCCGATGATGATCAGGTCGTAGTGAGTCACGATGCCTAGACTATCGGCCCGGTAACAAGCGTTTACGCATCGGCGGTGATTCTGCGGCGACCTGCCAGGCAAGTGCGACCAGCGGTGCCTGCAGCGGAAGCCGGGCGATGGCCAGGGCGCGGATTCGGGGCTCGCCGCGGAATTTCCTGACGCTGTAAAGGTTCGCCGGGAACACGCCGATGAGCAACGCCGCGCTTGCGATGCCGCCCAGGCGCCTGGTGCGTCGATTCACAAGGAGTGCCGCGCAGCCAAGTTCGGCGATACCGCTCGAGTAGACCCAAAATCGTCGACTGCCGATACCGGGCGGCACGATGGCTTCGAAGCCGCCGGGCCGCACGAAGTGCATGGCCCCTGCCGATCCCAGCAACGTGGAAAGTACGAACGATTTGGCATTAGGCATGGTGCGCCTCTCGTGGATGTGCATTATCGCTAAGCCTACGAGCCGTTGCGGGCCCGCCGGTGGTCTTCCGCAGGTAATTCGTTGGACCGGAGGGGCTGGGAGATCGTGACGATGTTACGAAATGCAGTCCGAGCTGACTACCCGACTGGTAGCCTCTGCTCTGCCATGGATACTTTTGCTTCACCGGAGATGGTCGCCATCCCCGCAGGTCCGGTCACCCTCTCGGATCGACGGACCCGCAGCAGTTGGAGCGTCGACGTCTCCGACTTCGAGATCGCAAGAAACCCGCTCACACAGGCGGAGTACGCCAGCGTCATCGGGGAGCGGCCGAGCGCACACCCTGGTGATCGACTGCCGGTTGAAGGCGTCTCGTGGTGGGACGCGATCCGGTTCTGCAACGTCCTGTCAGATCGCGCCGGACTGGTGAGCGCCTATGACATAGACGGCGACAACGTTAGATGGGAGTCCTCAGCCAACGGATATCGGCTGCCGACCGAGGCCGAGTGGGAACGCGCGTGCCGGGCCGGAACGACCGGGCCTCGATACGGCGACCTGGATTCGATCGCATGGTATCGCGCCAACTCGGACGGCCGGACGCACGAAGTCGGCGGAAAACAGCCGAACGCTTGGGGCATGTACGACATGCTGGGCAACGTCTTCGAGTGGTGCTGGGATATCTACGACGCCGAGGTGTACGGCACATATCGGGTGCTGCGCGGCGGCGGCTGGTTCGACGAGCATTGGAGCTGCCGCGCCTCGGTGCGGCGGCGCAGCCACCCGACGTATCGGATCGATGACGTCGGATTCCGGATTGCGCGCGGATAGCTGTGTGTTTGGCCGGGTGCTGGGGCCTTAGGTCGCTGACAGCTCGCTAAGGTCCGGCGTCAGGACGTTGGTAGGGTCGCGAGCTTCGTGCAGGAACGCCCCTGAATGCGCGCGCGGCCTGACATCGAGCCCGCGATCTTTTCCGCCCGCTAGCATAAGGTTCGCGCTCTACGCCCGCGCACTCGGCCGTCATCCGCACTTGCGACCCCGATCAACGAAAACGGCGGCTGACACTGGAAGACGCGACAAGCGCGTTTTCGCAGGGTCAGCCGCCGCTTTCGGCGACTACTGAAAGACGAGGGAAATCGTCTGATCAGATGTCGTAGTACAGCTCGAACTCATGCGGGGTCGGGCGCAGCCGAACCGGCTCGATCTCGTGAGTGCGCTTGTAGTCGATCCAGGTCTCGATCAGGTCGGGCGTGAAGACATCCCCGTAAGTCAGGAACTCGTGGTCTGCCTCAAGAGCGTTGAGGGCGTCGTCGAGTGAGGCGGGCAGGGTCGCGATGTTCTTCGCTTCCTCGGGCGGCAACTCGTAGAGGTCCTTGTCGACCGGCTCCGGCGGTTCGATCCGGTTCTTGATCCCGTCCAGGCCGGCCATCAGCTGGGCGGCGAAGGAAAGATACGGGTTCGATGACGGGTCAGGCGCACGGTATTCGATCCGCTTCGCCTTCGGCGACGCACCCGTCACCGGAATCCGAATCGCGGCCGAGCGGTTCCGGGCCGAGTACACCATGTTGACCGGCGCCTCGAAGCCGGGAACCAGGCGACGGTAGGAGTTGATGGTCGGATTCGTGAATGCGGTGAGTGCCGGAGCGTGCTTGATCAGGCCACCGATGTACCAGCGGGCAAGGTCGGAAAGTCCGCCATAACCGTTCTCGTCGTAGAACAACGGCTTTCCGTCCTTCCACAGTGACTGGTGGCAGTGCATTCCTGAACCGTTGTCACCGAATAGCGGCTTCGGCATGAAAGTTGCCGACTTGCCGTTGTACCAGGACACGTTCTTGACCACGTACTTGAAGAGCAGCAGCTGGTCCGCGGCCAGCTGCAGGGTGGAGAACTTGTAGTTGATCTCCTGCTGGCCCGCGGTTCCCACCTCGTGGTGGGCGCGCTCTACCTCGATGCCGAGTTCGTCGAGGGTCGTCGAGATCTCATCGCGCAGGTCGGCGAAGTGGTCGACGGGCGGTACCGGGAAGTAGCCACCCTTGAACCGGGTCTTGTAGCCGAGGTTTCCGCCTGGCTCTTCGGCTCCCGAGTTCCAGGCAGCCTCGATCGAGTCCAGCTTGTAGAAGCTGTGGTCGGCGGCGGTCTGGAACCGGACGTCATCGAAAACGTAGAACTCGGCTTCGGCGCCGAAGAAGGCCGTGTCGGCGATGCCGGTGCTCTTCAGGTAGGCCTCGGCTTTGGCCGCAACCTGGCGTGGGTCGCGGGAGTACGCTTCGTCGGTGAAGGGATCGACGATCGAGTGGTTGATGACAACCGTCTTCTCGGTGCGGAACGGATCGACAAAGGCCGTCTCAGGATCCGGGATGAGCTTCATATCGGATTCGTGGATTGCCTGGAACCCGCGAATCGAGGAACCGTCGAAGAGCAGACCCTCCTCGAACACGTCCGCAGTGAATGCCTTTGCTGGCATGTTGAAATGCTGAACGACGCCCGGCAGATCGCAGAATCGGATGTCAACGTAACGAACATCCTCCTCCGCAATGAACGTGAGAAGTTCGTCGGCGTTCTTGAACATGGAGCTCCTTGTTTTCTTTGAGATCACGACCCGGCACGACGCTTAGTCATGCTCGTTAGCTGCTTCGAAGCAAGCGTAGAGTTACCCGGTTACTCTTCTGTGTCTTCTTTGTTTCAACGAGGTTACACGCCCAGCGCGGCGGTTGGCGCGTCCAGCGGGTGCTTCGGCGATCACACAGCGTGTCTGCTCAACGCGCACGGCGGGTGCCTGCAGGTGACAAGGCACGAGACCGGCCGGGCACAGAGTAAACTCGTGGCTGTGGTTGACAGGCGCGATATCGGAACATGGATCGAAGGCACTCCTACCCCCGGAGAACCTGTGCGGTGGCCGGGGGAGCGGTTGGGGCGACCGGAAAACGGCAGTGGATCGATGGCGCGCTTCGGCCGTCGCCTGATCGCCCTGATCATTGACTGGGGCCTTGCCTTCCTCATTGCGAAGTTCGCATTCGACAGTAACCAGTGGGCGATACTCGGCATCTTTGCCGCCGAGCAGATCCTGTTGGTCGGAACCCTCGGTTACTCGATCGGGCACCGAATTCTTGGCCTCAGGGTTATCCGGCTCGACGGCCGGTGGCCAGGGCCGTTGTGGGCCTTCGTGCGCACGGTGCTGCTGTGCCTGGTGATCCCGGCAGGAATTTGGGATGCCGACCAGCGCGGGCTGCACGACAAGGCTGCCGGAACTGCTTTGGTGCGGATCTGAGCTGAGGCACGAAACGGGCGGTAAGGGAAATATCCTTACCGCCCGTTCTCGTCTGCTCGCGACTAGCGGCCCTTCATGGCCTTCCGGTCGGGGCGAGCCCGCGTCGGGTCGATTCCCTTAGGAATCGGCAATGACGCACCGCCAAGAGCGGTCAATCGTTTGCGAACCGCCAGAACTTCGGCCTTGGTCAGAGTCGGCTTGATCTTGGTGACGGTGGACGGCAGCTTTCGCAGCGGAACCTGCCCGTCCGCGTTGCCACCCTGGATCAGATGCACCGGAACGTTCGGCAGCACCCGGGTCGTCTTCTTGTTCTCCTTGGCGAGCAGCTTCGAGGCGCGCTGTGGAGGGCCCTCACTGACCAGGACGACGCCGCCCCGGCCGACGGCACGAAACACAACATCCTGCGTGCGGGGCTCGATTGCGACGGGCTGTTCCTCAACTGCCCAGCCGCGACGAAGCGTGCCCAAGGCAGCGCCGACTGCCCCTGGCTGTCCCTCGATCTGGGCAAATGCTGCCCGCTCTGCCATCCTCGCCAGGATGAACATTGCCGCGAGTACGCCGACGGCCGCGCCGAGAATACTGCTGTAGATCGGATGGCCGAACCAGAGGCCGATCAGCAGCGCGATCAGGACGACCCCGAGGAACGCGAGCAGCATCCACCAGACCACATTCGGGTTCTGGCGGCGTGTCATCTGGAAAACGGACCAGATCTGCTTCAGCCGGCCGTCTTTCTTGGGCTTTTCGTCCTTGGGCTTCCGACGGAACAGTCCGCCCTTGGGGGAATCGTTGCTGGTTGACATACTCACAATTCTAAGCGGTAGAAATACCGGCTATTGACACCTCAGCGTTCGGCCGCCAGCAGCGCCGACGCTTCCTGCCGGGCAGGGGTGTCCCGATCGAGGTGCTGCAGGTGTTCCGGGATTTGCCAGCCCCGCTTCTTCATTGCGCCGGCCCAGAGGCGCCCGGCCCGGTAGGAAGAACGCACGAGCGGCCCGCTCATTACCCCGAGGAAGCCGATCTGCTCCGCCTCGTTGCTCAGTGCAACGAATTCTTCGGGCTTTACCCAACGATCCACGGGATGGTGCCGGGGCGACGGCCTCAGATACTGGGTGATCGTGATGATGTCCGTACCTGCTGCGTGCAGGTCGCGCAGAGTTTCGACTGCCTCGTCGTAGGTTTCACCCATCCCGAGGATGATGTTCGACTTCGTGACCAGACCTGCGTCGCGCGCCTTGGTGATCACCGACAGTGAGCGATCGTAGCGGAAGCCCGGGCGGATCCGCTTGAAGATCCGGGGGACGGTTTCGACGTTGTGCGCGAGAACCTCCGGCCGGGAGGAGAACACCTCGGCGAGTTGCTCGTCGTCGGAGTTGAAGTCAGGAATCAGCAGCTCGACGCCGGTGGCTTCGGTCAGCCCGTGGATCTGCCGGACGGTTTCGGCGTAGAGCCAGGCACCGCCATCGGCCAGGTCATCGCGGGCTACTCCGGTGATGGTCGAGTAACGCAGGCCCATCTGCGCAACGGACTCCGCAACCCTTCGCGGCTCGTCGGCATCGAAGTCATCCGGTTTGCCGGTATCGATCTGGCAGAAATCGCAGCGCCTGGTGCATTGCGAGCCACCGATCAGGAATGTCGCTTCCCGGTCTTCCCAGCATTCGAAGATGTTCGGACAGCCGGCCTCTTCGCAGACAGTATGCAGGCCTTCGGATCGGACCAGCCCTTTGAGTTCGGTGTACTCCGGGCCCATCTTGACCTTGGTCTTGATCCACGAAGGCTTGTCTTCGATCGGAACCTCGGCGTTACGGGCCTCGACTCTCAGGAGTCGACGTCCTTCAGGGGCAATAGTCACGTGCGCACTCCCTAGTACGGCATCGGCGGCGTCTCAAATTTCAGCCTAGTACAGCGGGTGGCATCTGCACTCACCAGAGCGATGTGGCGAACAGCACAGTGCGGGCAGATCAGGCTGAGATCTCCTCGATCGCCGGAGCGAGGTGATGAACCAGTCGTTTCCTGACGAGAGCCAGCGTGTCATACGGAGAAACATTCGTGCCGGTTTCGGCGGCGATCGACGTCACCCCGGCGTCGGCGATCCCGCAGGGCACGATGGTCGAGTATCCGTCGAGGCTATTGGAGCAGTTCAGGGCGAAACCGTGCATTGTCACGCCGTGATCGACCCTGATCCCGATCGCGCCGATCTTGCGGGACGGTTTGGTGTCGGTTGGCTCCAGCCACACGCCTGAGCGGCCTTCGACCCGGTCGCCGACGATCCCATACTCGGCACAGACTTCGATCAGTGCGGCCTCGAGGGATTCGACGTACTTCCTGACCGCGGTTGGATCGGCGAGCTTGATGATCGGATAACCGACCAGCTGGCCCGGCCCGTGCCAGGTGATCTTTCCGCCCCGATCCACGTCGATCACCGGCGTGCCGTCGGCCGGACGTTCCCATGGTTCCGTGCGCTTCCCGGCTGTGTAGACCGCTTCGTGCTCGAGCAACAGCACCGTATCGCCCGTGACTCCCCGGACGACTTCGTCGTGCAGCCGTCGCTGGTGATTCCAGCCGGCGAGGTAGTTCACGTAGTCGGGAGCAAAGCCGAGCTCAGTAAACGTAAGACTCATTCCTCGACTTTAACCCTGGACGACAGAAACGTCTCGGGTGTTTAATCGGACTAAACAGAATTAAACGCTGGTAAACAGCCGTATAAGAGAAGGAGTGAGGGGCATGCACGGTTCGGAAGAGGCAGCCGGCACCCCGGATTCCCCGTCGATACCGGGCTACGAGGTGCTCCGCCCGCTCGGTGCGGAACCGGATTGCTGGTTGCTGGGCGCCGGCGGCACGTCGTACGCGGCCCGGATTGTCCTGGACCTGCCTGAGCAGCTCGCGTCTTTCGATATTGACCATCGTCACCTTCTCCGGGTGCATGACGTGGTGTCGGCCGCGGGCAGGACGGCCGTGATCAGCGAGTACGCCGCGGCCGGCGCGGTCTGGCCGCTTGCTCTGGCCCGCGGGGGACTGCCTCCAGGTGAGGTTGTCACGGTGGCCGCGCCGACGGCGCTGGCCCTTTCCGCTCTGCACAACGCAGGCTTTGTACACGGTGCGGTCTCAGGCATGACGATCAACCTGCGCGCGAGTGGCCAACCGGCGATCGAGTATCCGCTCGGCCCGGGCAACGCAGGGTCGGCAGCGGAAGGACAGGCGGCGGACGTCCGGCACCTGGCGAGGACGGCTTTGGAACTCGCTGCTGGCAGAAGCTATTCCTCGATGGATCTGATCCCGTTGTCGCTTATAGTTCCTGAGGTACCCGCCGAGCTGCTCGAGTTGATCTCGTCAGTTGCAACCGGCGAAGTCAGGATTTCCGCGGCAGAGTTCGGTGCGGCCCTGCTCGACGCCTGCCCGGCGGAACCGGTCCGGATTGTCGCTACCGATCGGAATCAGCATCCCTCGGATGCGCTTACCGCCGAGATCCGGTTGGACCCGGTCGATGTCGGGCAAGAGGCGATTGCTGGGCGGGACGTGGCAGGCGCTCGACCCCCGTCCACGCGACGCGCCTTGCAGATCGCGGGCTCCCGGCAGGATAGCCAGGTCCGGCGGCCTACGCTTGTCTCGGCCCGAAAGCGCGGCCCCAAGGCCCGAAAGCCCGGCCCCAAGGCCCGAAAGCCCGGCCCCAAGGCCCGGGAACGGGGACGCAAGGCCCGTAGGCAGCGCTTCGGTTCGAAGCGGACGGTGACCGCCGCGATCGGCGTGCTGATATTGCTCTCCGGCGCGCTTTTCGCGGCGCGAGGCATCCGGCAGCATGATCAGCCGTCAGGGGAAGATGCTCCGCTCGGACTTCCGGAGCGGGTCGCGGCATCGCTGGCCGCGGAGGATCCTTCCGCCGGGCTGACCGCGCTTGCCTGGGTGCGGGAACAGCTGTTCGCGACCGCTGACGAACGCTGGCATGACTTCCTGACGGCGCCATCGTCGTCGGCCCGAGCTGCCGACCAGGAGTCGCTGCAGGAACTTGAGCGTGCGGGGCAGACCTACGAAGGTCTGCGTTTCCGACTGTCCGATATCAAGGTTTTGCCGGCCGGGGAAGCGCAGCGTTCCTCGTCGGGCCCGACCGGTGTAAGGCTTGCGGCGGAGTCCTCCGTGTCGAAATATCGAATTGTCGGCGCGGACGGTCACGAAACCGGGCGGGGCGCGGCGCAGCCACCGCGCGTGCTGGTGTTCACTCTGGCCCGGCATGACGGGCGCTGGGTGGTGCAGGACATCGAGCCCGCACCGGCGGATTAGCCGCGGTTCAGGGCTCGCCCGCCGCCCAGGCGGCGGCTGCGGTCAGCGAGTTGTGGCGGTAGTTGAAACCGGATTCCTGCAGGCGGCCCGGAACGGCACGAGTAGAGGCGAGAATGTCGCCGGCAAGTTCGCCGACCGCGACCCGCAACGCGAAGCGCGGCACCGACAGAACCGCCGGCCGGCGCAGTGCCCGAGCCAGCGAAGCGACGATATCGGCATTGCGTGCGGGCGCCGGTCCGACAAAGTTCACCGGACCAGCCAGGCTATCGTTCGTGGCGGCGTGAGCGAAGGCTCGAACGATGTCCGGCAAGGTGATCCATGGCCACCATTGTTTTCCACTACCGAGCGGCCCGCCCAGCCCGAACCGGATCAGCGGGAGCAGCCGAGCCAGGGCTCCGCCATCCGGGGCCAGCACAATGCCTACCCGGCATTTGGCAATCCGGACGCCGTCGGGAGCGGTATCTGCAGCCGATTCCCATTGGCTGCAAACCTCGCTGAGAAAGCCGGTGCCCGGGGGAGCGGTCTCGTCCAGAATCTGATCGCCGCGGTCGCCATAGTAACCAACCGCTGATGCATTCACGAAGGCCTGCGGAGGCCGGGCGGCCTGTGTCATTGCCTTAGCCAGGGTTGTGGTTGTGTCGACCCTGGAGTCGCGAATCAGCCGTCGGTACTCCGTCGACCAACGATGGTCTCCGACTCCGGCGCCGGCCAGATTGATCACGACATCGTGGGCGTCGATGATCGCAGGTTCCAGCCGGCCCGATGCAGGATCCCAGTGTGCTTCTGCGGAAGTACGTGGCGCCCTGCGCACGAGCTGGGTCACCTCGTGCCCCTCGGACACGAGGTGAGGCAGTAAAGCCGAGCCAATGAAGCCACTTGCACCGGCGACGAGAATCTTCATCTCCCCAGCTAAGCACGAGGTGTAGGCGGGCCGAACACGAGGCAGCGCCGGGATACGGCCTAGCAAACAGTTCAGCGAAACAGCGAAGGGCCCGCCGAAACCGGCGGACCCCTCACTTGTTGAGCTGACTTACAAGCCGAGCTCAGATTCGAAGTTTCCCTCTTCAAGCCGTGCCTTGATGGTCTGCAGGAAGCGACCGGCATCGGCGCCGTCAACCAGACGGTGATCGTAGGTCAGCGGCAGGTACACCATCGAGCGGATAGCGATGGTGTCGTCCCCCTCAGCATTTGTCAGCACCACTGGACGCTTGACGATTGCTCCGGTACCGAGGATGCCAACCTGCGGCTGGTTGATGATCGGAGTATCGAACAGCGCTCCGACGCTGCCGATATTCGTGATCGTGAAGGTGCCGCCGCCAAGCTCTTCCGGGCTGACCTTGTTGGTCCGGGTGCGCTGCCCGAGATCCGCGATCTTGTGCGCGAGACCGGCAATGTTCAGGCCACCGGCATCGTGAATCACTGGAGCCAGGAGACCGCGGTCGGTATCGACTGCGATACCCAGGTGCTCGGCGTTGTGATAGGTGATCTCCTTTGCCTCTTCGTCGTACGAGGCGTTGACCTTTGGATGCTGCTTCAGCGCTTCGACAACTGCCTTGGCGAAGAATGGCAGGAAGGTCAGCTTCACGCCTTCGTTGGCTAAGAAAGTGTCCTTTGCCTTGTTCCGCAGCTTCACGATCCGGGTCATATCGACCTCGATCACCTGGGTCAGCTGCGCCGACACGTCAAGCGATTCCTTCATCCGCTTGGCAATGGTCTGGCGAATCCGCGGAGCCTTCTGCGTAGTGCCGCGCAGTTTGGCAGCCTCATCCGAAACCTGGACCTCGGTCACCGGTGCGGCAGCAGCCGCCGGAGCCTCTTCCTTCGCCTTGGCCGCCGCATCGAGGACATCCTGCTTGCGGATCCGTCCGCCGACGCCGGTGCCGTCAAGGTCGGAGAGGTCGACACCGTGCTGTCCGGCAAGCTTGCGCACGAGCGGGGTAATGTATCCGGCGCCCTCGCCGACCTTGGCGGCCGTGCTGGCCGCTGAGTGCGGTGCCACCGGAGCGGCTGGCTCCTGCTCCGATTTTGCCGGTGCAGGCTGTTCCTTAACTGCTGGCTTCGGGGCCGGAGTCTCCTGCTGGGCAGGCTGTGCGGCCGACTCAGCTTGGACGGTTTCGTCCTCTGCCTCGGCTGCTGCCTCCTCGGCCTGGTCGGTAGCGGACTGCGCCGGTTCTTCGGAACCCGCGTCGTCGGACCCCGCGTCGTCGGAACCCGCGTCCGAGCCGCCGATAATGGCAAGGGCGCCGCCGACCTCGACGGTCTCGTCTTCTTCGGCCAGGATCTTCGAAATAGTTCCGGCTACCGGCGAGGGAATCTCGGTGTCCACCTTGTCGGTCGAAACCTCGAGCAGCGGCTCATCGACCGCGACCTCTTCGCCGACCTGCTTGAGCCAGCGGGTCACCGTGCCCTCGGTGACGCTTTCGCCGAGCGCAGGCATCTTGACTTCGGTGCCCTCTGCCGAACCGCCGGCAGGTGAAGCATCGGCCTGGGGAGCCTTTTCTGCAGGTGCTTCCTCCGCGGATTCTTCCGCGCCGGAGTCCTGGGCTTCTTCGGCCGGTGCTTCTTCCGCGCCGGATTCAGCGGATTCGCCCGCGTCGTCCGCGGCACCCTCATCTTCAGCGCCGGAGTCGTCCGATCCGGAGCCATCACCAATGATGGCCAGGTCGCCGCCGACCTCGACAGTGTCGTCCTCTTCGGCGAGGATCTTCTCGACAACGCCTGCGTAGGGCGAAGGGATTTCGGTGTCCACCTTGTCGGTGGAAACTTCGAGTAGTGGCTCGTCTACTGCAATTTCGTCACCTACTTGCTTGAGCCAGCGCGTAACGGTGCCCTCGGTGACGCTTTCGCCGAGGGCCGGCATCTGCACGGAGTTCGACATGATCGCTTAGGTCTCTCCTGGTAGGGGATGAATTATGAGTGGAAGTGCAGCGGTTTGCCCGCCAGTGCGAGGTGGGCCTCTCCCATTGCCTCGTTCTGAGTCGGGTGAGCGTGGATGAGCTGGGCAACCTCTTCAGGGTATGCCTCCCAGTTCACGATCAGCTGTCCCTCTCCGGCCTGCTCGCTGACCCGAGCGCCGATCAGGTGCACGCCGACCACTGGTCCGTCCTTTTCGCGGACAAGCTTGACGAATCCTGTGGTTTTCAGAATGACGCTCTTGCCGTTCCCACCGAGGTTGTACTCGATTGTCTCGACCTTGTCGTCGCCGAACTTCGTCTTCGCCTGCGCTTCCGAGAGCCCGACGGAGGTGATCTCCGGCTCGCTGTAGGTAACCCGGGGAATTCCAGATTCGTCGATCGGGGCGGGGGAGAGTCCGGCGATTTCCTCTGCGACGAAGATTCCCTGCCCAAAACCGCGGTGCGCGAGCTGCAGGCCTGGAACGATATCGCCGACGGCATAGATGTTGCCGACACCGGTGTGCAGGCGGTCATTGGTGATCACGAAGCCGCGATCGAGGGTCACACCGGCTTCTTCATAGCCGAGACCGTCGGTCACCGGGCCACGGCCGACGGCGACCAGGAGCAGGTCTGCCTCTATGGTCTTGCCGTCTTCGAGGGTCACCTTGACCCCGTTGTCATCCTGTTCGACGCCCTTGAACCGGACTCCGACCGAGAAGTTGATCTTGCGCTTGCGGAACGCGCGCTCAAGCGCCTTCGAGATCGCCTCGTCTTCGTTCGGCACGAGATGTGGCAGCGCTTCGATGACGCTGACCTCGGCCCCAAACGACTTCCAGACGCTGGCGAACTCCACGCCGATCACGCCGCCGCCGAGAACTGCCACCCGCTCAGGAACGTAGTCGAGCTCTAGTGCCTGCTCCGACGTGATGACCCGGCCGCCGATTTCCAGACCGGGAAGCGACTTCGAGTATGAGCCGGACGCGAGAATGATGTTCTTGCCCTTGTAGCTCTCCGTGCCGTTGGCGCCGGTGACTTCGATGGTGTCGGTGCCGACCAGCTTGCCGGTGCCTTCGACCAGCTTGACGCCGCGGGCCTTCACCAGACCCTGAAGGCCTTTGTAATTCCGGTTGACTACCTCGTCTTTGAAGCTATTGACGCCGGACATATCCACGCCGTCAAAAGTTGCCTTGATGCCGAACTGGCCGGCTTCCTTAGCCGCATCGGCTACCTCGGCGGCATGCAACAGGGTCTTCGTCGGAATGCAGCCGCGGTGCAGGCAGGTTCCGCCGAGTTTGTCTTTTTCGATCAAGGCCACTGACAGGCCCAGCTCGCTTCCCCGAAGAGCCGCGGCGTATCCGCCGCTGCCACCACCGAGGATGACGAGATCGTATTGTTCCTGTTCAGTACCGCTCACGGAACGCTCCCTCGCGTCTAAGACGTTTTGAATAATGGATTGCGGAATCTATCTTTCCACTAGTGCTGTGCAATAGCGCAACCGCGGTTGTGTCTGGCTGATCACATGTGAACAAATGCTCATAGAGAGGAACGTACATGAGCAGATTTTCGAGCCGAATGAAATCGATCTTCCGGCGAAACGCGTCCCAGCCGGCAACTGGGTCCGACGATGACAGCCCGCGCTCCCGCAAGGCGGCAACCATCTCGCACATCCGGGATTTCAGGGACACCAGGGTCGGCGTCGAGGCATACATCGAACCTGCCACGGCGTCGACTCCGGCCACCATGCTGCTGATCGCGACAACGGGGGAGTGGACCCGCAGGGCGGTCCCATCCGAGAAAGTCGGCTGGAACCTGGCCCGCGAGCTGTCCATTCCGGTGTACGACGTGAACCAGACCGGCTACCCGCCGCGAATGCGCGCCTGGACAAAAGCCAAACGCGATCAGGAAAAACGCGGCGACTAGCGGCCCCCGCTTGTTAGCGTCCGGCCAGGTCCTCGGCCAGGGCGACCAGCGTGCGCACCGACACTCCGGTTCCTTCTTTGTGGGTGTAGCCGTGCGGCGTCCCGCTGTTGAATGCGGGACCGGCGATATCGAGATGCGCCCATGGAATGCGCGGCGCGCCATCGTCAGATGCCGAGTCGGCGCCCCGCTTGGCACCGACGCGTCCTACGAACTCCTGCAGGAAAAGGCCGGCGACGAGCATTCCGCCAAACCGCTCGCCGATGTTCGAGATGTCCGCGACCGCTGAATCCAGTGATTTGCGGAGTTCCGCGGGCAGTGGCATCGGCCAGAACTGCTCGCCGGCCCGCTTCGCTGCTGCGACAACCTTGTCCCGGGTGTCGTCGTCGCCCATCACCGCGGAGACGCGGTTGCCTAGGGCAACCATCTGCGCGCCGGTCAGCGTTGCCACATCGACGATCAGATCGGGGTCTTCCTCGCTCGCGGCGACGATGCCGTCGGCCAGGACCAGACGACCTTCGGCATCCGTGTTGAGCACCTCGACAGTGCGGCCGCCGTAGATCGAGACCACATCCGAAGGCCGCTGGGCCGTGCCGGACGGCATGTTCTCGGCCAGTGCGAGCCAGGCGGTCACCCGAACCGGAAGCTGCAGGTCCGCGACGGCGAACAGCGCCTGGACGACGGATGCCGCGCCGGCCATGTCCATCTTCATTTCTTCCATGCCCGCGGCTGGCTTGAGCGAGATCCCGCCGGAGTCGAAAGTGATGCCTTTGCCGACCAGGGCCAGGTGTGCCGCCGGCTTGGCGGGGGTATATGCCACCTTGACCAGGCGGGGCGGCCGGCTTGAGCCCTGGCCGACGCCGATCAGGCCGCCGTACCCGTCCTTGGCCAACTGACCCTCGTCCAGAACGGTCACTTTCACCGGACGTCCCTTAGCCTGATTCCGAATGCTTTCGGCGAAGCTCGCCGGGAACAGGTGCGACGGCGGCTGATTGACCAGATCCCGGGTGCCGTGCACTGCGGCTGCGACGGCGACGGCCCTGGACAGCGCGGCCTGTGCTGACTTTTCCCGGGCCTGCGGATTGAGAATCGTGAGTTTCTCAACCGGAGCCTTCCGGTCGGCCTTTGTTGCCGAGCGGAAATTGTCGAATGAGTATGCTCCGAGCAGCGCGCCTTCGGCGACTGCGCCGAGCGTCTCGGTGCTGGACGCAGGAAGAGCGATCGCAACGTGGCCGGCCCCCGCGAGTTGCCGGGTGGCCGCGCCGGCCGCACGCCGGCTGGCTTCATCGTCGGCGTCCTTGCCAAGTCCGATCAGGGCGACGCTGTCCGCGGCGATGCCGTCCATGCCTGCCAGGCGGTGAAACTCTTCCGGCGCGCCGGTAAGTTTCAAGGCGGCAGCCGCCTTGTTGAGCCGAGCGGCCAGGTCAGTCGGCAGGTCGGTGGCAGATACCACCGAGGGGCTGCCTCCTTTAGCCTCGGCCGGGGTGATGCCAAGGACCAGAACGTCCGCTCCAAATTTGGCGACATTCTTATTGGCCAGGACAGCGCTTGTTTTCTTGTCTGTGCTCACGGTATGAGTCAGCTTCCTTCCCACGTCGGTGTAAGTCGATCTCTCGATGCTATCCGTGCATCAGGTGCTGACTGCCGGCGGTCGCCCGGTGTACTGGTCCGGCCAGGTTAGCTAGGGTTACGTCTCGTGTATCCCTTGGTATTCAAAGCGCTGTTTTCATGGATGGACGCGGAGCTGGCGCACAGCATCGGCTTTGCCGCCATCCGTATCCTCAATCGCATGCCGGTCACCAGCAAGCTGGTGCGGCGGTTCTGTTATCCAAAGCGCCACCACAGGGTGCGGGCCCTCGGCTTGGATTTTCCCTCTGCCTTCGGCCTGGCCGCCGGATTCGATAAGAACGCGGTCGGCGTCTGTGCACTCGGAAATCTGGGGTTCGGGGCCATCGAGGTCGGCACGGTCACGGGCCAGCCTCAGCCAGGGAACCCCAAGCCGCGACTCTTCCGGCTGGTAGCAGATCACGCCGTGATCAATCGGATGGGCTTCAACAACGCAGGTGCCGAAGCGGTCGCCGCCAATATCTCGGCCGCCCGCGAGCAGCTCGAGCATGTGCCCCGCGGGATTCGCCCGGTGATCGGCGTCAATATCGGCAAGACAAAGGCGGTGCCGATCGAGAACGCGGTCGACGACTACGTCAGAAGCACCGAACTACTCGCGCCGCTCGCCGACTATCTGGTGATCAATGTTTCCTCACCGAACACGCCCGGGCTTCGGGACCTGCAAACGGTTGAGGCGCTTCGGCCGCTGATCAGGGCTGTCCGCGAGGCCGCGGATCGCGTCGTGACGAACCCGGCCAGCTCGCTGGGACATGTTCCGTTGCTGGTGAAGATCGCGCCTGATTTGGCCGACGCCGACCTGTTGGCGATCGCCGACCTCGCCACCGAGCTTAAGCTGGACGGACTGATTGCCACGAATACGACTATCAGCAGGGACGGGCTACGCAGCGCACCGGCGCTCATCGAGAAGGCAGGAGCGGGCGGACTTTCCGGAGCCCCGGTCAGACAGCGTGCCCTGGAGGTGTTGAAGCTGCTCAAGGATCGGGCTGGAGATGACATGACCTTGGTCGCCGTCGGCGGCATCACCACCGCTCAGGATGCGATCGAGCGGTTGGACGCAGGAGCCGACCTCGTGCAGGGCTACACTGCGTTCCTCTACCAGGGTCCGTTCTGGGCGAACCGGGTCACTTCCGGCCTCGCCGCCAGCGCATTAGAGAGCTAGGGAATCAATGGCGGAAACAACGGAATATGTTTGGTCCTTTGCCGAGTCACAGGGCGCCTCGGACCAGGCAAAGCAGCTTTTGGCCCGGCAGCACGGCGAAACACCGGAATATGGGGCGCACATGGTAGCCGGCTTCCCGGCCCAGGCCGATGCCGAGGCCTGGATCGGTGAGAACTGGCGTCCGCTGGCGGCCAACGGAGTGCTCGCCGTCGAGTTACGGCACCGCGGCCAGCGACTGTACACGCTCACGCTTGAGGGAACCCGGCAGGCGGAGGCCTAGTCGTCTTTGAGCCTGCCGCGCTTGACCATCGGCTTGGGTAGGCGCAGCCGCCGGATCTGCAGGCTGCGCATGATGCCGTAGAACACGACGCCGCGCTCGACCTCTCCGGTGCCGAACTTCTTCTTCAGCCGGCTCTTGAGCGTGAAACCAATGATCGTGGCGTCCGCAATCACAAGCAGTACGACGACATACAGCGCCATCTGTGAATAGAAGCGGAACGCCGGCTCCTGAATGAATCCCAGCAGTAGCACGACGATCGCCATTGGCATGAAGAACTCGCCGACCGAGACCCTGGCGTCGACGACGTCACGAACGTAACGACGCTGCGGACCACGATCCCGGGCTGGCAGGTATCGCTCATCGCCGGACAGCATGGCTTCGCGCGCCTTGCCTCGCTGCTCGCGCTCCTGCTCACGGGAACGCCGGGCGGCCTCCTTACGGTCATTGGGAACCAGGGGACGCTTGCGCGCCGCTTCCTGATCCCTCCGCTTGGGAGTCGGCCGCCCCTTGCCGACGCCGGGGCCGGCAGGCTGATCTTCGGGGGCTGGCCCGGGAGCTTCTGGAGGAGTCTGTTTACGTCCGAACACCTCACAAGACTACCGTGTCAATATGACTGACTTCGCACAAAGCCTGCGTGACTCCGTAGCAGCCAACTTTGAATCAACTGTCGACGACCTTTCCGCTCTGGTGGCGATCCCGGGCATTGCCTGGGACGCCTTCGATGCCGCCGAAGTCGAGCGGTCTGCCAACGCGGTGGCAGAGCTCGTCCGTGACGTCGGATTCGCCGATGTGGAAATTCTGCGGGCTACGACGCCGGAGGGAACGCCCGGAGCCCCTGCCATCGTGGCGAGTCGGCCGGCGCCCGCCGGGCAGCCGACTGTTCTGTTGTACGCGCACCATGACGTGCAGCCGCCAGGTGACAGGAAGCTGTGGCTGACCGAGCCGTTTACCGCCGAGCGCCGCGAGACGCGGCTGTTCGGCCGCGGTGCAGCCGACGACAAGGCGGGGATCATGGCCCATCTCGCCGCCATCCGTGCGCTGGGCGATTCGCTCAACGTCGGGGTGACGCTGTTCTTCGAAGGCGAGGAGGAGGCAGGTAGTCCGAGCTTCCGGAACTTTCTCGAGACTTACCGCGCGAAGCTCGATGCAGATGTGATTGTGGTTGCTGATTCCTCCAACTGGGCGATCGGCGTGCCGGCGCTCACCTCGTCGCTGCGTGGCCTGGCCTCGCTTGACATCGAGCTCGCCACCCTGGATCACGCCGTGCACTCAGGGATGTACGGCGGCCCGATTCCCGATGCAGCCACGGCGATGTTCAGGCTGCTCGCCACTCTGCACGACGAGGCGGGAAATGTCGCGATCGACGGTCTCGCGACTGCTCCCAGGCCAGAACTCGACTACGACGAGGCGACATTCCGGAAGGACTCGGGCCTGCTCGACGGTGTCGAGCTGATCGGAACCGGATCGATCAGTGAGCGGCTGTGGGCCAAACCCGCGGTCGCGGTGATCGGACTAGACCTTCCGGATGTGGCTGTCGCCTCGAACACGATCCGGGAAAGCGTCAAGGCGAAGATCTCGGTGCGGCTCGCCCCGGGAGACGATCCGGAGTCCGCGCTGGAGGCGCTGAAGAAGCACCTGATCGAGAATGTGCCATTCGGCGCCAGGCTGGAGTTCGGTGCTGAGGAGGCCGGAAAACCGTGGTCGGCTAACCTCGACTCGCCCGCCGTGCAGATTGCCCACACTGCCCTCAGCGACGCCTTCGGAACCGAGTCAGTGAATATTGGCCTCGGCGGATCGATTCCGTTCATCGCTGACCTGCTTGAGGTGTTTCCCGCCGCAGAGATCCTGGTCACCGGGGTCGAGGACCCGGACTCCCGGGCACACAGCGCCAATGAATCGCTGCACCTGCCCGACTTCCAGAACGCCATCGTCGCGGAGGCGCTGCTGCTAGCCCGGCTGGGCGGCCAGGACTAACGATTTGGGCGGCAAAGGGCCTACTCTGGAAGAGATTCTTTTAGCGAAGCGTTATCCGTGTAGGAACACATAAGCACGTTGTACCCGCATTGATCTGCGGACGAGGAGGCATAAAGCGATGACAGTTGTCAACGAACCCGACGTCGCACAGCACGGTGTAGGCCTGAGCGCCGAGGCAGCATTGAAGGTAAGGAGCCTGCTTGAGCAGGAGGGCCGCGACGACTTGCGGCTGCGGGTCGCCGTCCAGCCCGGCGGATGCTCCGGCTTGATCTATCAGTTGTACTTCGACGAGCGCTTCCTCGATGGCGATGCTGTACGTAATTTCGATGGCGTCGAGGTCGTCGTCGACCGGATGAGTGTCCCGTACCTCGACGGTGCGACGATCGACTTTTCCGACACGATCGAAAAGCAGGGGTTCACCATCGATAACCCGAACGCCGGCGGTTCGTGTGCCTGCGGCGATTCGTTCCACTAGCCGCTAAGCCGGCTGCAGAAGACATACCAGAATGGATCCGCAGGATTTGCGGGCTGTCGGGGGAGACCTCGAGCCCCTGCGGGTCCTTTCTGCGTATCGGGCCGGGTTGTTCCCGATGGGCCTCGGCGACGACGGCGCGGAACCCATCGGCTGGTGGTCTCCGGAAGAACGCGGTGTGCTGTTCCCAGAACGCCTCGTCGTGTCCCGGTCACTGCGGAAGGCCCGGCGCCGTTTCGAGATCCGGGTGGACACTGCATTCGAAGCGGTAGTCAGCGCCTGCGCCGACAAGTCCCGTCCGGGTGCCTGGATCACCGACGACATCGTCGAGGCTTACACCAGCCTGCATCGGGCCGGCTGGGCGCACTCCATCGAGGCCTGGGACCAGGAAGGTTTGGCCGGTGGGCTCTACGGGATCGCCGTCGGCGGCCTCTTCGCCGGAGAGTCGATGTTCCATCACCGCACCGACGCATCGAAGGTGGCGCTGATGGGACTCGTCGAACTTCTGCAGGAAGATCCAGACCCGCGGCGAATCATCGACGTGCAGTGGAATACCAGTCATCTGGCGTCATTGGGAATCGAATCGATTTCGCGGGCCGAGTACCAGAACTTTCTGGCCGAGGCGCTGCGGGTAAGAAAACCGGCTCGAATCGCCAACATAGGTGACCCTTACACCGATTTCTACCGAACGTAGCGGTAGGGTTAGAACGACGAACTTGACGTATATGTTCCTTGTGCCGCGACGGACGCCCGTTCCGCTGCGACACGGACTTGAGAAAACCTGGGAAAGGCTGCGCGTGCGCTCTCAGTATCGATCCCCAGATCGGACCAAATGGTCTCGATCGAAGCAGTTGACTGTGGCGGCTGTGACCGCTGCGGTGCTGTTGACCTCCGGCTGCTCCATGGCGCAGTTCAAACGTGGTTACCTCCCCGAGGAGTCCGTTGGGGCGACCGACCACACCGACCGGATTATGACCCTGTGGAACGGCAGTTGGGCCGCCGGCCTGATCGTCGGCGTGATCACTTGGGCGCTCATTATCTGGTGTGTCGTCGTTTACCGCCGTCGTAAAGGCGAGACCGGCATGCCAGTGCAGTTGCGCTACAACATGCCGATCGAGACGTTCTACATCGTGGTACCGGTCCTGATGGTGATGGTCTTGTTCTTCTTCACGGTCCGCGACCAGGAGGCCATCCAGAAGCCGAATGATCCGACTGTGGTCATCGAGGCAGTTGGAAAACAGTGGGCGTGGGACTTCAACTACGTCACTGACAATGTCTACTACGCCGGAGTGCAGACCAACCTGGACGGCACGGAGGAGCCTGGCAAGAACAGCCCGGTCCTCTACCTGCCGGAAGGGGAGCGGATCGAAATGAAGCTTCGCTCACGCGATGTCATCCACTCATTCTGGATTCCGGCCTTCCTGCAGAAGCGCGACATGATTCCCGGCCGGGAATCCAGCATCTACTTCGAACCGCAGAAGGAGGGCACCTACGTCGGTAAGTGCGCCGAGCTTTGCGGCGAGTACCACTCCGAGATGCTCTTCAATGTAAAAGTCGTACCAAAGAGCGAGTACGACGCATACATTCAGAAACTGAAAGCTGAGGGTAACGTCGGTCAGCTCGGCCCAGAGTACGACCGCAACCCTGGACAAGAAGAGAAGGTCGGGTCATGACGACAACAGCTGGCCGCCCGATGACAGAAATGGCACCGGTCGTCCCAAGGAGCAAGGGCAAGGTCGTCGTCTCGTGGATCACCTCTACTGACCACAAGACGATCGGGTACCTGTACCTGATTACCTCGTTCGTGTTCTTCTGCTTCGGTGGCCTGATGGCCCTGCTGATCCGCGCGGAGCTTTTCGCGCCGGGCATGCAGATCCTGGAGACCAAAGAGCAGTACAACCAGATGTTCACGATGCACGGCACAATCATGCTGCTGATGTTCGCGACCCCGTTGTTCGCCGGCTTTGCCAATGTGGTGATGCCGTTGCAGATCGGTGCGCCGGATGTGGCGTTCCCGCGGCTGAACGCGTTTGCCTATTGGCTGTTCCTGTTTGGCAGCCTGATGGTACTCGGCGGCTTCCTGACGCCGCAGGGCGCCGCGTCGTTCGGCTGGTTCGCCTATTCGCCGCTGTCCAGCACGACGTATTCTCCTGGCGCCGGCGGTGACTTGTGGGTGTTCGGTCTGGCGTTGTCCGGCTTTGGAACCATCCTTGGTTCGGTCAACTTCATTACGACGATTATCTGCATGCGCGCCCCCGGCATGACGATGTTCCGGATGCCGATCTTCACCTGGAACACCCTGATCACGGCCGTGCTCGTCATGATGGCCTTCCCGCCGCTTGCCGCAGCTCTGCTCGCGCTTGGCGCCGATCGAAAGTTCGGTGCGCATATCTTCGACGCCGAGAACGGCGGTCCGGTTCTCTGGCAGCACCTGTTCTGGTTCTTCGGCCACCCTGAGGTCTACATCATCGCGCTGCCGTTCTTCGGCATCGTTTCCGAGATCTTCCCGGTGTTCAGCCGTAAGCCGATCTTCGGTTACAAGGGCCTGGTCTACGCCACCATCGCCATCGCTGCCCTGTCGGTGTCGGTGTGGGCGCACCACATGTACGTCACCGGTGCCGTGCTGCTGCCGTTCTTCGCCTTCATGACGATGCTGATTGCCGTTCCGACCGGATTGAAGATCTTCAACTGGATCGGGACGATGTGGCGAGGGTCGCTGACGTTCGAAACCCCGATGCTGTGGGCGATCGGGTTCCTGGTCACCTTCACCTTCGGCGGTATCACCGGCATCATTCTGTCCAGCCCGCCGCTGGATCTGCAGCTGTCTGACTCGTACTTCGTCGTGGCGCACTTCCACTACGTGGTGTTCGGAACCGTGGTGTTTGCGATGTTCGCCGGCTTCTACTTCTGGTGGCCGAAGTGGACCGGAAAGATGCTCGACGAGCGTCTTGGGAAGATCCACTTCTGGATGCTGTTCTTCGGCTTCCACGGCACATTCCTGGTCCAGCACTGGCTCGGCGTCGAGGGGATGCCTCGCCGCTACGCCGACTACCTGCCTCAGGACGGCTTCACCTGGATGAACGAGCTGTCAACGATTGGCTCATTCGTCCTGGGCGCCTCGCTGCTGCCGTTCTTCTGGAATGTCTTCCGCACCGCACGTAAGGCTCCGAAAGTCACGGTCGATGATCCGTGGGGCTTCGGCGGTTCGCTCGAATGGGCAACGTCCTGCCCGCCGCCACGACACAACTTCGTGACGATGCCGCGGATCCGCTCCGAGCGCCCGGCCTTCGACCAGAACCACCCTGAATTGACTGCGGCAGAACATCGCTCAACCGCACCGGTGGGCTCGAAATTACTTGGGCCGGCAGAAGTAGGAGATAACCAGTGAAATTCGAGACCTGGCTATTCCTCGGCGGAGTTGGCTTCTTCGCCCCGGTGGCCATCGTTTATTCGATCCTGACCGACTGGCAGGAGCCGGTCGGCGCGGCCGCACTGTTTCTGACAGCTGGCCTGGCCTTGCTGATCGGTGGCTACCTGTACCAGACCTCGCGCCGGATCGATAAGCGGCCGGAAGACAACCCGAACGCCCGGATCGAAGACGGCGATTCCGAGCTGGGATTCTTCAGCCCCTGGAGCTGGTGGCCGATCATCCTCGCCGGATCCGCGGCGATCATGTTCCTCGGCCTCGCTGTGGCCTACTGGATCATGGCGATCGGCGCATTCATCGGCATCGTTGCCATCGTTGGCTGGGTATATGAGTACTCGCGCGGAGACCACGCGCACTGAACCTCTAAGCGTTACGCTGGCCCGCAAGCAGTCAACCGACTGCCTGCGGGCCAGAGTCGTTTAGCGGGAGAACGGCTCGGTCGTCAACGGCGCGTTCCGCGTCGCCATGTCCGCCCGAGCACTCGAGACGCTTCCTGGTGCCGTTCCGCGGCGTAAGCTAGGGCAAACGCTGCTGAGAGAGCGATGTACGACGTCGACACCGGGCTTGCCACCGGCGCACAGGGCATCTACGGCCGTTGCTTCCGCGATGCGATTCATCCGCGCTGGTAAGGAAGGCAGCGCCGCCGTCACCAACCGCCGCGCGTCGGCGTATGTCCCTTTCGGGCATCGTCGGGCATTGCCATTTCGGCCCGCAAGCCTAGGAGCCGGATCGGACGGCCCGCCTCGATTCCGGCTGCGAGGTCCAAGGCCCGCACAAGTATGTCGTTCCGGTCGAATGTCTCGGGAATTTTCCTCGCGTGGGTCTTGGTGAAGAACGGTGCGTACCGGACCTTGAGGGTCAGCCCAACCACGGCCCGCCCTTCGGACACAACATCCTCAAGGACACGCGCTGTCAACTCCCTCACGGCGTCGTCCACCTGGGCAGGCTCGGTCAGGTCACGCTGGAAAGTGGTCTCCCGGCTATGCCCGCGGGCAACCCACGGGGTGTTGTCCACAACGCTGATGCCGTCCCCGCGTCCGAGCTCCGCGTACCAAGGACCCATCCTGGGGCCGAACTCCGGGACCAGGTCTTGGGGATCGGACGCGGCGAGCTCGGCGACTGTGTTGATGCCGAGTTTGGCCAACCGGCCCGACACTTTCGTTCCGACGCCCCACAGGTCCTTGGTGGGTCGATTGCCCATGACGTCGTGCCAGTTCCCGGAAGTGAGACGGAAGACGCCGGCTGGCTTGCCGAAACCGGTGGCGACCTTGGCTCGGATCAGGGTGTCGCCGATGCCCACGCTGCAATGCAGCTGCGTCCGCTCCAGGACAGCGGCCTGCACCTGCCGAGCATAGGCTTCCGGATTCTCTGTCTCAGTGCCTATAAAGGCTTCATCCCAACCCAGCACCTGAACTGTGGCGCCGGGCTGCGCGCGGAGGGTAGCCATCACCGTTTCAGACGCCGCGAGGTAAGCCTCCTGATCGACGGGCAGGATTACAGCGTCGGGCAATTTCCGGGCCGCAATGCGTAAGGGCATTCCGGAACCCACGCCGAAGGCCCTGGCTTCGTAGGATGCAGTCGACACCACAGCTCTTTCCGTGGGATCGCCCCGACCGCCGACAATGATCGGCTTGCCCGCGAGTTCCGGCCGCCGTAGCACTTCGACCGCCGCGATGAACTGGTCGAGATCGACGTGCAGCACCCACCGGATTCCGCTCACGCTACCAGTCTGCCTTAAGTTCCTGGCATACATCGGCTCTCAACCTAGCTTGGTCACAGAGCCCGCATCCTCCTGGGCCGAAGCCGCATGCCTACGGGGCCTGCGGTGAAGGTGTAACGGCCCAGCATGTTGACGTGTTCCTAAGACCAGTGGCGCCGGGCACCTACGTTCGCATGCCGCCCATGCAGTATCTCCGCCACTTGCGGCTGCAGCTCGCGGCCCGGTTGCTGGATCCCGGCACTGTCAGCGTCGGGCAGGTAGCCATCTCCGATGGATCGCACGCAGAAAATGCCTGTGGGCTGTCCGGACGAATCCGGACAGCCCACAGGCAAGGTAGCTGGAGACTAGCTTCGGTAGCTGGTGTCCTCGCGCCCGATGATCGCGCCGTGGAACTCCTCGTCATGGCCATGGCTAGCCTCGACGGCGTGTGCTTCCGCATCGCCGTGCGCATGGTGGCCAGCTGCGAGTTCAGCCGGAGTAACCGGAGCGACCCGGTCCTCGAAGAACAGCCGGGACAGCAGGGCGCGGCGCTTTTCGTTCTTAGTGACCACCCCGTCGCCATTTGGCTGGGCGGGGATGTGCTCCGGGGATTCGAAGCCGACGAGCGTCCAGCGGTCATGATCGCTGAGCGGTTCGTGCACCTCGATGAACTCACCGTGCGGCAACCGGACGATACGGCCGGACTCACGACCGTGCAATGCGATCTCGCGATCCTTACGCTGCAGGCCCAAGCAGATTCGCTTCGTCACCCAGAACGCGAAGACTGGTCCGGCGAAGAACAGGAACCGCAGGATGTACGTCACATCGTTCAAGGACAAATGCAGCTCCACGGCGATAACATCTCCGGCAGCGGCAGCCCACATAACGCAGTACCAGACGATGCCAGCGACGCCGATCCCGGTGCGGGTCGGAACGTTGCGTGGACGGTCCAGGATGTGGTGGTCCCGGTTGTCTTTGGTGATCCACCGTTCAATGAACGGGTAGGCGAACATCAGACCGAACAGGATTCCGGCCGAGCCCAATGCGGGCAGCAGCACGTTCAGTGAGATCGGGTACCCGAAGATGTAGAACTCGGCCCAGCCCGGCATCAGGCGAAGCGCACCGTCGAGGAACCCGATGTACCAGTCAGGCTGGGTTCCCGCAGACACCGGCGTGGGGTCGTAAGGTCCGTAGTTCCAGATCGGGTTGATCGTGAACGCGGCGCCCATGAAAGCGATGACGCCGAAGACCAGGAAGAAGAAACCGCCAGCCTTCGCCATGAAGACCGGAAGAACCGGCTCGCCGGAGACATTCTGCTCAGTCTTGCCTGGGCCGGGGTACTGGGTGTGCTTATGGATGACGACCATCATCAGGTGCAGCACCAGCATGAGCAGGATAAGCGCCGGCACCAGGAGAATATGCAGTGTGTACAGGCGGGACACGATGTCGGTACCAGGGAATTCGCCGCCGAAAAGGAAGAACGAAATGTAGGTTCCGATCAGCGGGATGGCCTTGATGATTCCGTCGATGATTCGCAGACCGTTACCGGAGAGCAGGTCATCGGGGAGCGAGTACCCGGTGAACCCGGCAGCCATGCCGAGGATCAACAGAACCGAACCGACGACCCAGTTGAGCTCGCGTGGCTTCCGGAACGCGCCGGTGAAGAATACCCGCAGCATGTGCACGGAAAGTGCGGCCATGAAGAGCAGGGCCGCCCAGTGGTGCATTTGCCGCATCAGCAGGCCGCCGCGGATCTCCATCGAGATCTCCAGGGTGGACGCGTACGCCTCCGACATCTCGATGCCGCGCAGCGGCGCGTACGGCCCCTCGTAGTGGGTTTCGCCCATCGCGGGAAGGAAGAAGAATGTCAGGAAGGTTCCGGTCAGCAGCAGCACGATGAAGCTGTACAGTGCGACTTCACCGAGCATGAAGGACCAGTGCTGCGGAAAGATCTTGCGACCGAACTCCCGCACCATTTTCGAGGCGCCCACGCGGGTCTCGGCGAAATTCGCCAACTGGCCGATCTTCGTCGTCGGCCCGGGATTACTTACTGTGCTCATTTTTGATTCAGCTCCCAGAAGCTAGCGCCGACGGGTTCGGGGAAGTCCGACTGAGCAACGAGGTACCCTTCAGAGTCTACCGTAATCGGCAGCTGCGGAAGTGGCCGTTTTGCCGGTCCGAAGATCACCTTGCAGTGTTCGGTGACGTCGAACGTCGACTGGTGGCACGGGCAGAGCAGATGGTGTGTCTGGTGCTCGTATAGCGCCACCGGGCAGCCGACGTGCGTGCAGATTTTCGAGTAGGCAACGATTCCGTTGTACGACCAGCTCTTCCGGTCTTCGTCTTCCTTGAGGTCGGACGGGTCAAGGCGCATCAGCAGAACGGCCGACTTGGCCTTTTCCTCAAGTGCGTGCTCGGCATCGTGCAGGTTTTCCGGGATGACGTGAAAAACAGAGCCGATGGTAACGTCCGAGGCCTTGATCAGGCCGGGGGACTCGGGAATACCGCCAGGGTCCTTGGCCAACCGGATGCCCTTGTCCCAGAGCGTCTCGTGCAGCTTGTTGCCGGGCAGCGGGCCCAGGTCGCGGAAGACCAGGACGGCCGGAAGCGGCATCAGCGCCATGGCGGCGATCAGGGTGTTCCTGATCAGAGGCCGGCGGGCAATGCCCGACTCTTCCTTACCCTGGTTGATGATCTCCAGCGCAACGGCCTGGTCTTCTTCTGAGCCATGGATGTCATGGCGTTCTTCGACGAACTCGTGGTCGGGCATCAGGTTCTTGGCCCAGAGCACCGCTGCGACGCCGATGGCGAAGAGCGAGATTCCCATCCCGAGGCCGAGCATCAGGTTCGATACCCGGATGCTGGACATCGACTCTTCGGGCGTGAACACGAAGTAGGACACGATGAAGAGAAGTGTGCCAAGCATCGAGACGACGAAGAGGCCGGCGATCTGCCGTTCCGATCGCTTGGCGGCGATCGGGTCGATGTCGGTCAGCCGATGGCCGTGTTCGGGGAAGCCCGGATTTTCGAACCGCTCTAGTTCGCCGTCGGTTGTCGCGAGAGAGCTATTGCCGCTTGGCGTTTGCTCATTCGAGGTCATGATCTTCCTCGTCTAGTCGAAGCTGCTGAATACATTGTTAATTGGTCCATCACTTCGCCCGCGCTGAAAGCCAGACGGTGATCGCGATAACCGCGCCCAGTCCGAAGACCCAGACGAAGAGGCCCTCAGATACCGGGCCGAGTGAACCAAGCTTGAAACCGCCTGGCGAGTCGTCTTCACTGACTGTCTGCAGGTAGGTGATGATGTCGCGCTTGTCTTCCGGCGTCAGGTTGGCATCGTTGAAGATCGGCATGTTCTGCGGTCCGGTCTGCATCGCCTCGTAGATGTGGGCTGCGGAAACGTCACTAAGATTCGGGGCGTACTTACCGCGGGTGAGGGCGCCTCCGGCACCGACCACGTTGTGGCACATCGCGCAGTTGGAGCGGAACAATGCTCCGCCCTCGGCCGCGTCGCCTTCCGCGGTATCCAGGAACTCGTCGTCCGGAATGGCCGGCCCCGGCGCGAGGGAGGCGACGTAGGCAGCGAGCTGCTTGGTCTGCTCATCGGTGAACTGGCCTGGCTTGACCGGTGCCTGTGGTCCCTGCATCTGCAGCGGCATCCGGCCGGTCCCGACCTGGAAGTCGACCGCGGCAGCGCCAACCCCGATCAGCGAAGGCCCGTTATCCGTTCCTTCTCCGCTCATGCCGTGGCAGGTGGCGCAGTTGGCGATGAAGAGCTTTTCGCCTTCATCGATCTGATCCGCGCTTGCGGTCTGGGCCTGAGCAGAACTGTCGTTGGTGAAGAGGGCGTAGGCCCCACCCGTCACCAAGAGTCCCAGCAGGAGAAGCACACCGATAGCCATCGGGTGCCTGCGTCTGGCCGCGAGTGCCTTCACTGGTTATTCCTCGTCTCGTGCGTTGGTACTAATGCTTAAATCTCTTACTTGATCAGGTAGATCACGATGAACAGCCCGATCCAGACGACGTCGACGAAGTGCCAGTAGTACGACACGACGATTGCCGAGGTTGCCTCGAAATGGCCGAAGTTCTTGGCTGCGAAACCGCGGCCGATTATCAACAGGAAGGCGACCAGGCCGCCGATGACGTGCAGGCCGTGGAATCCGGTCGTCAGGTAGAAAGCAGAACCGTAGGCGTGCGATGACAGGCTGACGCCTTCGCTGACGAGCGTCGCATACTCGTACACCTGACCGCCGATGAATGTCGCGCCAAGGATGAATGTCAGGACGAACCATTCGGTCATGCCCCATTTGACCGGGTTGAACACGGATCCCTGGCGGTGCACCTGGAACCGTTCGGCGGCGAAGACGCCGAACTGGCAGGTGAACGAGCTGGATACCAGGATCAACGTATTCACGGTCGAGAACGGGATGGCGAGCTTCGCGGCTTCCGTCGTCCACAGCTCGGGCACAACCGAGCGAAGTGTGAAGTACATGGCGAAGAGTCCAGCGAAGAACATGAGTTCGCTGGCCAGCCAGACGATGGTGCCGACGGAGACGGTATTGGGCCGATTCACCGTTGGGTGGGCAGGTGCTGAGTGAGGTGCAGTCGCTGTTGACACGCATTCATTATTACGGGTCTCGGACGGATATTCATCACCGACCCCGCGGTTGGGGTCGGTTTTTTCTACGTCGTGTAGCGAAAACCCCGAATTGCTGCGGTTCTCTGCCTTGGTCTTAGGATTACCTTAGTCGCTACGAATAAGGTAAACCTTACTGTTTCGCCCGCTCGCTGCACAAGGCTTACCGATAGCATTTAGCCGTCACAACCATCAGTGTTTTCGAGGAGATCAACGTGTCGCTCAGCTCATCAGTTCCCGGGACCGAACCCGCTGCCGGCGAACTGACCTGGCCGAAGATCCTCAGGCCGCTGCTCGCCGGGCAGGACCTCGATTCGGCACATGCCAGGTGGGCGATGGACCAGGTGATGGGCGGTGAGGCGAGCGACGCCCAGATCGCCGGCTTCCTGATCGCGCTGCGGGCCAAGGGCGAGACAGTCGAGGAATTGCACGGTCTGGTTGAGGCGATGCTGGATCATTCAGTGCCGCTGACCGGGCTGGAAGACAGCGTCGATATCGTCGGAACCGGCGGAGACGGTGCGAAGACGGTCAACATCTCGAGCACCGCTGCCATGATCGTTGCGGCCGCGGGTTACCGGGTAGTGAAACACGGTAACCGTGCCTCATCATCGGCATCCGGCTCGGCGGATGTGCTTGAAGTACTTGGGGTCAATCTGAACCTGACCGCGGAGCAGGTCGGGCAGCTGGCAGACCTGGCCGGGATCTCATTCTGTTTTGCGCAGGTATTCCACCCGGCTATGCGGTTTGCGGCGGCCGCCCGTCGCGAGCTGGGGGTGCCGACGGCATTCAACCTGCTTGGGCCACTGACGAATCCTGCCCGGGCGAAATCCTCCGCGATCGGAGTCGCCGACCTCCGAATGGCTCCGCTGATCGCCGGTGTGCTCGGCCGCGCCGGCATAGACGCGCTGGTCTTCCGCGGCGAGGACGGCCTGGACGAGCTGACAACCACAGCGCCAAGCGATGTCTGGGAAGTGCGGGCGGGCGAGGTTTCGCACAGTCATTTCGAACCGCTCGACCTCGGTATTCCGCGGGCCACGGTCGCCGACCTGCGTGGGGCCGCCGCGACGTTCAACGCGGATGTGACCCGGCGCGTGCTCGACGGTGAAGCGTCCCCGGTGCGCGATATCGTCCGGCTGAATGCGGCCGCCGCCATGGTTGCCGCCCGGCGGGACGACCTATCGAGCCCGCTGCCGGAACGGCTGGCTCGTGCCTATGGCGAGGCGGGGGAGCTGATCGACTCGGGCAAGGCGGCCAGGAAGCTCGAAGAGCTCGTGGCGAAGAGCCACAGCTTCCGCTGAGCTCAGTCTTCGAGTCCGATGTCGAACGCGGCCTCGAGGTCGTGCTTCGAGTAGGCCTTGAACGCGATATGCGTTGTCGTGGCGACAACCCCGGGCACCTTGGACATCTTGTCCGAGATGACGGTGGCCAACTGCTCGTGGGCGGACACCCGGACGAGTGCTATGAGGTCGTGATCGCCGGTGACTGAGTACACTTCGCTGACGCCGTCCACCTCGGCAAGCATGCTTGCCGTCTCCGGGATGTGGTCAACTGCGGTCGAGATCAGCACAATGGCGGTAATCATCTTCGGTTCCTCACTGCTCGTTTCGCTTAGCCACGGATAGTCGGGCCCGCGTACAACTATGCCGTTAGCCTAACCAGGGCGGAGTGTGCGGGGCTCACCGTGCAACGGAGAAGGCCGGAGACTTCCACCAGCCGAACTCCCTCTTCGGCCAGCCAGCGGGCGACCATGGTTGACTCAGCCGGCAAGGCAGCAGTCAAGGGCGCCGGGGGCCGTTCAACGGACTCTGCGGTGTGGGCCAGCGCGGCGAGTGCCGCACGCGGATTATCGCCGGGTCGGCAAACTGTTGTCCCGGCAAGCCGGCCATACCGGACCAGAACGATTTCCCAGCCGCCCGCCAGCCGACCCGAGCTGATTCTGCGCGCGGCAGCGATCTCGTCGCATTCAGCCAGCATCCGGGCCTCGTCCGTGCGCTGATATGAGCGCAGGAAGCCGATCAGGGCGTCCCGGGATTCGGCTGCCTCCTCGTACCGTTGCTGGGCGGCCAGCTTCGCGATTCTGCTGTGCAGCTGACCCTCGACGGTGCTGGTGCGTCCGGTCATTGCGGCCCGCACCTCGTCCACCACAGCGGAATACGCTGCGGTGTCCGTGATGCCCGCACAGGGCCCGCCGCATTTGCCGATCTCGGCGGCCGGGCATGGGAGGTGACCGGCGATCGTGCCAGCCGACAACGGCTTCCGGCAGCGGCGGAGGGCAAAGGTGTCCTGCAGGCTGATCACAACGGCCTCGGCCGTGCGCTGTGAGGAGAACGGGCCGAGGTAGGCGGCACCGTCTCCGGTGTCGTCGGAGACCTTGCGCACGATGGACAGCCGGGGAAAGTCTTCGACCGTGAGTTTCACCCAGGGGGCGCGCTCGGGCAGGCGGGACCGGCGGTTATAGGGCGGTTTGTGTTCTGCGATCAGCCGCAGTTCCCTGACCTGGGCCTCCAGAAGGGTTGAACACGAGATAGCGGTGACTTTCTCCGCGATGCCCACCATCTCCGACATCCTGGAGCGTCGCTCGGATGAGGTGAAGTAGTTCTTGACCCGGTTGCGAACGTTCCCGGAGGTGCCGATGTAGAGGATGCGACCGGCGCCGTCAGTGAAGAGATAGACCCCTGGGCCGGTCGGCAGGCCATCTGCGAGGTAGCTCTTCCGGCGCTGGGTGGCGGTGACCGTCGATGTGACCTGGCTGAGCTCTTCGAGGCTGGAGATGCCCTGCGAACCGAGGCGACCGATAATGCCGTGCAGGACATCGACAGTGGCCTTCGCGTCGGCAAGCGCGCGGTGATCGGGGACGGTCGACGCGCCGAAAAAACCGGCAAGCGTCGACAGTTTGTGATTTCGGACCTCATCCTTGCTGACCGTGGCGCGGGCCAGCTTCACGGTGTCTATTGCCTGGAAGTTGGGCCACGGAATCTCCAGTGCCTTTGCTGCCGCCTTGAGGAACCCGATGTCGAACGGAGCATTATGCGCCACCAGCACGGATCCCCGGGCGAACTCGAAAAACATCGGCAGAACCGTGGCGGTGGACGGTGCGTTTGCCACCATGGCATTCGAAATTCCGGTCAGCGCGGTGATGAACGGTGAGATTGGTTCGCCTTCGGGCTTCACCAGGCTCTGGAATTCGCCAAGTTGTTCGCCACCGCGTACCTTCACCGCGCCGATCTCGGTTATCGCATTGGCCGATGCCGCGGCGCCGGTGGTCTCGAGGTCGACGACCACGAACGTCACGTCGATCAGCGGGGTCCCCAGGTCGTCGATCGTCAACTGATCCAGGTGATAGCCGTCCGGCACGGCGCCGAAAGCAGCCGCTGCGTCTGACGCCGGGCTGTTCCCGGTCGGCAGGGTTCCGGCTCGATACCCGCTTCGCTGGCCGGCTCGGTGGCCGGGAAGGGCCTTCATTCGTTCCTGCATGAAATCAGCTTGCCAGCCGGCTCTGACAGTCGATGTCAGTGACGCACCCTAACGTGTGATTTGTCTTAGTCGATCTACCGCCATGAACTGCCAGAGTGTCCGGTGCCTCGCCGGAATCCGGAAGGAACGCTCCGGCCGACATCAGATAACCGCACGCGAAGGAAGGGTGAGCTGAAAATGATCATCGAGTGCAATCACACCGACAATGGTTTCGAACCTGGGGGTACCGGAGGCGCCGAGCACTGCGAAAGCTGCCTGGTGGCAGCTGTCCACAATCTGCCCGAACCACTGCTTGAGCAACCGGCCTATCGCCCCGACTGGATTCTCGATGCTCCGGCGACGTTCGACGCACGGGAACTGGACGCACTCGCCGTGCTCTCGGATGCCGGCCTGATCCCGCCGTATGTTTCGACGATTGATCACGCCGACGAGGCGGACTATCCGAGCGATGCCTGGCCGGTGACAGGCGCCAGCCGGCGCTGGAACGGCCGCGGGCAGATACGTCACGCCGGCTAGGCTGCCGTTCTTCGGCTGGCGCTTCGGCGACTGGTGCCGTTCTTCGGCTAGCGCTCTGGCAACTAGCGCCTCTTCGTCAACTGCGTCGAGCAGAATTCGGTACGGCGGCTAAGCCGGGGCGTTCTCCCTCGGTGTCACGTCGTGTCCGGCTGTGGCGTACAGCGCGTCGATGTCCGAACCGAACCGTTCCGCGATCACGTTGCGCTTCAGCTTCAGTGACGGAGTCAGCGTTCCATCCGCCTCGGTGAACTCGGAATCGAGGATCAGAAATTTCTTCACTTGTTCAGGGCGGGAAACCGACTGGTTCGCTTCCTGGAAGGCCGTGCGCACGGCCTGGATAACCTCCGGGGAGTCCTTGGACCTGTCGCGCTCGATCATGTCCCGATCGAGTGTTACCAGAGCCGCGATGAATTGCCTGCCGTCGCCGACCAGCATGCACTGGGCCACCTCCGGTTCGGCGCTGACCCGGTTCTCGATTCCTGACGGCGATACGTTCTTGCCACCGGCGGTCACCAGCAGCTCCTTCTTGCGGCCGATCACAGAGAGATAGCCGTTGTCGTCGATCGAACCGAAGTCACCGGTGTGGAACCAGCCGTCGGTGAACGCCGCTGCGGTAGCCGCCTGGTCGTTCCAGTACCGCTGGAAAACACCGATTCCGCGAACCAGGATCTCAGCATCGTCGGCAATGCGTATCGCCGAACCTGGCAGCGGAGGGCCGACCGTGCCGATCCGCTGGGCGTCCGGGCAATTGACCACTATCGGCGCAGTGGTCTCGGTCAGGCCGTATCCTTCCAGAACCGTCAGACCGATGCCCCGGTAGAAGTGCCCCAGCCGCGCGCCGAGCGATGCTCCGCCGGACACGGCATAGCCAAGCCGGCCGCCCATAGCGGACTTGAGCTTCGAGTAGACAAGCCTGCCGAACAGCGCGTGACGCATTCTCAACCCGATCGAGGGTCCGCGCGCGCTGTCGAGGGCCGTCGAAAAGTCGATGGCCGTGTTCACCGCTGCTGAAAACAGCTTTCCCCGGCTGCCCGATCCGGCCTTTTTGGCCGCACTGTTGTAAACCTTCTCGAACACCCGCGGCACGGCCAGGATGAAGCTCGGCCTGAAGCTGCCCAGATCGTCGAGCAGGTCCGCCGTTGACGCGGTGAAGCCGGTGCGCACGTTGGAGGCAACGTTGAGGACTTCGATGAAACGGGCAAAAACATGCGCCAGTGGCATGAATAGCAGGCTGCTCGGCTCGTCGTTCATGACCACCTCCGGAATGCGCTGCCGGGCGCTCAGGGCCAGGTCGACGAAGTTGGCATGACTCAGCTCGCACCCCTTGGGTGCGCCCGTCGTACCTGAGGTGAAGATGATGGTTGCGGTGTCCTGAGCCGTGGCGCTGCGGCGGCGAGCCTCCAGAACGTCATCGGTTACCTCCGCGCCACGCGCCTTCAGCTGCTCGAGGGCACCGGATTCAATGCACCAGATATTCGTCAGAGCGTGCAGCCCGGCTTGGATCGAGAGCGTGGACTGTTGGTGGTGTGCGGACTCCACGACTACGCCGACTGCTCCGGTTTGGCCGAGGTTCCAGGCGATCTGCTGAGCGGAAGAGGTTTCGTAGATCGGCACGGAGATAGCGCCGGCGAACCACAGGGCGAAATCGGTTATCGTCCACTCGTAGCGGGTACGCGAGAGTATTCCGACCCGATCGCCGGGCTGCAGGCCCGCGGCGATGAATCCCTTGGCAACGGCGTGCACCGTCTCGAGGAACTCCCGGGCGGTGACGTCCGCCCAGGTGTGGTCGTCCTTTCGGAGCGCGAACAGCGGGTGATCTGGAAGCCGGCTTACCCGATCCAGCAGCAAATCGGTGATATTCGATGAAGCGTCGGCACTGATTACTTGTTCAATTGAGTTTTCCCGCACAGAAGCCGATCCTACTGATGCCGCGGGGCCGGCACACAACCAACCGTTCACGCTGACACGCCACCATCCCTGCGGTGACAGTGCGAATTGCCGATACGGTAAGAGGCATGCGTACTATTTCTTCCGAACAGCTCGGTCTTGGCGTGGATATCGGCGGCACCAAGATCGCCACCGGGCTCGTCGACCCGGCGGGCACTCTGCTGAAATCGAGCCGGAAGCCGACGCCGGCGGATGATCCGAAGGCATTGCTTGAGGTTCTGATCGCCGAAATCCGTGCTTTCGCCGACGAATACCCGGTGGAAAGCGTAGGGATCGCGGCCGCCGGATTTGTGAACGCGGCGCGGTCCACCGTGATGTTCGCGCCGAATATTGCCTGGCGGGACGAGAACCTGAAGGAACCGGTGGAGCAGGCGACTGGCCTTCCGGTCGTGGTTGAAAACGATGCCAACGCCGCCGGGTGGGCCGAGTTCCAGTTCGGCGGTGGCCGGGACGCCGAAGATCTGGTGCTGCTGACCCTCGGCACCGGGCTCGGCGGGGCGATCATCGCAGAAGGTGAGCTGCTTCGAGGCGGGTTTGGAATGGCTGCCGAGCTTGGACATCTTAGGCTCGTTCCGAACGGCATCCTCTGCGGCTGCGGGAATCGCGGCTGCTGGGAGAAGTACACCTCCGGTTCGGCCCTTACCGCGTCTGCACAGCAGCTCGCCGCGGCGAACAGCCCGGAAGCGGAGCGATTCCGGGCGGCGATCGGAGCGGAAGGTGATGACATCACCGGCGAGCTGGTGTCGAAAGCTGCTGCGCAGGGGAACCGGGAGGCAGCCGAGCTGCTAGCCGGCCTCGGTGAATGGCTGGGCGTCGGCATCGCACAGCTCGCAGCCGTACTCGATCCAAGCCTCGTCGTGATTGGCGGGGGACTTTCCGAGGTTGGCGAACTGCTGCTGAAGCCTGCCCGCGACGCGCTGCGCGAACATTTACCGGCTCGGGCCAAACGGCCGGAACTTGCCCTCTCGGTGGCGACACTTGGGGGTGACGCCGGAATGATTGGCGCCGCCGACCTAGGCCTTCTCGCCTCGCGAGGTTCCGGCGTCGGCCGTGGGGCAGGAAGCAGCGCCGGCTAGTGCGCGGCAAAGAGGACCGGGGGATTCGTGCTCCCTGGCGGGTGCGAGAGCGCGGGCTCGCGCTCGGTATCGACATCGGTGGCACGAAGGTCGCCGGCGGCATCGTCGATATCGACGGCCGGATTCTTACGATGGCGCGCACCGACACTCCGAGCCGGGATGCGCGCGCGGTGGAGCAGACAATTGGCACGGTGGTCGACGAGTTGACCAGGGATGCCGACATCGTGGCGATCGGTATCGGAGCGGCTGGCTGGATGGACACCGAAGGTTCAAGCGTGATGTTCTCGCCGCATCTTGCCTGGCGTAACGAACCGCTGCAGGCAGCACTGCAGTCGCAGCTCCGGCGCCCAGTACTGATTGAGAATGACGCGAACGCCGCGGCGTGGGCGGAATGGCGCTTTGGCGCCGGACAGGGCGAGAACCGGCTGCTTGCCGTAACTCTTGGCACCGGTATCGGCGGCGGGATCATCATCGACGGTCGAGTCGAACGCGGCCGCTATGGAGCCGCCGGCGAGTTCGGGCACATGGTCATCGTGCCTGGCGGGCACCGGTGTGAGTGCGGAAACCGCGGCTGCTGGGAGCAGTACGCCTCCGGCAACGCCCTCGGGCGGGAGGCACGGGAGCTTGCCCGGGCCGGATCACCGATAGCGCAGGAAATCCTGGAGCGGGCCAATGGGAATGTCGACGAGATCCGCGGGCCGCTGGTCACCGAGGCGGCCCGTAACGGCGACAGGGCGGCCTGTGATCTCTTCACGGAGGTCGGCGACTGGTTCGGCCTGGGGTTGGCGAATCTCGCTGCGGCCTTCGACCCCGGGACATTCGTTATCGGCGGTGGCGTCAGCAGCGCGGGTGAGCTGTTGATGAAACCGACCAGGGAAAGTTTCGCCAGGAACCTGACCGGTCGCGGCTACCGACCGGCAGCCGATATCCGGCTGGCGCACCTCGGCCCGGATGCAGGTCTGGTCGGGGCGGCCGACCTGGCAAGGGTTGCTGCCTCTCGCCGATGGGCGCGGAGCGTTCCCGGTGGCTGACGTCGAACGCTAGACCACTGCGCCATCGTCGTTGTTGTCGCGCTTGGTCGGCAGGTGCCAGAGCAGGCCGGTCACCCCGGCGACGAAGAGGGCGATCCCGAGTCCGATCGTCCAGGTCGGTGCGGCGCGCCAGAACAGTGCGACCACGACAATGTATGCGGGTGACGCAAGGGCGCAGAACCAGGACAGGACGAGCAGCGGAGATGTGCTGCTCAGATCGAACTCGGGCGGCTCCGGCGGCTCGAACTTGTCCTCAGCGGCGTCGGGTTCACTGACATCGTCAGCCACGGAGGATGCCGGCTTGATATCGTCCCAGCCGTCGTCGTCTGCCTCCGCGGCGTCGAACCTGTCGGCGGCAGGCTTGCTCCGATCGTCGGAAGGCTTTCCGGTCGCAACCTCTCCGGGCCCGGCGTCGTCACTGATGGATCGCCCGGGATCCATTTCGTCCGGTTCGGGATCTGAAGGCTGTTCGCCCTCGGGAGGGCGGCCTGCGCTGGCAGGCTCCGGTTCAACCAAGATTCCGCCGTCATCGTCGCCGCGCATCCGTGCCACCAGATCGGCCCATTCCTCATCGCTGACGTTATGGCGCGGATCGTCGCCGGTCATCTGCTCAACCTTTCGACGAATTTCAGGGAACGCTGGATGATCTCGGGCGCATCGTGATCGAGGGTCGCCACATGGTAGCTATTGCGGAGCATTACCTTTTCTTTGTCATGTGAGGAGATCTTCTTCCAGATGATTTCTGTCGATTCCCGCGGAACGACGTGATCGATGGTCGAGTTGAAGAGCAGTACCGGCTGGGTGACCTTATCCAGATTCTGCCTTGTGTCCCGATAGAGCTCAAGCATCGAATGAACCGCTTTGAGCGGTGTACGCGGATAGGCGTGTTCGGTGACGCCCGGCTTCTTGATGTCATCGCCGATGGCTGCGACTGACGGCAGGACCCGTCGCAAGGCAGGGAGCAACGGCAGTAGGGGGTCCTTGATCATCACCGCCGGATTGATCAGGATGACGCCGGCGATGTCTGCATGCTCAATTGCCATTCGGAGCGCCAGCCCGCCGCCCATGGAAATGCCAAGAGCGATGACCTTGTCGCAGCTGGCCGAAAGCTCGGCGTAGCTCGTCTTAACCGTTTCCAGCCACTGGTGCCAGGTCGACCGATTCATCTCCTGCCAGCTGGTGCCATGGCCGGGGAGGAGCGGTACTCTGACCGTGATGTCGCTGTCTACCAGGGCGTCGGCGACGGGACGCAGCGAAAATGGGGAACCGGTGAATCCGTGTATCAACAGCACGCCGATCGCCTTTGAGCCTTTGGCGTCATAGAAATATTCTTCGGTTCCCGGCGTAGTCACCATGACAGAAGTCTGACATGTTTTCCTGACCGGAAAATGCCAATTGCAGACCTTGCCGCGACAACGGCCCGGCTTTCGTCTTAGAGTTGGTTGCGGCCCATCGCGGGGTCGTAACGGAGGTGACGGTGTTCTACTGGATGATGAAGCGGATCTTTGTGGGTCCGCTTCTGCGCATCGTGTTCCGGCCATGGGTTCGCGGGCTGGAAAACATCCCCGAAGAGGGCGGTGCCATCGTTGCCGGAAATCACCTGTCGTTTTCTGACTCGATCTTTCTCCCGTTGGTAGTCCCCCGTCCGGTTGTCTACCTGGCCAAAAAAGATTATTTCACCGGCCGGGGCGTCAAGGGGAGCTTCACCCGTTGGTTCTTCAAGCTGACGAACCAGCTGCCGATGGATCGTTCCGGCGGCAAGGCATCGGCTGATGGCCTCGGGTCAGGTCTCGGCGTGCTCAACGAAGGCACCCTGCTCGGCATCTACCCCGAAGGCACCCGCAGCCCGGACGGACGGCTGTACCGCGGGCGAACCGGTGTGGCGAGACTTGTGCTGGAGGCGAAAGTTCCGATTATCCCGGTCGCAATGATCGGCACGGACATCATCCAGCCCGAGGGCCGGGTTATTCCGAAGGTTCGACGCGTTGGTGTCGTGATCGGGAAGCCGATGGACTTTTCGCGCTATGAAGGGATGGAAGCGGACCGCTTCGTGCTGCGCGCCATCACCGACGAACTGATGTACGAGTTAATGCGGCTATCGGGCCAGGAGTACGTCGATATGTACGCTTCCACGGCCAAGCAGCGGATCATCGCCGGCAAGAAGGCAGCGATTGCGAAGAAGCAGGCTGCCGGGCCGGAGGCGCCGGGCGGCCGACCCGCACCAACAGATAAAGCCGCTGGCGGCATTCCGGCCTCGGATGGGGTGATCGGCGGCAAGGATCCGGACAGGTCCGGCAGGACGGCAGACAGCGAAGACGACGGCGATGGACAAGAGGACAAGGGGTCCGACGTCGCGTGACACGCCTACCGGGAAATCGTTGATTGCGCGACACGCGGCCCCGAAACAGCCTCGGTCGTTGACCCGGACCCCGCTCCCGCCTAGGTTCATATCTGAAGTCCCCACGTTCTGCCGTGGAATCGCCTTGAAATCGGTTAACCTGATAGAGAGGCCTTTCGTGGAGGACACTTCCCCCGCGGGGCATGATAAGGAGGAGCCGGTGTGAACCGCTCAAGCGAAGAACCACTTAGCGCTAGCGCTGTGCCTGGCAACGCCCAGGGGCTGCTCTTCGACGAAGACTTGCCAGTTCTGGACGACGAGGTCGGCTACCGCGGTCCGACTGCCTGCGGCGCTGCAGGCATTACCTACCGTCAGCTCGATTACTGGGCCCGCACCGGCCTGGTGGTCCCGGCTGTTCGGGGCGCTGCCGGATCCGGCAGCCAGCGCCTGTATAGCTTCCGCGACATTCTGGTGCTCAAGGTGGTCAAGCGCCTGCTGGATACCGGGGTCTCGCTTCAGCAGATTCGCGCGGCCGTCGAACACCTGCGGGAACGTGGTGTCGAAGACCTTGCCCAAATCACCCTGATGTCCGATGGCGCCAGCGTTTATGAATGCACATCGGCCGATGAGGTCATTGACCTGCTTCAGGGCGGCCAGGGAGTCTTCGGGATCGCAGTCGGCAGGGTGTGGCGCGAGGTTGAAGGCAGCCTCTCCGATCTGCCCAGCGAGCGGGTCGAGGAAGAACAGCCTCACGTCAATGACGAGCTGGCCAAGCGTCGAGAAGCACGCAAGATTGGCTAGTGGCATCGGCTAGCGCCTAACAGTTTTTTCAGGGTCGGAATCCAGGGGATTCCGACCCTGTCTGTTTGGTGGCCGCTTGCGCAGCGAGAGTGTCTTATCGCTTCGGGACGCTGCATCTACCGCTGGACCGCGCCGGGGTGGGGGAGCCGCGTTGTCCGGGCGGCGCGTCTACCGTGTGGGCCCCGGGCCGGGCTGGGGCGTTATGTCGCGTGGGTGCGCCGTGCCTACTACCGGGCTGCGCTGGGGTGTTGTGTCGCGTGGGTGCGCCGTGCCTACTACCGGGCTGCGCTGGGTGCGGTGTGTCTACTGCCGGGCCGCGCTGGGGTGTTGTGTCGCGTGGGTGCGTCGTGTCTACCGCCGGGCTGTGCTGAGTGCGCTGCGTCTACCGTCCGCGGTGACGGAGCCGACCGGTGCGGAGCGCGCGGTCCAGAAGCTGGTCGAACACCGACGACAGCTCGGCGGCCGCTTCGCCAGGCCAGGAATGTATTGGACGGGCCGAGCCCTGGGCCTGTTGCAGCACGCTGCGCTCCGGAACCGGCGGGCTGAGTACGAGCGGGCCGAACATTTCCCGAAGCTCGTTAATTCGGTACTCGTGCTCAATGGAACGCGGCCGGACCCGATTCACGACGACGCCGAGCGGCTGGAGTTGGCTGGCGATCTGGCGCCGCAGCTCATCGGTGGCTCGCAGGGCGCGGTCAGCCGCGGCAACCGAGAACAGCCCGGGCTCGGTGACGACGAGTACCCGGTTGCTTGCTGCCCAGGCCGTGCGGGTCAATCCGTTCAGCGACGGTGGGCAGTCGATCAGCACCAGACGGTATCCGTGGTCGACCTTTTGCAGCGCGTCCTCGAGTCGACGCAGGTACTTGTCCGAGAGCGAGGGCCGGTCGAACTCCGCGGAGCGTGGCGAGCCCGGAATAACGTCAAGGTGTCCAAGCTGGTCGCCGACCCAGCCGCTTGGGGTAATCGTCGCTTCAAGCGTCCGCGACTTGGGCGCGGCCAGAACGTCTGACAGGTCGCTGCGGGTGGAGGAAGGAATCTCCAGTCCGGTAGAGGCATCTGCCTGCGGATCCATGTCCACAACGAGGGTCGGAATCCCTCTGGCGTAGGCGGCCGAAGCCAAGCCCAATGTCACAGATGTCTTGCCGACCCCGCCCTTTAGGCTGCTAACACTTAAAACAAGCACACGGTAAACGCTATACGACGACGGCTGCCGATCTTCTAAGGGCACTCCGAGCCGAAGCAAATTCCGCGATCGATGCGGCGAAACTTGAAAGACAATCAGCTCTGGATCTCGCGCAGGGTAGACCCATCGCGGGTCTTCAGCACCTCGAGTTGGGATGTGACCCTGGACCGCATCTCGGCGACATGGGAAATCACGCCGACCGCTCGTCCGCCGGAGCGAAGGTCATCCAGGATGTCCATCACCTTTTCCAGACTTTGCTCGTCGAGCGTGCCGAAACCCTCATCGACAAAGAGCGTCTCCAGATCGATTCCGCCTGACTCAGCCTTGACCACGTCGGCGAGGCCCAGCGCGAGTGCCAGCGACGCCTGGAATGACTCGCCACCTGAGAGCGTCTTCGGGTTCCGGCTCAGTCCGGTGTAGCCGTCCAGGATCTCAAGGCCCAGCCCGGACTTCCTGCCGCGGGTGGCGAGCGAGTCACTGTAGCGCAGTTCGTAACGACCATCGCTCATCACCAGCAGACGCTGGGTCGCCGCTGCGGCAACCTCTTCCAGGCGTGCGGCCAGCACGTAGCTCGATAATGACATTCGCAGCGCATTGTCGGTGCCACCTCGGGCCAGTTCGGCCAGCCGGTGATTGAGTTCGTAGCGGTCGTGAACGGCCTGACCTCCGGCAATCGATGCTTCGAGTTGCGTAGCCTTGTCGATCAGCGCTTCCTGCGCGGTCTGCAGGACAGCAACCGCATTCCGCGCCGCAACGAGTGCTGCGCTAGCCGAACCGTGCTCGGTCACCGTTCTGGCCAGGAGGTCGGGCAACTCGTCATTGGCCGGTGCCTCTTCGGCGGCCAATGCGATCTCTGGACGCCGTCGGGAGGCTTGTAACTCAGCACGAAGCGTGAAGTCCGCATCGCGGCCCGCGAGGAGCTTCGTCGTTTCGGCTGTGCTTAGCAGCGAAGCGCGCATCTCGTCGACCGAGCCGAATCCGACTTCGGCGGCCCGCCGCGCCACATGCTGTCTTGTCTTCGTGCGCTCAGCCGCAGCGTGGGCCAATTCCCAGATGCCCGACTGCAGTTTTTGCAGGATCGTGCGTCGGAGAGTCAGGCGTCGTAGCCGGGTGATCAGGCTCTCGTCATCGCCGCGCAGTCCAGCGAGTTTGTCTGCCATCTGCTCGATGCCAGCGGCGGCGGCCACTAGGGTGGCCCCGTGTTGCATGATCAGCGCACGCCGCCTTTCGATCTCCGGCTTCAGCCGTGACCTGGACTGTTCGATCGCATCACTCTCATCGTGCAGTTCGAGGACACGCGATGTCGCTTGCTCGGCGAGCCGAAGCTCTGCCTGGGCAGCGTCCCGCTGGCCGGAGGCTTCGTCACAGCTGAGGTCGCCGGATCGTCCGCGGGCCTCGGCCGCCTTTGACTGCGCCACGCTGAGCTCGGCCTGAACCTTTCTGTGTCTGGACTGGGCTTCGGAAAAGAACTTCTCTGCCCGTTTCTCGTCCGAGCCGGTAACGGCGCCGTCCACCGGCTCAGCCTTTCGCGGATGCCGGGTGCTGCCGCAGACCGGGCAGGCACACCCGGCCTGCAATCCGGCGGCCAGCTCGCTAGCCATTTGGTCGAGTCGCGCGGCGCGCAGGTCGAGAAACGCGGTATGCGCGGCCCGTTCCTTATCCCATAGCTCATCCGTCTTTGCCTGCAATAGTGCGACATCGGCTTCGAGCGAGGCTGCCACTGCTGCGGCATCGTGTCGCTGGATGGCGGCTGCGTGCGCGGCGCGACAGGCTTCGAGGCGGGAGGCGACCGGGACGTGCTGGGTTATTTCCTCAGCCAGCTGAGACAGCGTTGTGCCCAGCGTTGTGAATTCGGTTTCCTGCTGGTCGGCGAGAGCTTCACTCTCGGCCAAGGCCCGGCGTTCGGCGGCCAGGTTCTCCCTGCGTGCCAGCAGATCACGTTCCTGCGCAACGGAGTCTTCGAGCCGGACGATCTCGGGATCGAGCCTCGCCAGTTCGGAAGTGATGTCTTCTGCTGTCGGCGACTGATCGAAGCCGGCCTCGTCCTGCATCGATCCGACAAGTTGGACAGCGTCTTCATGGCTTGTCTCGGCTCGTTCCGCGCTCTCGAGCAGCTCGCGAAGCGGCTCGGCCTGCTGATGCAGCTTCAGTTGGGCATCGCGGTCGGCGCGTGCGTCTGCCGCATCCTGAAAACGGTGCTCGCGCTCTATCAGCTCGTCCAGCTCCGCTGCCCGCTTCGACCGGGCCCGCAATGCCTCGAGTTCGTTCGAGAGTTCCTTGACCCTGGCTTCTTTTCCGGCTGCCGCTAGCTGCGCCGAGTTTAGGCGGCGGGCGAACCGGTGTTTGAGGTATTCGAGATAGTCACGCAGTTCATTCGGATCGACGGAGTCGGGACGTTCCCGGAGCACAGCGGCGTCAGATTCCGCGCCGCCAGCCTCCGCGCCGGCGGCCACTGCGCCGACAATAGCCGCGCCGCCAGCCTCCGCGCCGACAATTGCCTCCGCGCCGCTTTCACCGGCATCGCTCCTGACGCGGCCGCCCTCGGTTCCACTGTCCCCGTCCTCAGCCGTGGGGTCGGCTGCCGTGAGCACTGTCGCGGTCTGCGCGGCCTGGGCGGCCAGCTCGCGCCATTGGGCGTGCAACGAGTCGACCGCGTCCCGGGCCTCGGCATCCCGAGCGATCAGCCAGTCCTCAACGGCTTCGAATCGTTCGGTCGAAAACAGCTGCTGCAACAGTTTCGCCCGGTCTGCCGCATCGGCCCTCAGGAAGGTGGCGAATTCACCCTGGGGAAGCAGCACGACCCGGGTGAACTGTTCGACTTTCATGCCCAGCAGTTCGGTGATCTGCAGCTGGCTCTCCCGGTGATCGCGGGTTCCCTCGAGCCAGTGTCCGTCGGCAAACTCCCGGAGCAGGGTGCGAGCCTTTTCCTTAGTCTGCCCGTCACCGCGGGTCTTGGGCCGGTCCCATTCCGGCGAACGGGTCACCTCGAAGCGCCGGCCGCGGGCGCTGAAGTCGACGACTACTTCGGGTGCGACGCCCGACGAGGCATGGTCGCTGCGCAGCCGCTTCGCGTCGGCGCGGGCGCCAGGAACCTTCGCATACAGCGCGAAGCAAATGGCATCCAGAATGCTGGTCTTTCCTGCGCCGGTGGGTCCGTGCAGCAGAAAGAGCCCCTGCTCGGAAAGCCGGTCGAAGTCGATCTCGACCCGCCCGGCGAAAGGACCGAACGCCTGGATTGATACCCGATGAAGTCTCATACCTCTGCCTCTTCAAGCCGTACGGCTTCGACCGCTGCCCGTAGCTCGGACCGCTCGGCCGGTGTGACGGCAGTGGCCGAGACGTGTTCGACGAAACCCGTGCACACGTCCACGTCGTCCTTTGCCGCCCGGAGCCGACTGGAATAGCTGTGCTCCGGCTGATCCGGCCTGCCGGCGGGCGCGAACTTCAGCGCTACCGTGTGCGGGAAACGTCCGGTGAGCCGTTCCATCGCAGCCTTGGGACGGCTGGCATCCGTCAGGGTCACTGAAACAAATGCGTCTTCGGCGTGTGAATAGTCGGCGCCTTCCAGCAGGTGCTCCAGCTCGCCCTCCAGATCGACAAGCCGACGATAGACCGGGGCATCGAGCGCGGAGACGTCGCTTACTCCGGACGCATCGAGGTCGATCAGCCAGGCGCCCTTTGTGTGCGCTGCTTCGGAAAATGAATAGGGGAGCGGCGAGCCTGAATACCGGACGTTGTCGCTCAACCGCTGCCTGCCGTGTAAATGGCCGAGGGCAACGTAATCGAAGCCATCGAACACGGACCGGGACACGGATTCAACCCCTCCCACCGCGATTTTCCGTTCCGATTCGCTGGCCTCCGCGCCGGATACGAATGCGTGCGCCGCAACCACGGAGCGCAGCGGCCGGCCACCAGCCGCGGCGCTGCGCTGCTCGAGGTCTGCCCGGATCGCTGCGGTGGCCGCGGTGAGAACCGCTGTATGGCTGCGTTCGGCGGCCCCGAGTATCTCCGTGGTCAGTGCCGGCTCGAGGTAGGGGATGCCGTAAAAAAGCACCGGACCGTATTCGTCGTCCAGCACCAGCGGCACGGCGATATCCTCCAGCCGGGTCCGCAGCGACAGGCCTGAAGCTTCTACCAGCCGCCGGGCAAAGCCGAGTCTCCTGGCCGAATCGTGGTTCCCGCTGGTGACGAACACCCTGGCACCGGCAGAGATCAGCCGGTGCAGTGCGTCATCCAGCAGATCCACTGTGTCCGGCGCCGGCAGCGCACGGTCATAGACGTCACCGGCCACGACAACCACGTCGACGTCCTGTTCGGCGACGGTGGTAATCAGAAAATCGAGAAACTGACGCTGAGCCTCCGCCATCCCCACGCCGTGGAATGACCGCCCCAGGTGCCAGTCGGAAGTGTGCAGGATTCTCATACTGTCGACTCTATGACGCAGCTCTGACACTGCCCGGGACGCTCGCCGGGTGTGCCGCCCGGTAGCCCGGCCTGATTAGTGACCGGCACCGGCGTCCCGGTACGGTAACTATCAGTCATAACGTAATGATGCGAGGCACTGACTCGCTGAAGGAGCCTGCCCTCATGTTCTCCAAGGTATTAGTCGCCAATCGCGGTGAGATTGCGGTGCGTGCGTTTCGCGCCGCCTACGAGCTGGGTGCCCGCACCGTTGCGGTCTTCCCGCATGAAGACCGAAACTCCGAGCATCGCCTCAAAGCGGACGAGTCCTACCTGATCGGCGAGGAGGGCCATCCGGTCCGCGCGTACCTGAACGTTGCCGAGATAATGCGGGTCGCCAAGGAGTCCGGCGCGGACGCCATCTATCCCGGCTACGGCTTCCTCTCGGAGAATCCCGACCTGGCCCGAGCCTGCGACGACGCCGGCATCACGTTCATCGGGCCGCCAGCCGACGTGCTGGAACTTGCCGGGAACAAGGTCCAGGCACTGCAGGCCGCCAAGGCTGCCGGCATCCCGGTACTCGATTCCACCAAACCTTCGTCCGACGTCGACGAGTTGCTGGCAGGCGCGGCGGACATGGCCTACCCGCTGTTCGTGAAGGCAGTCGCCGGCGGCGGTGGCCGCGGCATGCGCCGGGTCGCCAAGGCCGAGGAACTTAAGGACGCGCTGAACGCCGCTATGCGCGAGGCGGAAGGCGCCTTTGGCGATCCGACCGTGTTCATTGAGCAGGCTGTGCAGCGTCCCCGGCATATTGAGGTACAGATCCTCGCCGACGGCAACGGCGAGGCGATCCACCTGTTCGAGCGGGACTGTTCCGTGCAGCGCCGGCATCAGAAGGTCATTGAGATCGCTCCGGCGCCCAACCTCGACGAGGATATTCGCTCCGCGCTGCATGCCGACGCCCTGAAGTTCGCCCGCGCGCTCAATTACCAGAACGCCGGCACCGTCGAGTTCCTCCTTGAAACGGCCGGCGAACGGGCCGGTCAGCACGTCTTCATCGAAATGAATCCGCGGATCCAGGTCGAGCACACGGTCACCGAAGAAATCACCGAAGTCGACCTGGTGCAGTCGCAGATGCGGATCGCCTCAGGCGACACGCTGGCCGACCTCGAGCTGAGCCAGGACACCGTCCGGGTCGTCGGCGCCGCGCTGCAGTGCCGGATCACGACGGAAGATCCGGCAAACGGCTTCCGGCCAGACACCGGAATGATCACCGCCTACCGCTCGGCAGGCGGTGCCGGAGTCCGGCTCGATGGCGGAACTGTCTACGCCGGAGCCGAGGTCAGCGCACACTTCGACTCCATGTTGGTCAAGCTCACCTGCCGCGGCCGGGATTTCGGTTTCGCCGTCAACCGGGCGAAACGCGCGCTGGCCGAATTCCGGATCCGCGGCGTCAGCTCGAACGTCACATTCCTGCAGGCGGTGCTCGACGATCCCGCCTTCGCCGCAGGCGATCTCTCGACGGCATTCATCGAGGAACGTCCGGAGCTGCTGGTGGCCAGAACCAGCGCGGACCGGGGCACCAAGCTACTGAGCTGGCTCGCCGACGTCACCGTCAACAAGCCATATGGCGATGCCCCGATTTCGGTCGATCCACGCGAGAAGCTTCCCGCCGTCGACCTTGAAGCTACGGCCCCCGCCGGCTCCCGGCAGCGGCTGCTTGAACTCGGCCCAGAAGGATTCGCCGCCGATCTTCGCGCGAGCAAACGGCTTGCCGTCACGGATACCACGTTCCGGGATGCACACCAGTCGCTACTGGCGACCCGGGTCAGAACCCGGGATCTGCTCGCTGTCGCGCCACATGTCGCGCGGCTTACCCCGGAACTGCTCAGCCTCGAGTGCTGGGGTGGCGCAACCTACGACGTGGCGCTGCGCTTCCTGGCCGAAGATCCCTGGGAGCGACTTTCCCAGATCCGCGAAGCGGTTCCGAATATCGCGCTGCAGATGTTGCTACGCGGTCGCAATACCGTCGGCTACACGCCGTACCCGACCGAGGTCACCGACGCGTTCGTTGCCGAGGCCGCCGAGACCGGCGTCGATATCTTCCGAATCTTCGATGCCCTCAACGACATCAGCCAGATGCGTCCCGCCATCGACGCGGTGCGCGCCACCAACTCCGGCGTGGCCGAGGTCGCGCTCTGTTACACCGGTGACCTGAGCGATCCAGGCGAGAAGCTGTACACGCTCGACTACTACCTGGGCCTGGCCGAGCAGATCGTCGACGCAGGCGCGCACATCATCGGTATCAAGGACATGGCCGGCCTGCTGCGCGCCCCCGCGGCCAGGACCCTGGTCGGTGCGCTCCGCGAACGCTTCGACCTTCCCGTGCACGTGCACACGCACGACACTCCGGGCGGTCAGTTGGCCACACTGCTCGCGGCTTCCGAGGCTGGCGCCGACGCGGTGGACGCAGCAACCGCATCGATGTCCGGCACAACGAGCCAGCCATCACTCTCAAGCGTGGTGGCAGCCTTCGCGCACACCGAGCGCGACACCGGTCTGTCGCTGAGCAAAGTCGGCGAGCTGGAACCCTACTGGGAGTCGGTGCGCCGGCTGTACGGGCCGTTCGAATCGGGCCTGCCAGGGCCGACCGGGCGGGTCTACGAGCACGAGATCCCCGGTGGGCAGCTGTCGAACCTCCGGCAGCAGGCGGTGGCACTCGGCCTGGGGGAGAAGTTCGAAGAGATCGAGCGGATGTACGCGGCGGCCGATCGCATTCTTGGCCGCCTGGTCAAGGTGACGCCGTCGTCCAAGGTGGTCGGTGACCTTGCACTGCACCTGGTGGCGGTCGGCGCCGATCCTGCCGACTTCGCCGAGAACCCCGGTTCCTACGATATCCCTGACTCGGTGATCGGCTTCCTCAACGGCGACCTCGGTGATCCACCGGGCGGTTGGCCCGAGCCGTTCCGGACGAAGGCCCTGCAGGGCCGTACCTCGAAGCAGGCGATAGCCGACCTGAGCCAGGATGACCTGGCCGCTCTTGACGACAAGGGCACCGCCCGGCAGCACACGCTCAACCGTCTGCTGTTTCCCGCACCTACGAAGGAATTCGACAATGCGCGCCTGACGTTCGGCGACACGTCTGTCCTTGAAACGACCGATTACCTGTATGGCCTGCGTGAGGGCGAAGAGCACGAAATCGTGTTGGAAAAGGGCGTGCGGCTGATCGCCGGGCTGCAGGCCGTCGGTGCTCCCGATGAACGGGGCATGCGCACCGTGATGTGCACCCTGAATGGCCAGCTCCGTCCGCTGTCCGTCCGGGACCGGTCGATCACGGTGGATGTGAAGACAGCGGAGAAGGCCGACACCAGCAACCCCGGGCAGGTAGCGGCGCCATTCGCTGGAGTCGTGACGATATCGGTGGCCGTCGGCGACTCGGTCGAAGCCGGCGCAACAATTGCCACGATCGAGGCGATGAAGATGGAGGCGTCGATCACGACGCCGGTCGCCGGAACGGTGCAGCGAATCGCGCTTGCCGATGTGCAGCAAGCAGAGGGTGGCGACCTGGTGGCGGTCATCGGTGACTGAACGAGATATCCGGTACTTCGGCGACCCGGTGCTGAAATCGGCGACCACGCCGGTGACGGTCTTCGATCAGAAGCTGAAGGACCTTGTCGAAGACCTGCTCGATACCACGGCACTGCCCGGGCGGGCAGGCGTGGCAGCCACCCAGATCGGGGTGTCGATGCGCGTATTCAGCTACAACGTCGACGATGAGCTCGGTTACGTGATCAATCCCGAAGTCGTCGAGACCTCAGGTGAACTGCGCGAAATCGAGGAAGGGTGTCTCTCGGTGCCTGGGCTCTGGTTCCCGACGCCTCGCTATGAACATGCCACTGTCAAAGGCGTCGACCTGCGTAACGAGCCGATTACCGTCTCAGGTTCCGGCATCATGGCGCAGTGTCTGCAACACGAGACCGACCACCTGGACGGATACGTCTACCTCGATCGACTGAGCAAACCGAACCGGCGTGAGGCGCTGAAACAGGTTCGGAAATCGGACTGGTTCTAGGGTTCAAAGCCGCCTGGCCCCCCGCATAGGATGGGTATGGCGATTGTCACAAAATCATAGGAGTTGCGCGTGCAAAAAGTCGGCGTAGTCGGATGCGGGCTGATGGGCTCAGGCATCGCGGAGGTCGCGGCTCGGGCCGGACTGGATGTCGTGGTGCGCGACATCAGCGAGGAAGCCGTGGCTTCCGGCCGAAAAAGGGTTGAAGCCTCGCTGAGCCGGGCGGTCGAACGGGGAAAGCTAGAGCCGGACGCGCGTGACGCCGCCCTTGAATCGATGACGTTCAGCACGGACCTCGACATCCTGGCCGATCGTGACCTCGTGATCGAAGCGGCCAGCGAGAACGAAGAGATCAAGAAGAAGCTGTTTGCCGAACTCGATCGGATCGTCAGCAATGGTGATGCGATCCTTGCGTCAAACACGTCGTCGATGCCGATTGTCCGGTTTGCGCAGGCCACCAGCCGCCCGGAGCAGGTGATCGGAATGCACTTCTTCAATCCCGCGCCGGTGCAGCCGCTGGTGGAGATCATCTCGTCCGTGCTGACCGCACCCGAGGTTACCGACCGAGGTGAGGCTTTCGCACGGGACACCCTCGGGAAAACAACTATTCGTGCCAAGGACCGGCCTGGATTCATCGTCAATGCACTCCTGGTGCCGTACCTGCTCAGCGCCATCAGGATGTACGAATCCGGAATGGCGTCCCTCGAAGATATCGATACCGGAATGATCAACGGCTGCGCTCATCCGATGGGCCCGATGCGACTCAACGACCTCGTCGGCCTCGATACCACGCTGGCAATCGCCCGGTCCATGCACGGCGAAACCAACGACCCGGCCTACGCACCTCCGGTCCTGCTCAGCAGGATGGTCGATGCCGGTTACCTCGGCAAGAAGGCCGGCCGAGGGTTCTACGACGACTATCGCTGATGTATCTCGTGGTGGGTGGCACTGGTGCGGCGGGAAGCCGGATCGTCGCCGAGCTGGTTTCCCGCGGCATGCAGGTCAGGGTGTTGACTCGCGGCAACCGGCGCGCCAAGGATGACGGCGTCAGCTTTGTGCGTGGTGACCTGCTGACAGGTGCCGGGCTAGCCGAGGCAACCGCGAATGTTCATACCGTGATCGACGCCAGCGACGGCAAAACGCCGAGATCCCAGCGAGTGCTGACCGACGGGGCCGAGAACCTGATGCAGGCGTGCTGGGCTTCCGGCGTGGAGCGGGCCGTGCTGCTTTCGATCGTTAATGTCGATCAGTGCGCGCTTGGCTACTACCGGGCAAAGGCGGAACAGGAACGACTGTTCAGCACAGCGAACCGCAACAACGTGGTGGTGCGCTCGACCCAATTCCACGAGTTCCTCGGGATGATGTGGAGTACCCCGTCCCGGGCGCGCGTGCTACCGGTGTTCACGCACACGAGCTTTCAGCCGATCGACCTTCGGGATGTAGCCGCCGCGGTGGTCGATGCCGCCCGTAGTGAGAGCCTGGGTGCGGGTAGCGGACGCCAGCAGATCACCATCGGCGGCCCGGAAATCCTCTCCATGCGCGAGCTCGCGAGGCAGTGGACTTTCGCCCGTCAAGCGCAGGGCAAGACCCGGCACCGTGCGCTTACAGTTCCGGTGCATGTGCCGGGAAAGTTTGGCGCCTTCCTTCGGGCGGGGCGCAACCTGGTTCCCGATGACGCCGTAACCAACGGCGTCACGTTCGGCCAGTGGCTGTCGGAGAAGTAGCTTACGCTGCGAGCTTTTCGGCTGCCGCCAGCAGCACACAGGTTGCCAGCACGTCGATGGCCACGGCGACGTCGTCCTCGGTTGGCATGGTCGGCGCAATCCGGATGTTCTTGTCCTCCGGGTCGTTCCCGTACGGGAAGGCCGCTCCCGCCGGGGTCATCGCTACGCCGACGTCTTTCGCCAGGCTGACCACTCGATCCGCGGTGCCCGGAAGGACGTCGAGGCTGACGAAATAGCCACCGCGAGGCGAGGACCAGTGTGCGACGCCGGAGTCGCCCAGCCGATCCTCGAGGACTTTGTGCACGATGGCGAATTTCGGTTCGATGATCGCGCGGTGCCGGGCCATGTGGGCGCGAACCCCTGCCGCATCGCCGAAGAACCGTGCGTGACGCAGCTGGTTGATCTTGTCCGGGCCGATCGACTGCGCGGCGAGATGCCGCTTGAACCAGGCGACGTTTGCCGGCGAGCTGCCCCAGAACGACACACCCGCACCGGCGAACGTCATCTTGGAGGTCGACGCGAAGATGAAGACACGGTCGGGATGACCGGCCTCAGCCGCAATGTCCAGCACGTCGAGGACGGGAGCCTCGTCATCGGTGAGATGGTGCAGCCCGTAGGCATTGTCCCAGAAGATCCGGAAGTCGTCGGCGGCGGTCGGCATCGCCAGCAGTTCGCGGGTGATGTCCTCACCGAACACGGCTCCGGTCGGATTGGAATAGGCAGGGACGGCCCAGATGCCCTTGACGGCGGGGTCGTTCGCGACAAGCGCCCGCACCGCTTCGAGATCCGGCCCATCATCGAGCATGGCGACGGGAACGAGTTCGATGCCAAGGGATTCGCAGAGCGCGAAGTGCCGGTCGTAGCCGGGGGAGGGGCACAAGATCTTCGGCGCATTGTCCGACCGAATCCACGGGGTGGCCTGATCCGAAACGCCATGCAGCATGGCAAAGCTCATCGTGTTGTACATCAGGGTGAGGCTCGAACTGCCCTGGGCGAGGAGCAGATCGACCGGCACGTTGAGGAGTTCGGCGAAGATCTCTCGCAGCTCGACCAGCCCGTCGAGGCCGCCATAATTGCGGGTATCGGTGCCTTCGGCGCTGGTGTAAGAGTCCGGACCGACGATAGTTAGAAGGTCGGCCGACAGATCGAGTTGAGCCGGAGAGGGCTTACCGCGGGTGAGGTCCAGCTTCAGGTCTCGATCTTTCAGCGCTTCGTAGCTGGACTTCAGCTCGGAATGGAGTTGTGTGAGCCGTTCCGGGGTGAGCGTAGCGAGCGCCATGAAACGAGAGCCTCCTTCAGGGGCTTGGAACCAAAGATTACGTTCAGCATATCGAACGCCAATCTCGCTGAATCCTCATGGTTCGCTGGTCGGGTAGGGCAACGCCTTGCGGATGGCGGCCTCGGCAAGGTCGCCAGGTGCGGCGGCAGCGACGAAACCGTCGGGGCGCACCAGATAGAACTGTCCTGGTTCGAGTCCGTTGTTCCGTGCGTCCGGGAAGCAATGGATGTCGAGGGCGAGGTTTCTGCGCAGCCGTGCAACGGAGGCGGCATCGACATCGCCGTAGGTGTGGACCTGCCAGGACAGATCCTGTAAGCAGGTGTAGTTCGCGCCGGACCACGGCAAACGGCGCCCGACGATTCGGCCGCGTTTTCCACCGGCGGCGGCCTTCGCATCGTCATTCATCCAGTAATGAATGCGGGTCTGCGAAATATACCCAAAGAGCCGGGCGGAACCGGAAAGCCTCGGCAGGATGCGAATCAGCAGTGGACCGATGAACCGCGGGCCGAACCTGCGGACTAGGCGAGCCAGCTGATTCTCCGAAGTCACCAGGCCAAATAGCCGGTCTGTGCTGGCCACTATCCGGAGTGCGACGGGTCGTCGCTCGGCGCCGTAACGGTCGAGATAGCTGTCCGGCGCATGGTTGCGGATCACGTCAGAGAGTTTGCAGGCGAGGTTGTGGGCGTCCTGCAGTCCAGTATTCATGCCTTGCGCTCCGACCGGGGAATGCAGATGCCCGGCGTCTCCGGCCAGGAAGAACGGGCCGTCCCGGAACTTTTCCGCGACCCTGTGGTGCACCCGATAGGTGGAGAACCAGCTGGTGTCGCGATACGTCACGCCGAAGATCCGGCGCAGCCTGTCCCGCGCGATCTGCTCGGGAATGTCCTTACCCGCCGGGTCTGACGCTTTCGCCTTTGGCCTGCGCGGGACTGCTGGTTCGGGTTCGTGTGGGGTTGCAGGTTCGGGTTCGTGCGGGGCTGCTGGTTCCGGTTCCTGCCGGGCTGCCGGTTCGGGTTCGCCGGGGATGTCCGACTCGCGGACAACGCCAATCAGGCGGTCGTGCCCGCCCGACGCCATCGGAAATGAAATCAGAAAGTCGGTTCTACCCATCCGCACGTTGACCGCTTTGTCGACCAAACCGTTCACGCCGGTCCCGTCAGCGACATAGAAGGTGTGCTGATTGGTGATCCCTTCGAAGGCGATGTTCCGTAGACTCCGGACCTGGGACGATCCGCCATCAGCGCCCACGCAGTACCGGGCCTCAACGGTCCTCCTGCCGTCCGGTGTCGAGAAGGTAGCGCTGGCTGCGCCAGGCGTTCCGGATCTTCTGCCGGGGGCGACACTTCCTGGGTCGGTCGTGTCTGCCTGCTCATCCAGCGCCAAAAGCTCGTAGTTCCACAGCACCGAACCGCCAAGGCTGAGCAGCGAGTCGACCATGATCTGTTCGTTTCGGCTCTGTTCGAGCACATAAACGCTTGGATACGGGCTGACCCCTGCGCCAATGTCTCCGATTGGAATCGCGCCGAAGGCATGGTCTTCATATCCGGGGCTGATTGCAATGGCAGCCTGCGCCTGGGCCAGGACGGTATCGACGAGGCCAAGCTGGTCATAAATTTCCATCGTCCGTGCCTGGATGCCGAGGGCTCGGGATTCCTGCGTCGGGCCGGATTTTCTGTCCACGATGACAGCGTCCACATCGAGCCTGCGGAGGCAGTTAGCCAGCATCAGCCCGGTCGGCCCGGCACCGATGATGAGCACGTCTGTGCTGATATCGGGATTGCTCACGTGTCCTCCCTTGACATGGTGATTAGCCTACGACCAACACGGGCGGGCATCGGCTCGTCGGGGAAATAAGGCGGCGGAAGATCGGCCCGAAATAGGACATAGCTTGTCCTTTTGGCTGCCTAGGCTGAGATTCCACAGCGGATCACACGAGCAAAGGTACCGACGATGACGACAACAGCCAATATCGACCTCGGCAAGCTCCTTATCGATCAGTTGCAATGGCATTGGGACAACCAACTCCGGCCGCGCCTGGATGGTCTCAGCGATGCCGAGTATTTCTGGCGGCCAGTGCCGAACAGTTGGAGTGTTCACCGCAGAGGGGAGTCGACTGCGCCGGTTCAGGCCGGATCGGGCGACTTCACCATCGATTTCGCTTTCCCTGAGCCGACGCCCGCCCCGGTGACCACGATCGCCTGGCGCCTCGGTCATTTGCTGGTTGGGGTCTACGGCGCCCGCCTCGCCACTCATTTCGGCGGAGCGCCCGCTGACTATATGAGCTACGACTATCCGGGAACTGCCACCGAGGCGTTGTCTCGTCTCGATGAGATGCACTCCGCGTGGATTGCCGGAGTCGCGTCCCTGGATGCGAATGGCCTGCAGCGGCCGTGCGGTGAGGAGGGATTCGAGCAGGAGCCGATGGCAGCGCTCCTCCAGCACATCAACCGCGAGGTGATTCATCACGGCGCAGAGATTGCCTTGCTGCGGGATCTGTGGGCCAATCAGGCTTGAGACGTCGGGCACGTCGGCCGTTCCCGCGCTCGAACGGGCTACCGGTAGACCTGCACCCGGTGCGGCTGTCGGCTGATGACGATGCCAACGCCGCGGAGGCGAAGGTCGTACCCCGCTGCTGGGAGCTGATGCCCGAGCCATCGATTTGGGTGAGGATCCTGACGGTATGATTCGGCGGTCGATGACTGATGCACGAGCAACTGACCTCGCCGAGGATCCCGATGGCGTGGTTCGGCGGAAAGTGTCTGGAGCACGATCCGCAGCCACCGACCGCTGCCTAACCGTGGGTCGTGTGCTGTGCCTTCCATCGGCTGTCTGTCGGTTCTCCGGGCGCGCCGGCCGAGCTGACGTGGCAGACACGGCCCGCGCGGTCACCGTCACCGGTTTAGGGTCTGGTCCGGCTCGGCGGGGTGGCATCTTTGACTGAGCGGGTTTCGGTAAGCGATGGGAGATGACGATTCGCGGCCCTCCCATGGCGCACTCGAGCAGCGGTGGGGCATTGCTGGAGGTGTTGGCCTGACGGTCGGGGCTGGTGTGTGTCTGGCGGCGTGGCAGATCGGTGGCATTCTTGGTGGTTACTCGTACGCCTCGTTGAGCGGGGCGTTGGCGGTACTCGGTTTTGCCGATGAACTTTCCGTTGCTGGCCCGGAAGCTGAGTCCGTTGTGCTCGCGGGTGATGGTGATGTTGTTGCGGTGGATCCAGTGGTGGTGGAAGACGCAGAGTAGGCAGCCTTCGTCGATGTTGGTGTTGCCGTTCTTTGCGGCCCATTCGGAGATGTGGTGTCCTTCGCAGTAGTCTGCGGGCATTGCGCATCCGGGACTGACACATCCGCCGTCGCGGGTGATCATGGTTTTGCGTTGGCTGCCGGTAAAGGTGCGTTTTTCGCGGCCGAAGTTGATGACCTGATTTTCTGCGTCGAATACCGTGCGCATCAGCTGCGCGTCGCACAGTAAGGTCGCGAGGTCGGATTCGGCCAGTGGTGTTCCGTCGGTGTAGGTTGCGCCGGGAAACTCGCCGCGAACTTGCCAGGCCGTCCATTGCTCGGCGCTGAGGGTCACCATCACGTGGGGGCGTACCTGAGCGCCGGTTCGCAGGGTGCCTTGGTCGAGTGCGTGTTTGGCTATGGTGGTCAGCGCGTCGGCTGTTCGTTGTATGGTGCTGCGCTCATCGTCAGGGGCGGGTCTGGCGTCTGCTGCTCTGAGGGCGGTTTGTACCAGCTGTCCGGATGCCTCATCCAGGAACGCTTCCAGCCGTAACCCGCCCGGGGCCTTCGTTAGCCTGGCGTACCGGCGGGCCTTGGCGTTGTCGGCGTCTCGCTGGTGTGCGTCTTTGTCGAGGTCTGCCATTCGGTGTTTGAGCACGGTACGGAAGTCGTTGGCGGTGGTCTTACCTGCGGAGCGGAGCAAGTCGTCTTGAACGTCCGGTGCGGTCAGGGCCTCTCGCTGGGCGTCGGAGCCCGTCTGCATCTGCCGTGCCAGCGTGGTCGCGTGCTCCGGGGTGACTTGCCCGGATTGCACGGCGTCGGCGAGTTTCGGGACTTGTTCGACTGTGCGGGCGAGATGCAGTTCGTCGCGTGCTTTGCCGTATCCGGCTCTGGTGGTCCGTGCCCGCCACGCTTCGACGCTGCTGTCGCCACGCAGAGCCCAATCCCCGGATTCGTCTTCGACGGCAAGGATCCGCGCTTTCGCCAGGGCCGCAACCCGGGTTAGTTCGTCCAGCGCGGCCAGAGCTTCTCGGCGCTCACGCATCGTCCAGCAGCGGATACGCTCGACGGTCAGGGCAGTTGCGGCCGAGCTGGCTGCACGAGACGACTCAACAACTCGCATCGCGCACCCTCCATAAACTCGGCAAACAGCAGTTGAACTATCGTTACGTTCTATTCTAGTTCGAATAGAGGACGAGAGCAATAGCCGGTTGAGAAAAATTTGGCAGGTCGCACACGGTCAGCGCGTTGCCGCCACGGCAGCCAACTTCCTTCACACGGAAGGGGTCACCCACTAAGGCGGATCGGCTGCCGGGCCAGCGTGGTCGCAAGCTCCGCGCGGTCGCGTCGATATCGAGGTGGCACTGCGATGTCTTTCGGCACGAGGCGTCGCAGGCTGTGCTGGCGGTTACTCCTGGGGCCTGAGCAGGGCAGTGCCGTCGCTTATTCGCTTGCGGCATTCCTCGAACTGATGAACGGTAAGACCATGCAATCCACTGTTCTGTTGGAGACTCCAACGCTGTCCACCCAACGGCTTGTGCTTCAACCGCTCGGGCCAGTCCATGTTGAGTCCGCATGGCAGAGCCTTTTCGATGGAGAGGCGATGCGGCTCACCGGAACGCACGCCACGTTTAGTAAAGAACAGGTGCTGCGCCATCTGGAACAGGTCGCGCAGAGTAGCGACCGCCTCGATTGGGCAGTCATTCGGCAAGCCGACCGGGCCTACATCGGCGAAGTGGTACTGAACGACCTCGATTCTTCCAACCAGTCGATGAACTTCCGGATTGCGCTATTCGGCGAGGATATCCATGGTCACGGGTATGGCACGGAGGTGACCCGGGCCGTGGTCGATTATGGACTGGAAGTCGTCCGCTTGCACCGGATCGGGCTGGATGTGTACGACTTCAACCCACGGGCGCGACGGACGTATGAGAAATCAGGCTTCATCCAGGAGGGAGTGCAGCGCGGGACGCTGCGCTGGGATGGCGCCTGGCACGACTCGATCATGATGTCGATTCTCGCCACCGATCCGAGGCCGTGGCGGGATTGAGTGCGCAAACCGCCTGGATATCCGAAGAGCTAGCGTTTCTCTAGCCGCAAACCGATTGATGCCGGCGGATTGGATCTCGCCTGCTCTGGCGTGCCGAATATGAGCCTGAAGTAGCGTTCGTTGACAAATATTATAATCATATTAATCTTGGTAGGACAGGCCTCTTCGCGACGTCAGGTGCCCGGAGGAGTCGGACTAGCAGGGAGACGGTTGGATGAGCGGGAAAGACGAGCCGGTGTCGGCACGACGTAGCAGAGCATGGCTCGGCGACGGGGGAAAGAACGGGTTCATTGCCCGTCACCACCTGCGACAGATGGGGATGGCAGGCCGACAATTCGACGGCCGTCCCGTGATCGGGATTGCGAATACCTGGTCCGAGCTCACTCCCTGCAATGCTCACCTGCGGAGCTTGGCTGAGGCAGTACGTCGCGGAATCCAGCAGGCAGGCGGCATGGCACTTGAGTTTCCCGTGCTCTCACTGGGGGAGCCGTTTATGCGGCCGTCAACCATGCTGTACCGCAATATGATGGCGATGGAACTCGAAGAACTCATTCGAGCTAATCCAATGGACGCCGTCGTGGTCCTCACAGGATGCGACAAGACGACCCCGGCAGGCTTGATGGGCATTGCCAGCGTGGATCTGCCGGCCATCATGTTGACCGGCGGTCCGATGCTCAATGGGAGGTTTCGCGGCAAGGCGGTTGGATCTGGCACCGACATCTGGCGAATGAGCGAGGGACTCCGTGCCGGAGAAGTCAGCCAGAGTGAGTTCACCGAGTTTGAGTCGTGTTTGAACCGGTCGGCTGGCCACTGCATGACGATGGGAACAGCGTCCACGATGGCCAGTATCGCCGAGGTCCTTGGCATGCAGCTGCCTGGTGCGGCAGCGCTGCCCGCGGTCGACTCAAGGCGGGTGGCCTTGGCAGAGGATACCGGTGCGCGCGCGGTTGAATTGGCCGATGAAGGCCTGCGTCCATCACAAATCATGACCCGGGAGGCTTTTGAAAATGCGCTCGTCGCCAACGCTGCTATCGGTGGGTCGACGAACGCCGTCCTGCACCTGCTTGCCATAGCCGGCCGGTGCGGAGTGCCCCTGACGCTGGACGATGTGGACGCGATTGGGCGCGAAATCCCCCTCCTGGTAGACCTGATGCCCAGCGGCAAGTTCCTGATGGAGGAGTTCGCCTACGCGGGCGGCGTCCCCGGGCTGGTGCAACGGCTAGGGGACCGATTGCACGGCGACGCGATCACCGTCACCGGCAGCTCCATTCGGGAGGCTGGCCGGAACGCCAGGATCGACGACGACGAAGTGATCAGGGCGTGGGATAACCCGGTCCAGCCAGCCGGTTCCGGGACCGCAGTGGTGCGCGGCAACCTCGCACCGAACGGCGCGGTGCTGAAAATTAGTGCCGCAGAGCCTCGACTGCTTCGCCATGAAGGACCCGCTCTTGTCTTCGATTCGATAGAGGACTATCAGGCCGTCTGCGAGGACGATCTACTGGACGTCACCGAGGACACGGTCCTGGTCGTTCGCAACTGCGGGCCAAGGGGCTACCCGGGGATGCCAGAAGTTGGCAATCTGCCCCTTCCCAGGAAGCTGCTGAAGCAGGGCATCCGGGACATGCTTCGAATTTCGGATGCAAGGATGAGCGGCACAGCGTATGGAGCGTGCATTTTGCACGTCGCACCGGAATCTGCAGTCGGGGGACCGTTAGCGCTAGTGCGAACCGGCGACGTTATTGCCCTCGATGTTGACGAACGCTCGCTGGAAATGCGGGTAAGTGATGAGGTTCTGGCCCAGCGCCGAGCTGAATGGGTGGCTCCCGCGCCCCCATCCGACCGTGGCTGGACCAGACTCTATGCCGAACATGTCCAGCAAGCCGATACGGGCGCAGATTTTGATTTTCTGTTGGGATCGAGCGGTTCCTTGCCAGGTCGGGCAGCATTCTGATGACGCGACGGAATCCGGTGGTGCAGGGCGTATGCCCGGTTCTCGAGACGCCGTTTTCGGCGGACGGATCAATCGATGAAAGTAGTTTCATCCGACTGGTTGACCATATGGTGAGGAGCGGGGTTCAGAGCGTCATGTTTCCCGGGTTCGCTTCGGAATTCCACAAACTGACGGACGAGGAGCGACTGCACCTCACCCGCATCCTGCTCCAACGTACGGCCGGCGTACCAGGGTTTACGACCGTGATTTCGATACCGGACCATGCAACCGCCATTGCCGTCGATCGGGCCCGAGAGGCAGTAGCGGGTGGGGCAGGGGCAATCAACGTGCTTCCGCCACACTTTCTGGGACCTTCGCGCCCGGCCGTGCACGCGCACCTGAGGAGTGTTATCGCGGCAGTGGCGCCGATTCCAGTCATCGTGCAGTTTGCTCCGGCGCAAACAGGAACGGCGCTGGATGCGAAGGCGCTTTCGGCGTTGGCAGAAGAGGCGCCGAACCTCGTCCAGGTGAAGGTGGAATCTACCCCACCCGGGACCCTTATCAGCGCGCTTGCAAGCTCTGATCCATCCCTGGGTTCTCTTGTCGGCTACGCAGGCGTGCAACTTCCGGACGCGCTGCGAAGGGGAGCGGACGGCGTGCAGCCGGGCTGCTCCTTTGTGGAGCTCTATCTGGATATCTGGCGGCTCTGGCATGATGGCCAACATTTGAAGGCCGAGGAGCTACATCGGAGATTGCTCCCTTATGTGTCCTATTGGATGCAGAGTGTTGAACTCATTATTGCTGCGGAAAAGGAAATATCAGTCCGGCGCGGCATGATCGACTCCGCCTTTTGCCGAGGGCCTGGGCATGGTCTGGATGCTTTCGAGCTAGCTATGATTAGCGATTTCATGAATGAGTTCGGAGATCGCCTGCGTGACGGTGTCAACACATCTTTCGGAAACAGATAGGCTCAATGGACCGGACAGAATCCGGGCCACCAGCCGGGGCAGAAAGAAGTGGTCAGATTGATTCGCATTACGGCGCGAGGTTTGCACGGGCAGCTACTAGAGTCCGTCGGACAGGCGATCGCCATCGGTGAACTCAGCGAAGACCAGCAAATTAGCCCCGAGACTATGGCTGAAGAGGCGAACGTATCCAGGACGGTTGTTCGGGAAGTGTTGAAGGTCCTCGAAGGCAAGGGCATGGTCGGCGCCAGGCCGCGCACGGGCACCCGGGTCCGGGCAGCGGATGAATGGGATTTGCTCGATCCGGACGTTATCAGGTGGCGGGCAGCGGGGCCGGACAAGGCAAAGCAGCTTGATGACCTGATGAAGATCCGAAGCGCGGTCGAGCCTCTGGCTGCGCGAGGTGCGTGCGAAAATGCAACGGCATCCAATATGACGGCGCTTAACCAGGCCTTGGATGCGATGCAGGCCGCTTCGGCCAACGACGATCCAGACGCCTTCACCGCAGCCGACGTACGGTTCCACCGTGAGTTGATCCGGTCCGGCGGTAACCTTATCCTTGCCCAGCTTGCCGCGCCCATAGAGGCGGTGCTGCGGGTTCGCCGCGAACTCGGCCTGACCCCCGATCGGATCACGGACGAGGCCCTCGACAATCATCGGGCTATCGTCCGAGCTATCTCCGATCGGGACGAGGCGGCTGCCGAGATCGCCTCTCGCAAAATTGTGGATGTCGCAGGCGCCGAAATTTGGGCTCGTCTGGAATCGGATGAGAAGGTGCCGCGGGCGCAAGCTTAAAGGCACGTGGAACGGGTGGGTGATCATTGGTCACCCACCCGTTCCCTGCGTACTAGCTATTTACCGTTCGAAAGATCACTCCACCGTCTCCACATCCCGGGATAGCCGGCCTTCACCTGTGAATCGTTTAGACCACAGGGCGACTCCTGCTGCCAGCATCATTGCCACTGCGATAATGACCAGCGGCACCTGGAATGATCCCGTTGCTTCTTTGACTGCGCCGATCATCGGTGGCACTGCCACGCCGGCAACGTTTGCGGTGGAGTTGATTAATGCGACGCCGGCAGCTGCCGCGATTCCGGTCATAAAGGCCGTAGCAGTGCCCCACATCGCAGGTACCGCCGACCAGGCGAGACCGGTGGATAGCGACAGCAGAGTAAAGCCCAGGATGGTCGGCCCCGCCATAACGCTTCCGATAAGCATCAAGCTTGCGAGTGCCATCGGCACGGCCATATGGAGATGCCTGCGGCCTCGTTTGTCGACACTATGCCCGACCGCAACCATCAGGATGACGGCGCAAACGTACGGGATCGCCGTAAGTAGCGTCGTCGTCAATGTGTCCGGGTTCCCGAAGGTGCCCTGGATTACCTGGGGCATCCATAAGGTCAAGCCGATGCTATTGAAGGAATACAGGAAGAAGAAGCCGGCCAGCAGCAGAACTCCGGGGTTGGACAGCGCGCCGCGGATAGTGAACTTCCGGAGCGAATCTGCAGCTGCCTGTTCGGCCGCCAGTGTGGCGGAGAGCCATTTGCGGTTCTCGGTCGGGAGCCAGTGCGCGTCCTTGGGCTTATCCGTGAAGTACTTAAGCACGACGAAGCCGAGGACAACGGCAGGGATTGCTTCTACGATGAACATCCATTTCCACCCTGCGAGGCCCAGCAGGCCGTCGGTGGTCTGCAGAATGAGTCCCGAGAGCGGTGCTCCGATGACGGTGGCCATGGCCGCCCCGACATAGAACCGACTCATGGCGCGACCGCGGTGGCGGTTGGGGAACCATTGGGCGAGGTAGAAAATGATGCCTGGGGTGAATCCGGCTTCTGCAGCGCCGAGGAGCAGGCGGACCGTGTTGAATGATGCCGGCCCGGTAACCAGCGACATGCATCCGGCAATGATGCCCCAGGTGATCATGATTCGGGCGATCCATACCCTTGCACCGAACCGGTGTAGAGCAAGGTTGCTCGGTATCTCAAAAATGATGTAGGTCACGAAGAACAGACCAGCGCCCACACCGTACGCTGCCGTGGTCAACCCGATGTCCGCGTTCATCGTCAACGCAGCGATCGACACATTTGATCGGTCGATATAGGCGATCAGGTAGCAAACGATGATGAGCGGCATCAATCGCCGGCTCACCCGTTTCATCGTGTCCCGTTCCAGCAGACTCGGGGAGGCTTGTCCGGTAGGTGTCTTGTTGGGCATGCATATCTCCTGGCGTCGTTGCCGCTAACGTATGGAACATCGTGCTACATACATATAATAGTATTATTAGTCTTAGTGCAGTGTGTCAAGGGTCACGGCCGGGTCTCACACTTGTGCAGCCGGTGGTTCGAGAAACAGAGGAGATCGTGCGATGCGTGACGCAAAAGAACTTCGGGTGTTCGTAGGCCCGGAACAGGTGCCCGTCCTTGAAGAGGCTGTGCTTGCAGGGGGAGCCGCGCTGAGCGGACTGCGGGAGGCGGACGCCATCATTTACTACGGCGACGACGACCCCGAGACTTTGCGCCAGATGATGCACGACGGAGTTCAGTGGGTCCAGTTGCCGCATGCCGGAATTGAACCGTGGACGGGAGCTGGACTTGTCAGGGAAGCCCCCGTCTTTACTTGCGCGGCCGGGATGTATGGCGAGGCGGTGGCTGAGCATGCGCTCGCGCTGATGCTTGCGGCCGCTCGGGGACTGGCCACGCATGCCATGGCGTCCGAGTGGCGAAGTGCGGTCTCCCACTCCTTTGCCGGCAGCACCGTGGCGATCATCGGCGCGGGCGGCATTGGCGCCGCGCTGGCCAGAATCATGGCGCCATTCAGTATCCAGGTGAATGTGGTGTCGGACCGTCCGGTCGATTTTCCGGTCGTGCGGCGAGTTCCGCGCACTGAGTACCGGAGCATTCTGCATGATGCCGACTATCTAGTCCTGGCGGCCCCGGCGACGCCGGAAACCGCGAAAATGATATCCACCCAGGAACTTCACCTGATGAAGAAGGATAGCTGGCTCATCAACGTGGCTCGCGGAGAGTTGGTTGATACCGGCGCGTTGGTCGACGCGCTGACCAAGGGGGATATCGGAGGCGCAGCGCTCGACGTCACCGATCCGGAACCGCTCCCGCAAGGGCATCCCCTGTGGGAACTGCCAAACGTACTCATTACCCCGCATTGCGCGAACACGCGCGAATCGTACTGGCGGGGGCTGGCCGAGCGGACCCGCAACAACGTCAGGCACATTGTCACTACCGGGGGGTTCGTCGGCCTTGAAGGACGCGTGGTGCCGAGTCGCGGGTACTGAAAGAAGGACGGCGGTCAGTGCTAGCTCAGGCCGTGCCCGGGAAATTGCTGCAGAAAATGCTTGACAGCAGATAGTCAGATAATAATACTATTGACTTGAGCCCGAATGGGGCCCAACGCACGTCCAGTGCGACAGTCACTTGGAGATTCAATGTCGATTCCTGCAAGTTTCTCGCGCAGATCCGCTCTTAAGCTCGGGGTTGCGACCGGATCTGTTTTCGCAGTTAGTTCATTGCTCGCGGCGTGTTCAGATCCTTCCGAGGGTGGAGGTTCCGCCGCAAATACCGATTCCTGGACCAAAGCCAACATGGACTGGAAGCAGCAAGCTGGTGCAACCCTGGTGTTCGGCGCCTCCACGCATCAATGGATCACAGCGCTCCAGCCGCATCTGCCCACTTTTGAGTCTTTGACCGGAATCAAAGTACGGCTTGACGTGGCGGGCGAGGAACAGTTCAACACGAAGCTTCCTGTCGATCTCAACTCCGGCAGTCCGACACCGGATATCTTCATGGTTCCTTCCTACGGGCAGGCTGTCGGCGCGAAGTGGCTGGAGCCACTCGACGACTTCCTCTCCAACACGAAGCTGACTGACGAGAAGTGGTTCGACGACACTGAGATCTTCCAGTCTGCGCGTGACTTCGTGACCTGGAAGGACGGGACGCGGTACGGCATGCCGATAACCGCGGAGGTTCAGACGACCATTTACCGCAGCGACTTGCTCAAGTCGGCTCCGAAAACGTTCGACGAATTGGAGACTGTGGTTGCGAGGCTCAAGTCGGAAGGAAAGGTGGACGCGGGGATAGCGCTGCGGGGCAAACCCACGGCCGGTGCCATAGCTTGGCCCGCCGCCGGTTATGTCTTCTCCTATGGCGGTTACCTGATCGACCCGGACGGCAAAGCCGCGCTGGATAGCCCGGAGACTGTCGCGGCCGTGCAGCGCTACGCCGATGTGCTCAAAGCCGGCGGCCCAGCCGGAGTCTCCAGCTGGGACTGGCTTGAGATCAACACCGCGATGCAGCAAGGCCGCGCGGGAATGATGCAGGACTCGACGAATGCGATTCCTGATCTTCGCAATCCGGACAAGTCGACGATCGCCGACAAGTTCGCAGTCGGCGCCTTTCCTTCGCAGGACGGTCGTAGCAGCCCAAACCTGTGGCACTGGATTGTCGGGCTTAACTCAAAGGGGAAGAACAAGGACGCCGCGTGGCTGTTCCTTCAATGGGCAACCAGCAAGCCGACATCGATCCTGCTTTCCACGAATGGCGCGACACCTCCGCGAACGAGCGCCTGGGAGAATCCCTCATTTGCCGAAGGTTTCGGAAAGGAAGCGGCCGAAACCGTCCTCGGGCAATTGAAGGCGGTGGACTCGAAGCCTATGGTTGCAGCCTGGATGCACCCGAAATGGCCACAGGTTGGTGATGCGTTCGCACGCGCCGCGAATACAGCGGTGACGTCCGGCACATCTGCCAAGGACGCTCTTGCGGACGCCCAAAAGGCCGCTGCGCAGGCGCTGGGGTAGCTCGATGATTTCTGATGTCGGAGACATCGCGCGTCGTCGAACGCAGCCTCCGCGAATCCGTAGCCAGGAGACCAGCCGAACCCGCGTTCGTCGAGCGATGCTCGCGCCCCTGGTCATCTTGCTCCTGCTCTTGACAATTTACCCGACGGTGTACGCCGTCGTTGCAAGCTTGTTCTCCACCAGACAGGGAACCCCGGCCTTTGTGGGCCTGGGCAACTACATAGAGAAGTTTGGGGATCCAGTCTTCCAGCAGTCGATCGCGATAACGCTGGTCTTCACGATTGCCGCAGTTGGCCTCGAGCTCGTGCTTGGCCTTGCAGTTGCGCTCGTCCTGTTCGACATGCGTGGTGAGCACCGTTTGATCAGGGCGCTGCTTCTTCTCCCGATGGCGGCGACTCCCGTTGCCGTGCTCTTCGGCTGGAAAGTCATCCTGGACCCAAGCCTTGGCGTGCTCAACTGGATGATCGGAGATGTCCTCGGATTGGCCAGGCCCGACTGGCTGGGCACGCCGGGGATGGCGCTCGGCACCCTGATTGGCGTTGACGTGTGGCAGTGGACCCCCTTCGTGATGATCATCCTTTTTGGCGGACTCACCGCCGTCAGCGGAGAGGTAGTGGAGGCGGCCCTCATCGACGGGGCCGGCTGGTGGACTCGCCTTCGATACGTCATCCTCCCGGCACTGCAGCCATACCTCATGGTTGCCGTTCTTTTCAGAGGAGTTGACGCTCTCAAGACCTTCGACAGCATTCAGGTCCTGACGGGTGGAGGGCCAGGGAGCTCGACCACGACGATCAACGTTTACGCCTTCAAGCAAGGTATCCAATTCCTTGATTTTGGATCCGGGAGTGCCGCGGCGATCATCTTGCTAATCGTGGCGATGGCATTCGGTAAATTGGCCAGTCGCTTTATGGCGAAAGAGGCATACGCATGAGTCAGAATCCTGCTGCTCGATTCATCAGCCCCGGCGGCCGCGCCATCCGGTGGACCTTCATCGGTGTCGTACTGATCTGGAGCCTGTTTCCGATCTACTGGATCATTCAGCTGAGCCTGAAGCGACCGGTCGATAGCCAGAGCGTTCCGCCCGTATGGTTCTTTCAACCCACCTTCGACGCGTTTCGGGACGCCTTCCTTCAAGTGCCGCTGTATACCCAGCTACGCAATAGCCTCACGGTAGCTGTCGCCGCGACCGTCATCGCGCTCGCCGTGGGGGTGTGCGCGGCCTATGCGCTCACCAAACTGCGGGAAAAACGCAGCAAGGATCTTGAGTTCTGGATACTCTCTACTCGAATGGCTCCGCCGATTGCAGTCGCCATCCCGTTCTACCTCACGTTCCGTCAGATAGGCATGCTCGATACGATTCCAGCCCTCGTCGCCGTTCACGTTCTTCTTGTTATCGGTATGGTGACCTGGATTTTGATCGAGACATTTCACGGCCTGCCGATCGAACTTCTTGAGGCGGCGAAAGTAGACGGTTGTACCGATTGGACTGCCTTCCGTCGCGTCATGCTTCCGCTTGCGCGTTCCGGCATGGTCGGTGCCGGCGTGATCTCGTTCCTCTTCTCTTGGAATGAGTTCTTCTTTGCGCTCATTCTCACGAGCCTCAACGCCAGAACAGGTCCAGTTGGGGTGTTCAACTTCATCGGGTTCCAGGCAATCAACCTCAATGCGCTTGCGGCAGCCTCAACCCTCCTGCTCATCCCAGCGTTCATCGTGGTCTTCGTTTTCCAGAAACACCTCGTGCGCGGAATGACAATGGGCGCGGTCAAGGGCTAGCTCAAACGTGCAGTACGTAGACCCAATGTCGAATTCGCAAACAGAACGATAACGAGGAGATTCCAATGAAGAATTCGCGGTCGACGATGGCCGAGGTTAAGCCATTCGCGGGATCTAATCGCGGACGTGGTCTGAGTGCTTGACTCTACGGGGCCATGGAATGGGCGAACAGTCGTCGTGACTGGAGCGACCAAAGGAATCGGTCGCGCGACCGCTCTCCTGTTTGGAAGTAGAGGTGCGCACGTCGTCGTGCACGGCCGTGATCCGGCATCGGCCGAGAGAGTCGTCCGTGAGATCGCGGACGCCGGAGGTCGTGCGTCGATCGTCCTGGCAGATCTGCGCGAGGCAGAGGCGTGCGAACGGCTGATGGCGGACGTACTGGCAACGACGGAGCGAGTTGACGTGCTGGTCAACAACGCCGGGGCGAACGTCTTCAAGGGCACTATGAATGCCACGATTGCGGACTGGAACAACTGTCTGGACTTGGACTTGCGAGCAGTGTGGCTGTGCTCGCGGGAGGCTGCGCGGGGCATGCGCCCCGGCTCGTCGATTGTCAACGTATCTTCCAACCACGCGACATCGACGCTTGAGGGCGTATTTCCCTACAACGTCGCGAAGGCCGGCGTGAATGCTCTCACCCAGTCCCTTGCAATCGAACTCGCGGATCGCCAGATTCGAGTAAATACGGTCGCTCCGGGCTATATCGACACGCCGATCAATGACAAGTACTTCGGGACTTTCGCTGATCCGGAAGGCGAGCGGGTGAACGTCGAACGGCTCCACCTCTCTGGTCGGCTTGGCAGGCCGGAAGAGATAGCCCAGGCCATCGAGTTCCTTGCCGACAGCGGCCGGTCAGGCTTCACCACCGGAACTGTGATGTCTATTGACGGCGGCCGCTCCACGCTGCTTCAAGACGACTTTCACTTGAAGGCGACTAACCAGAGGAGAACATGATGACTACCTTCAGCGTATCGACGCTGACCGCAGCCAATGGCGATTTCGAGGTCAGGGAACAGCCGATTCCGGAAACGCCAGCTGACGGAATGCTGGTCCGAGTCGAATACGCAGGCGTGTGCGCGACCGACCTGCACATCGCTCTCGGTCACATTCCGGACTACGACTATCCTTCAACACTCGGGCATGAGGTATGCGGGATCGTCGAGGAGGTTGGGCCGGAATTCGGGCGCGATGTGCGTGGGGTGCCACTGAAGGCGGGGGACCGGGTAGCGGTGATGCCAGCGACCCCGTGCGGACGTTGTGCCCCATGCAAAGCTGGAGGGCGATTTCCGAACTGCGAGAGCTGGGACGTGATCGGGTTCTCGAACCCGGACGAGCGGCCAGCCGGCGGCGGATGGGGTCAATACGTTTTATGTAACAGCCGGGCACGGGTTTTCGTGAGCGAAGCCCCCGCAGAGAATGTCGTACTCGCTGAGCCTGCCGCAACTCCCGTTGAAGGATTGATGCGGGCTGGCTTCCGGTTCGGAGATTCGGTGCTTGTCCAGGGCACGGGCACTGTCGGACTGCTCGCAATTGCGGCAGCAGCACTTGGCGGCGCGAGCACGATTTCGGCAATAGGCGGCCCCGCACGACGGTTGGAGATCGCCCGCGAACTTGGAGCGCGGACCACGGTCGACATCGGAACGCTCCGGGATCCGGACGAACGCAGGAATGCTGTGCTGGCTGGATCGCCGAACGAGAAGGGGTACGACCTCGTGGTGGAATGCGCCGGAGTGCCATCGACGGTACCGGAGGGCTTTGGTTATCTTGCGCGCGGCGGTTGTTTTATAGAACTCGGACACTTTTCGGATGTCGGAACGGTCGAAATCAACCCGTATCAGCACATTCTGTCTCGTGATGCGCGGATGGTCTCTTCGTCGGGCTATACACCCGATTCGTTCGGACGCGCGCTCGGCCTGGTTGAGAAGCTTGGCGAAAAAGCACGCCACCTGATAACGCATCGTTTACCGCTGGAGCGCGCACACGACGCGATCAACGCCTTGAGGCCGGCCAATCGATGGCAGCTCGATGGAGTTGAGGTAGGCAAGGTCGTGATTGACCCATGGCTGGAGACATAAGAGCGGGCCTGCGAACTTGAGGCGGGAACTGAAAGTTTCCGGCGGACTTCAGGGGCTGTACGACTCGATCATGATGTCAATCCCCGGTCGAGGCCGAGCGTTACCGGGCCTCGACCGCCATCGTGCCCTCCAGCGTCGCCTCTTCGAGGCTGCGCGGCCCGGCTGCATCGCCGACCAGCGCCCCGACCGGGAACTGACCGGCCAGCTCCGTCTCCGGCACCCGGCCATGTGCCGCCACAATGGATCGGATATCGCCGGGCAGCGCACGCGATCTGCCGGAGAAGACGTTGCGCAGCACCAACTGTCCGCCTTCGGTCGCCAACTCCAGGTGGGGGAGCAGCGTGACATTCTCCTGGTCCAGCCGACCCAGGTATCCGTTGCGCTGGTACTGATGGATGAATTCCGTCGGAGCCGGCCCCGCATAGGCGTAATAGACGTGCTGTCCCGCTGCCGCCAGTACCTCGGTTGCATCGAGGCCGCTGGGATCGCCGCCCCAGTCCGCAACCAGTACCGGTCCCGGGAGTTCGGCTACGTCCGGCGTGGCGAGCAGCTGCCAGGAGTCCAACATCGGCATCGACTGGTCCGCGGCGGCCCGCCATACCTCCTCATCCTGATATGGACGTGCGCCGGTAGCCACGGTGACCCGATCGAACCCTTCCAGTTCGGCAGCCGTCACCTCGGTTTCCAGTCGCAGATCGACGTTGAACTCCGCTAGCTCGCGATCGGCCCAGCCCTTCCAGCGTGCCCAGGTTTCCCGATGGTCCGGAGCGCCTCCCGCCACGCGCAGCTGACCGCCGATCTCTGACTCCCGCTCAAACAGGGTCACGGACGCGCCCCGCCGGGCGGCCTGCACCGCCGCCGCCACACCCGCTGGACCGGCCCCGACCACGGCGATCGTGCCGCGCGGCGAGTCGACCGCGGCAACGCTGCCCTGCGAAACCGCCACGCCGGCAGGACCTGCCCCGACCACGGCAACGCTTTCCACCGAAACGGAAGGAACGCTCTCTGGCGGCTGGCTTCTGGTCAGCTCCCGTCCGGTGCTGATGTTCGTGGCGCAGGCGATCGGCGTTCCGGCGTGGTAATGCCCAATGCAGACATTGCAGCCGATACACGGGATGGGCGCCGCACCGGCAGAAGCCTTCCGCACCAGGTGCGGATCGGCGATGTGTGCGCGGGTCATCCCGACCAGGTCCAAAAGTCCGTCCGACACCGCGGAATCGGCCTGCGCGAGTTCCAGGAATCGGGTGGTGCCGAGAAGGCGTACCCGGTCGGGGACGACCCCCCGCAGTCCCGCAAGGCTGCCGACGATGCCGTCAGGAGCGGTGAGCGGAGGCGGCGCAATGAACGATGACCCGACGTAGGTCGCGGAATCACCGAGCACGAAGGACACGAAGTCGATTGGCGTCTCCTCAGCGAGTAAGCCGGCGATCTCTATGCAGGCGTTCCGGTCGAGGGCATCCGGGCTGATCTCGTCGATCGCCAGTCGGACCCCGAGCGCCTTGTCCGGCCCCAGGCCCTCACGGGTGGCGTTAAGCACGTCCATCACGAACCGGAGCCGGTTACGAAGACTGCCGCCGTAGTCGTCCGTCCGGTGATTACTGCGCTTGGCGAAAAATTGAGCCGGCAGATAGGCATGCGATGCCGAGACCTCGGCGCCGTCCAGTCCGGCCTGTGCAACGTGCGAGGCAGCTTGCCGATATCCGGTCACCAGCTCGAAGATCTCGGTACCGGTCAGCGCCCGCGGCTCCACATGGAACCTGGCCGAGGGCACCGCGCTGGGCGCCACCGCCGGCTGCTTCGGCGCTGTGGCAATCTGTTCGCGGCCGCCATGGAACAGCTGCACGAAGAGCTTCGCGCCCTCCCTGTGCACGGCATCGGCGATTTCCGACATCGGCCGAATCGACTCCGGAAGGTAGGCGCCAATGGTGTGCGGCGTCAGCAGGCCGCTCGGATGCGTAGCCGAGGCCTCCATGAAGATCGCCCCAATGCCGCCGCGCGCACGTTCGCGGTGGTAAGCGAGCAGGTCCTCGGTCGGCAGATGATCGTGCACGAGCCCGGTCTGGTGCGCCGAGCTGAAGATCCGGTTGCGAACCGAGACATTACCGATCGCAATCGGGCTCAGCGCGTCCGGATAGTTTGTGCGTGCGGTATGCATTGGGTTTCCACTTCTCGAGTATTGGGCTCAGGGTTGGTTTTGCAACCAGTTACGGCATCGCCCCGGCGATAAAGTCTGCATGCGGAATGGCATAAAGCACGACGAGCACCCCGGTGCACAGTACGAGCACGACGGCGGTCGCCGTCGTAACCCGCCTGGTGATCAGCAGATCGGACCGGCTTTTCTCGGCTGCGGGTGTCGGCAGGATTTTGGCCAGGAACTCGACGCCGACGCTCGGTGCCTTCTGACCGATATTGCCCACCAGTACCCCGGCAACGCTGGCCAGGAGGCCCAGGATCACCGGGTTGGCGATGGTTGGCAGCTCCACTCCCGCAAACTCAACCAGACCGTTGAGGATGCCGACCACGAGGAATCCGGAGATCATTCCGGCCGCGGCGCCGCGGGTCGTCATCCGGGTGCCCTTGATGCACCACACGGCCACCGGTCCCCAGGCCGCGGCGAAGAGCGTCGCCGCGAAATACCCAATTGTCATGACGGCTGGCGGCGCGATGAACGTTATGCCCAGCACCGCAAGTCCGGCGATCAGCATCACGATTCGCGAGGTGCGCAGCGTGGTCGCGTCGTCCGCCGTGACGCTGGAACGCCGGCTGATCCAGGGCATGATGTCATTCGCCACGCTGAAGCCGATCAGGGACAGGAAGGACGCTGCGGAGGAAAGTCCCGCCGCGGCGATTCCGGTGACGATGATGACCCCGACCACCGGCGGCAGAATGTTCTCAGCAGCCCAGATGAACGCGATCTCTGACGGCTCGATGTTGGGGTTGAAGATGTTGATCGAGAATCCGCCGAAGGTGAGGAACAGGTAGATCACCGCGAGCGAGGCAGTGGCGACCAGGCCGCTCCTCAGCGCAACGTGCTCATTCCTGGCCATCAGATACCTGCTGGACTGCCACGGGCTGACCGCGACAACCGTCGCCCAGACGACCCCGAGGGTGATGGCGTAGATCAGAGTGTCTGCCGGGGTTCCCATGTAGCTGGTCTCGCCGGTAAGGCCATGCCAGCTCAAAGCGTCGGGCTTGCTGCCGATTGCTGACATCTTATGCATGGCTTCCACGGGTCCGCCTGCGGCGGCAATGACGCCGCCCAGGCCCAGAACGGCGGCCAAGGCGAAGATCAGGAACATCAGTGTGTCGTTGACCAGGACACCACGCGAGCCTGACATTAGGGTGAACAGCGTGTAGGCAGCCCAGACGATCAACAGCACGAGCCAGTACGGCAGGTCGATCAGTTGGGTCAGCACCAAGGCCAATCCCTGCGTCACCGCAACCAGGTAAAGTCCGACGCCGACCACAACCATGACACCTGCCAGGGCCTGTAGTCCGGTGGAGTTGAACCGCTTACCGAAGAATTCCGGCACTGTCAGTGCCTCGGACCGGCGCAGGTAGCGGCCGAAGGCGAGCACCCCGATCACGTAGCCGGAGATGTTGATCGCGGTCAGGATCAGCATCACCACCGGGTAGCCGTCGTAAGAGAAGCCGAGCTCACCCATGAATGACACCGTGGAAAGGAACGAAGCCACGAGGGTTCCAGCGATCAGAAAGGTGGGCGCCGAACGGCCGGCAACGTAGTAGTCAGCCTTGTTCTTGACGGTCCTGCCGACGATGGCGCCAATCACGAGGTAGAGCGCGAAGCTACCGATAATCGCGGCGGCGAACACTACTTGTCGCCTTTGTAATCGCGCCGGATGACGATCCAGCAGCCGATGATGAAGAGCAGCGGAAATGTTCCGTAGTACAGAGCAAAGAGCAGAGGGGCGGTCACCGGGACTCCTTCCGGCCAGCGTCGTTGCCGGCACGAATTAACAATATGACGATATTGGCAATTCGTCCCGAGTGTGTCAAGTGTCACTTCGACATTGACGGCGGGGAGCCTAGTGGGAAGGCAGACCCAGCAGGATGCGCGTCATCGAGTACAGCTGGTCGTCCCGCCAGGTGGAGTCGGTGCCGACGCTTCCAGAGGCGACTGCCACGTCGAGTCCGTCGACGAAAGCGACCAACTGCTCGGCCACGGTGCGGGCGCCGCCGACCGGTCTGAACTCGCCAGAGGATGTCCCTTCGGCAATCACCTCGGCCAGCAGGTCAGTCCACGCCGTGTTGATCGCCTGGGCGGACTCTCGTGGGCTGGCTTCCCGGGTGGCGTGCGACAGCAGGTCGATCCAGACCACCACCCGGTCGTTGATGTCCTCGAGGGATTGGGCGCGGCGGCACAACCGGATCAGCTTGTCCCAGGGAGCGGCATCCTCGGCGGCAATACTCCGCAGCTTGGAAACGACGTCCAGCAGGTACCGCCTGCTTGCCTCGTCCATCAGGTTGTCGCGAGAGCCGAAGTGGTGCTGGATCATGCCAACCGACACGTCCGCGGCCTCGGCGACATCGCGCATCCGGATCGTCGACGAACTCTGCTGAACTGTCAGCCGGATCACGGCGTCCAGGATCTGCTGTTTCTGGTGGCCGTCACCCTTTGGCCTACCGCGCTGCGCCACTGCGCACCCTCCCCGGCCGGGACGCCGGCTTGTATGCCGACACGGAAGGTTCCTCAGGGAGCCAGAAGCGCCATGGGAAGGCCGTGCCGTCTCCGCCGGGACCGCTGACACCGACCCGCGGGCCGGTCAGATGGGGCAACGACAGCTCGCCCGACGGCAGCAGCACTTCCCAGCCGGAGCCGAAGAGATCGTCGCCGTCATTGCCAAGATCGACGTCGAAGCTCTGCGCGATACACGCAGGGCCACGGGCCAATTCATGGTCGAGTAGCGGATTCTTGCGCGGCTTCGCCTCGCGTCTCTTGCGGGCTAGCTCGGCTCCGCGAATCACCTCACCTGCACGAATCAGGCAACCGTATGGCTGACCCGCCGTGCCTGCGACCAGGTTCACGGCATGATGGAGGCCGTAGGTGAAGTAGCAGTAGACGTGCCCGGGCTCACCGAACATCGTCTTGTTGCGTTCCGTCCGGCCGCGGTAGGAGTGCGCCCCCGGATCGCGTTCGCCGGCATACGCCTCCACTTCGGTGATCCGGATGCCGACCGTTCCCGCGCCGTCGCTGTGTTGCAACACGCACCCCAGCAGTTCCGGAGCGACATCGGTCACTTCGCGCGCGAAGAATTCCCGGCGTGCGGGCATGTATCCATCGAAGCCAGTCACGGACCCAAGCCTAGCCACCACGGAGTTTCGACTCTGTCACGGCACCGCGGAGGAATGCCACGAGTGACCGGCAGCCCGCCGCCACTTGCCCCAGCCGCCGTAGGTGTACTTATCGGCAAGCCCAATCGCCGGGCGCGAGGCTTGCTTCCTTGGACGCGGTGACATTGAATCGCAGTATGCTCATCCGTTCCGACGTCGAGGCCGCTTACGCGCGGATCGACCCGTACATCCGCACCACGCCAACGGTGTCAACTGAGACCGGCAGCTTCGGCAGCCGGGCGCAGGTCTCTCTGGTATGCGAGTTCATGCAGCACAGCGGATCGTTCAAGGCCAGGGGAGCGATGAACCGCCTGCTGAGCGCGCGGGAGACCGGGGAACTCGGCCAGACCGGTGCCATTGCGGCCTCCGGCGGCAATGCGGGCCTCGGCGTGGCGTACGCCGCCGGCCAGCTCGGCCTGCCAGCCACTATCTATCTGCCGGAAACCGCCCCGCTGGTGAAGGTGAAGCGGCTGCTGGGCCTGGGAGCCACGGTTCGGCAGGTCGGAGCCGAGTATGCCGAGGCGTACGATGCGGCGAGGCTCGAGGAGGAACGTACCGGCGCGATCTTCGTGCACGCCTACGATCAGCCTGAGGTCTGCGCCGGTCAGGGCACCATCGGACTTCAGCTTGAATCGCAGCTGGAAGCCGTCGACACGGTACTCGTCTCTGTCGGTGGGGGCGGCCTGCTCGGTGGCATCTGCGCCGCGCTCAATTCCCGGGTGGCAATCGTCGGCGTAGAACCGGAGAACATACCCACCTGGCACAGCGCCCGAATCGCCGGCGGGCCAGTCGATGTCGGCGTGTCCGGCGTGGCTGTCGATTCTCTCGGTGCCCGCCGAATGGGCGAGATCGGCTATGCGGCCGCGGTAGACGCCACCGCGGCCAGCGTTCTGGTCAGTGACGAGGCCATAGTCGAGGCACGTCAGGTCCTCTGGGACACTTACCGAATCGTCGTCGAACTCGGCACGGCCGCAGCACTTGCGGCCCTGACATCCGGCGCGTACCAACCCGAGGACGGCGAACGGGTCGCCGTCATTCTTTGCGGGGCGAACACGATAACGAGCGGACTGAGCTGATGTGGACGTTTCGACGGAAGAATTCGCAGACACCGGACGGCGCAAAGCCCGTCGCGCAGACGACCGACGCGCAGCGGCCTGGCGGGAACCTTAGCCGCGTCACCAGCCGTTACCCGGTTGTGCCAGGCGGTGAAGAACCCTCGCCCTTCGAAGATCGTCAGGTCTTTACCTACGACACGGACGACGGGCAGCCTTTCGTTGTGCCTGCTCTGCGGCTAGCCGCGGCATGGGCATGGCGGCTGCTCGCAGTGGCGGCGGCGGTCGCGCTGCTGTTCTATGGGCTGAGCTATGTCGCCACCATCGTCATCCCGTTGCTAGTGGCGTTGTTGATGAGTGCCCTGCTTGCCCCATGGGTGAACTGGATGCACCGAAAAGGGGTCCCGCGGGCGCTCGCGACCACAATTGCCTTCCTGAGTTTTCTGGTGATCGTCGCTGGCCTGTTCACGCTGGTCGGGCAGCAGCTAGCCGTCCAGTCGGACGATCTGGTGGCGCAATCCGTTGCCGGGTACGAATCGGTCGTGGCCTGGCTCCAGTCCGGCCCGTTCGGGTTCAGCACCGGGCAGATTGCCGATGCCGTCGACCAGGCGGTCAGCCAGGCCGTCTCCGCGTTACAGGAAAATTCCAGCCAGATACTCGGCGGCGCCCTCGCCGTCACCGGTACCGCCGGCCACTTCATCGCCGGTTCGCTTATCGCTCTTTTCGCTACTTTCTTCTTCCTCAAGGACGGACGGAAGATCTCAGAATGGCTGATCCGGCTGCTGCCGGACAGGGCCCGCCGACGGACGGCGAGCGCGAGCGCCCGAGGCTGGATTACGCTCGTGCAGTACGTGCGGGTGCAGGTCCTCGTGGCTTTTGTCGATGCCGTGGGTATCTCGATCGGTGCGGCGATCCTTGGGCTACCGCTGGTCGTCCCACTGGGAATTCTGGTATTCCTGGCATCCTTCGTCCCGGTTATCGGTGCGGTGGCGTCCGGTCTTGTTGTCGTGCTTGTCGCGCTGGTCAGCCAGGGCTGGGTAGCAGCGCTGATCATGCTCGCCGTCGTGGTGGGCGTCCAGCAGCTCGAAAACCACGTCCTTCAGCCCTTTGTGATGGGAAAAGCAGTCTCCGTACATCCGCTCGGCGTCATTCTGGCGGTCGCAACCGGTACAGTTGTGGCTGGAGTTCCCGGAGCGCTATTTGCTGTGCCGTTCGTTGCAACGCTTAACAGTGTGGTCCTGGATTTAGTCGGCAGTGCGGGTACCCGCACTGCGGATCGCAAGCCTGATGCGACGCCACAACGCGTCGGATCAGACCCGTCGCCGAACGAAGATACTGGAGAAAGCAGCCCTGATGACGACCTCCCACCAGGCAGTTGAAGAGCGCCAACGTCCGATCCGCGAACGTCACGTCAGCGATTACGCCGAACTCATGAAGCAGGTAACAGCGCTCGGCCTGCTGAAGCGCTCATACGGTTTCTACTGGTCGATGATCATTGGAACAGTGCTGGTTTACACCGGACTGTGGGTCGCCGTCGTTTTGCTCGGCGATACCTGGTACCAGCTGATCGTTGCCGCGCTGATGGGCGTCGTCCTCACCCAGTTCGGATTCCTCGGGCATGAGGCAGCCCACCGGCAGATCTTCCAGTCGCACCGATGGAACGAATGGACCGGTCGCCTGCTGTCCGGTCTCGCTGCCGGGCTGAGCTACGGCTGGTGGATGAACAAGCACAACCGGCACCACCAGGCGCCAAACCAGATGGGTAAGGATCCGGACATCGTCTCCGATGTGCTCGCCTTTACCCCGGCGGACGCCGAGAAGCGCAAGGGCATTGGCGAAGCGTTCGCCAAGCGGCAGGGTTACTGGTTCTTCCCGTTGCTCTTTCTCGAGGGAATCAACCTGCACGTACAGAGCGTGAAAACGGCGTTCGGCAAGCGGCCGATCAAACTTCGGTGGGTCGAGATCACGTTTCTGATCGTCCGCCTGGGGGGCTACGTCGCGGTACTGTTCATCCTGCTGAGTCCGGGAATCGCCGCTGCATTCCTTGGTGTGCAGGTTGGCGTGTTCGGATTCCTGCTCGGCGCTGCGTTTGCACCCAACCACAAGGGGATGCCGATCGTGCCGAAGAACGCCAAGGTGGACTTCCTGCGCCGCCAGGTGCTGATGTCGCGCAATATCAAGGGCGGATCATTCGTAGACCTCGCGATGGGCGGTCTTAACTATCAGATCGAGCATCATCTGTTCCCCAGCATGCCGCGACCGAACCTGCGCCACGCCCAGAAGGTGGTTCGCGACTACTGCGAGACTCACGGCGTTGCCTACACGGAGACCACGCTGCTCAAGTCCTACGGGATCGTCGTCCGGTATCTCAATGCGGTCGGCCTGAAAGCCCGGGGGCCCTTCGACTGCCCCCTGGTGCAGGAATACCGCGCCTAGCGGTCGCCACCGGCGCCTAGCGGTCGCCACCGGCGCCTAGCGGTCGCCACCGGCGCCTAGCGGTCGCCACCGGCGCCTAGCGGTCGCCACCGGCGCCTAGCGGTCGCCACCGGCGCCAAACGCTAGAACACTATCTTCCCTGGGTTCAGGTTCCGCTTAGGATCAACCGATTCGAACAGGCCGCGTAACATGTCCGCTCCCGCCGGGGAAAGGTCTTGTTCGATCCACGGTGCATGCTCGCGCCCTACGGCGTGGTGGTGGGAGAGGGTGCCGCCATTGTCGATGAATGCCTGCTGGATGGCGGTTTTCACTACCTCGTACCGACCGATCGGATCGTTGTCGTCGTGCCGGAACGCGAAAGTGAAGTACAGGCAGGCACCCGAGTGCTCGGAGTGCGAGAGGTGGCACATTATCCAGCCCCTGACGCCGATTTCCCGGTAGGCGGCGTTTGCCGCGGCAACGGTGCCGGCATAGAGATCCCGCAGCCTTGACCACGGAGCGGCTGTCTCGGAGACGTCTGCTGCCGCGCCGCGATCGAGCAGGAAGTCGCGGATGTACGGCGTGTCGAACTTCTTCTGGTCGTAGAGCGTGCCGGGGCCTTTTCCGAGCAGGATTCCGCCGTGCTTGCGCACAATCTGGCGCACGAGGTTCTTCTCATAGCCGACATGCCGTTTGCTGCCCTCGTAACCGATGAACGACAGGCAGAGCTTTTCCAGGTCCCACCCTTTGCGTTCGAGGACCTTCATCAGGGCAGCGCTCACCGCGCCGGAGACTTTCTTGCCCTTCTTCCGGGTCGCGAAGGAGAATCCGGTCTCCCGGGCATCCGATACCCGGGTCACCGATGGGGACGCGTCACTGCTGGCGATCTCCTCCATCGCGGCAAGGCCCGCCTGCCAGTCCGGAAACAGGTAGCCGAGCACCTGACGCTCGGTGGGCAGCCGATGGATCTGCACGGTCACTTCGGTGATGACGCCGAGCCTGCCTTCGCTGCCCAGGATCATTTCCCGGACACTTGGGCCGGTCGAGGTGCCGGGTAGCGGCCGGATGACGAGCGTGCGGCGCGGCACGACGACCCTCAGGCCCCGGGTGATCTCGGCGATGTCGCCATACTTGTCCGATTGCATGCCCGAGGACCGGGTGGCGACCCAGCCACCCAGCGTGCTGTGCGTGAAGCTGTCGGGGAAGTGGCCCATCGTCCAGCCACGATCGCCCAGCTGCTCTTCAAGGTCGGGGCCAAGAGTTCCGGCCTGCACCCGGGCCAGCCCGGACTGCTCGTCGACTTCCAGGACCCGGTTCATCCGGCCAAGATCAAGTGAGATTATCGGGCGGGTTTCCTCGGGGAGTGGCTCCAGACTGCCCGAGATATTGGTGCCGCCGCCAAAAGGAATCAGCACGGCGTCCTGATCGACAGCGAGATCGACAATCTGCTGTACCTCAGCCTCGGTGCCCGGGTAGACAACGACATCGGGAACGCGTGCGATGCTGCCGTCGCGCAACCGGAGCAAGTCCCGGATGCTCTTGCCGTAGGTATGGGTGACGCGTTCCAGCCGTTCGGTCGTGACGTGAGCATCCCCGACCAGCTCGGTGAGCCGCGCAAGTTGTGCCGCCGAAATCAGCGAGTCGGGAAGCCGGAGCCGGTCAAGATCGGGTGCGTCGATGTCTGCTGGTTCTACTTCCAGGTCGAGGTCGACGGCTTCTTTGACGAAAGGGGCGAAGTTGGGCTTGTTGTGGTACTCGAATTGGACGCCCTCGACGCCCCAGCCCCACCATTTCATGTGTTTGACCGTGGTCATGCTCCCTCTTCTCTAATGCGTTAACTCTGCCAAGCCGGCGATGACTGTCTAGGCGGATAATCCGTCCGGCCACGCGTCGTCTTGCTGGTGTGACTGTGAGGCGCTGTCGAATAGCGCGCGGACCGTATCCTTCAGGCGCCCGGCGAAGGCTGCGGCGGACTCGCCGGCGCGCGGATGCATCGGCGCGCCGAACACCACCGTGACCGGCTGCCGTCCGCGGACCGGCCAGCGCGAGCCTCGTGGCATCGCCAGATCGGCGTCAACCAGGGCAACCGGGACACAGGGGATGCGAAGGTTGATGCTCAACGCCGCAGCGCCGGGCTGGAATTCGGTGACCTGCCGACCGGATGCCCGGGAACCTTCCGGGAACAGCAGGATCGGAACTCTCACCTTCAACAAGCCGCTGGCAACGCCGCGCCGTGATGATGTTTCGGACCGCTCGACCGGGAAAGCATTGAAGAAGAGTGTGGTGAACAACTTGAGCCACCACTTGTGAAAGAAGTAGTCCGCAGCCGCACCTGTCGCGAGGTAGCGCGCGAACCGGCGGGGGAGGGCACCCATCACGAGCGGCGCATCGAGGTGGCTGGAATGGTTGGCGACCGCGATAAATGGCGGCGTCAACGAGCGGAGATTATCCCTGCCGCGGACCTCAACCCTGGCCAGCGACCAAACCAAGGGCTTGAGCAGCAAACGCTGCGCGACGAAACGGGCACAAGCCAACGAGGGAGATCGGTAGCGTCGGAAGCGTTGCATCTATCTCAAACGGCCTCTCGTTGTCGCGACGGCTGGCAAGAACCTATCAGGAAGCATCCTATGGACTCGATCTGCCTGCGGAACCTGGACTCGATCTGCCTGCGGAAAGTCTCGCCGAAACCGCCCGAATGACGCTGCGTGGCAGGTGCCGTGCCGCCCAGTTGAGCAGCGTGAACCGCTTGGACGGCACCGATATCACTTTTCCGCGGGCTGAATCCTTCAGGCACTGCTCGACCACGTCATCTGCGTCCAGCCACAGTTGTGACGGGATCTTGGCAGCATTGATGCCGGCACTTTCGTGGAAGTTGGTGCGGACCCAGCCCGGGCACAGCGCGGTCACCGTGACGCCGGTTCCTGCCAACTCGACGGCCAGGCCTTCCGAATACGTAGTCACCCAGGACTTCACGGCAGAGTAGGCGCCCATAGCGATCGCGCCGGAGACGCTGGACACGTTGATGATGGTGCCCCGGCCGCGTTGCCGCATTTCCCTGCCGGCGGTGCCGCCGAGAATCAGCACGGCGCGGCACATGACGTCGAGACCCCGTTCGATCGTCGCGGTGTCCGGATCGAGCAGCCGGGTGCGGATGCCGAAGCCCGCATTGTTGACCAAGACGTCGACCGGACGCGCAGGATCGGTGAGCCGTTCGGCGAGCCTGAGCGTCTCGGCCCGGTCTGCCAGATCGACGGCGAGGGTTTCGACGTTGATGTTCCAGCTGGTGCGCAATTCTGCGGCGACAGCCTCGAGCCGGTCACTGTTGCGGGCCACCAGAACCAGGTTGACGCCGCGCTTTGCGAATGCCCGGGCGAAGGCCGCTCCGATTCCCGAATGCCCGCCCGTGACCATTGCCGTCGCCATGGAGTTCATCGTAGACGCTGACTCTGCCGATGTGACCTGGGCCTCACAAATCTGGGGGTGGTCGGACTGGCGTTTGCCCTCGGTCGATAGAGTTTGGCCAGAAGTAGTGCGCCGTCAACCAGAACGCTCATTGCGTGTGATACCCGGATCCGGGCGTCGCTCCTGTAGAGAATTCGGAATCCGCTTTGGTCATAGCCGCTCGCAGTTTGGATACGGACCCGGAACGCTTCGATGTGCGTGAATTTGCGCGTACGGCGCGGGGAAGCCGCAGAGATTCGCTGCCCTACCGGAAACTAGCCGAGCAGTCGCTGCCCAGAGCGACCCTGCGACAGTTGCGGTACATGACGCTGATCGAGCGCTACACCCTGTCTCAGCTGCGGAATCTGCTCGTGACACCTTCGCACAAGGACGCTTACGTGACGGCGTTCCTGACCAGTTGGGCCTACGAGAAATTTTGGATAGCCGACACGCTCGCCGCTGTTCTGGAAACGCACGGCGTTCCCGGCGAAGAAATTGCCCTTGCGCCGGACCACACATTTGCCGGCAGCGTTGCCGCGGTGCTGGATCGGCTGGTGCCGATCCGGAATTCGGTCTCGGCCAACCTGATCGGCAGCGACTTCATCGCCATCCATATGACAGTCGGCCTGCTGGAGGAACGGCTCGGCCAGATCGTGTACGAAGGCATCATCGAGATTGAGAGTGGGGGAGCGTTGTCGGACGTCGTCGGCGACATCGTGTCCCAGAAGGAACGCCATCTGAAGTTCTATGCCCAGGAAGCCCGCAGTCGTCTGGCCGCGTCCCCGGTAGCCCGTCGATTAACCCGGCTGGCGTTGCGGCGAAACTGGCTTCCGCTGAGTTTTTCGGCCCAGCCGGCTCAGGAGACTCGACGTGTGCTTACCGATCCGCTATCCACGGCCGGTAGCCGGGCAAAAGTAATCGGGTTTGACCAGGAGCTGGCAGCGCTGCCGGGCCTTGTGGGAACCAGGCCGGCGTCCCGACAGCTAAGCCGGCTCGGCCTGGCGTCGACGCAGCGTCCGAGGAAAGCAGGCGGCGAATGAGTGATGCAATGCCCCGAACGGCCCTGCCGGCCGCCGGAAATGTTCTGATTACCGGCGTCACCGGCTTCCTGGGCCAGGCCGTGCTCGAACGGATCATCTCGTCGATGCCGGACCTGCGGGTCACCGTTCTGATCAGGCTGAAGGGCACGTTGACCGGGCGAACTCGGCTCAACCAGCTGCTGCGGAAACCCGTGTTCGGGAACTGGGTCGCTCGGGTGGGTGGGCGGGATGCTGCCGAACAGGTGCTCGCCGAACGGGTCAGCGTGCTCGAGGGAGATCTGCTCAGCGTGCCGAAGCTGCCGGCCGACCTGACGGCGGTGGTGCACAGTGCGTCAACTGTGTCGTTCGATCCGCCGATCGACGAGGCTTTCTCGACGAACCTCGGTGGCGCTGAGAGCCTGTACCGCGCCCTGGCGGCATCCGGCGGCGCGCCACATGTGATTCATGTGTCCACGGCTTACGTCGGTGGCCTGCGGAAAGGCGTGGTGGGCGAGGAATCCCTGCGACACACCTCGGACTGGCGCAGGGAAGCGGAGGCCGCCAGGGAAGCCCGCGGCCTGGTCGAGGCTTCGTCCAGGCGACCGGAAATCCTGAAGCAGGCGATAGCCAAGGCCCGCTCTCGGCATGGCAAGGCCGGCCCACAGGCGATTTCGTCCGCTGCCGAGGCCAACCGGATCGACTGGGTCAACAAGCGCCTGATCGAGTACGGCCGGACCCGGGCACAAAGCCTCGGCTGGCCCGATGTGTACGCCTTCACAAAGGCCCTTGGCGAGCGGGTTGCCGAAGAGCTCTGGGCGGAGCAGGGCAACCGGCTTTCGGTGCTCCGGCCGTCGATTGTTGAAAGCGCGCTGCGGCATCCGTTCCCCGGCTGGATCGACGGCTTCAAGGTTGCCGACCCGCTGATCCTTGCCTACGGGCGCGGCGTACTGCCGGAGTTTCCCGGTCTGCCGGACAGCGTGCTTGACATCATTCCGGTTGATTTCGTTGTCAATGCGATCCTGGCGCTGGTAGAGCAGCCGAGCGAGCAGGACGGCGCACGTTACTTCCACCTTGCCTCGGGCGCAAGTAATCCATTCTTGTTCCGGGAGATGTACGAGAATGTGCACAGCTACTTCCGGAGCAATCCTGTGCCGGATGGCGATGGGGCGCATATCCAGGTGCCGACCTGGAACTTCCCCGGCCGGCATCGGATCGAATCGAAGCTGCGCACCAGCGAACGAACCAATGCCATTGCCGAAAGAATGCTGACCAGCCTGCCCGGTACTGTCCGGACCAGAAAATGGATGCAGGGCGTGATGGTTCAACAGAACGACCTGGAAATCCTGCGACATTACGCGGATCTGTATCAGCCGTACACGCAGGCAGAGATCATTTACGACGACGCGAATACCCGGGCGTTGCACCAGTCACTCTCGGACGGCGCGAAGACCGAGCGTGGATTCGATGTGCGGGAGATCGATTGGACGACGTACTTTCAGCAGATCCATTTTCCCGGGATCACCAAGTCCATGCGCGCATTCAGTTCGCGTCCCGCTTCGGTGCCCGCCGGTGACGTGGTTCTGAAACGAGCGCCGGACACCCTGGCGATCTTCGACCTTGAAGGCACGGTCGTCTCGTCGAACACCGTCGAACACTACTTGTGGATCCAGCTGGCGATGCGATCGAGACTTGGCTGGCTCGGCGACGTCGCCGACCTGGCACGTTCGGCCCCCGGCTACCTCAGAGCGGAGGAGCGGGACCGCGGCGAGTTCATCCGGACCTTCATGCGTCGCTACAAGGGCCTCGACGTGGAAAAACTGCGGAAGTTGATGAGCGGTGAAATCGGAGATCTGCTGATGTCCCGGGTGCGACCGGACGCGTTGCGCAGGATCGACGAACATCGGGAGGCCGGTCACCGGACCGTTCTGGTAACCGGCACGATCGACGCGATTGTCACACCGCTGGAGCCCTTCTTCGATGAGGTGGTTGCGGGGCGGATGCACGAGGCCGACGGCAGGTGGACCGGCTACCTGGCGACGCCGCCACTTGTCGACGAGGCACGGGCGGCCTGGCTGGAGCGTTATGCCCGGGAATGCGGCGCGGACCTGGCGCGGTCATATGCCTACGGCGACTCGCACGCGGATCTGTCCTGGCTCCAACTGGTGGGCAATCCGCATGTTGTCAATCCCGATCCCGGGCTTTACCGCCACGCTGTCCAGGCACGATGGAAGGTCGAGGAGTGGGCACAGCGCCCGCTGACCCGGCTCGACTCGTTGCGCTCCGGTTTCCAGATCAGGGCGGACCGACATTGACAATTCACTTTCCAGATCAGGGCCGAAAAGCCGATGAGCAGTCGAACCTCGGAAAGCCTGCAGCCGAACCTCGGAAAAGGAGGAAGGACCGCCTGAACGCCTCGGCGGTACAACGCAACCATGGCATTTGACATCGACAAGTACGCCCGGACTTCCGTCGCCGTGAACTGGGAGGACCTTGACTTCGAGCAGTTCCGCAGCAATCCACTGCCGGAGGAATCACTGCGCAGCCTGAGCTATATGTGCGACATCGAGTATCACACCGTCTGCTACCTGCGAGACATGCTGGTGACACCGTCACACAAGGATCCTGAGGTCAACGCGTTCATGACCATGTGGAACCGCGAGGAGTTCTGGCACGGCGAGGCGCTGGCAGCCGTGCTGAAGATGCATGACATCGTGATTGACTTCGATCAGCTGAAAGCGAAGCGGCTGAAGCTCGGCTGGAAAGACAGGCTCGACCCGGTGAAGCAGTCCGTGCTTTCGAATCTGGTGGGTAAGGATTTCATGGCTGTGCACATGATCTGGGGTGCGGCCAATGAATGGTCGGCGGTGGCTGCATACAACCGGCTGGCCGACCTCGAGGGCCACCCGGTGCTCGCGGACCTGCTGAAGCGGATAGCCAAGCAGGAAGCGCGGCACGTCGCCTTCTATGCGACCCAAGCCCGTGCCCGGCTGGATGGGAACAAGAAAGCGCAGACACTGGCCCGGTTCGCATTGCGAAAGTTCTGGGGTCCGGTGGGTTCCGGGGTGATGCCCGATTCCGAGGTGACGCACGTAATGGGTCATCTGTTCGAGGGCGCCGACGGTCGGCAGGCGGCGGCGGTTATCGACTCGCATGTAGCGAAGATGCCGGGAATGAACGGCCTGACGATTGTGCAGGACGCCCTGGACGCACGCGGCATCGCTGCCTAATCGCCTACCGGCAGCATGACCCGGATTGCGTCTGGTAGATCATGTCAAAGATATACAGAATTGCGGTTAAGCAAATATCAAGTTGATTAGCTGCCGGCCAAATAACCGGGTCCCAAGAGGAAGAGTGAACTATGCAGAGTAAGGTTACGGTCTTCTTGCATATCCTGATTGCGGGAATGTGTCTCCTGATTGCGTATGCCGGGGTCAGCATGTGGCAGGAAGCAGACCTGGGAGGTGCTTTTGGCATCGCAGTCCTCGTAGGCACTCTGTTTGCCTACATGTCGCTTTATGGTTTTCTCCGGTCCGCAGTGTCTGGCAAGCAGGATCGCTGAAGTTCCGACGCTCTTGCAACGTGACTGCGCAATCCGGGCCATGTTGTACCTACCGGCAGCATGACCCGGATGGCGTCTGGTAGATGGTCGATCTGCGCAGCGGTGGCCTCCCCGATGGATTCCCCGTCAGCCTGAAAAGCCATTGGACCCTCGAAGTCGAGCGTGACTGAGTGCGCTTCGCGGTAGGAGAGCGTCGTGTTGTGGCTCGAATCCCTTTGCCGCCGGCGTTGGTTCCGGCCGGCAGGAAGGTTTTTCCGGACGAGCCAGGCCATGAATCGTACGAGGTTGAGCGGCGCTAGTGAACGCATCGTGAGCACATCGAAGCTACCCCGGGCAGGATGAGCATTTGGCAGGATGCTGATCCCGGTCGGCAGCCGACCGCAGCTTCCGGTCATCACCGTATGGGCCTGTTGCCAGCCCTGATCCTGGCCGTCGAGTCGGATCCGGACCCGGCTGGAGGCGCGTGAACGCAGGCTGGTGATGATTGCGGGAATGTAGGCGGGCCAGCGCAGGGCGTTCTTGTGCTTGGCGCTCGTGTTGCGAACCATGTGTTCATCCAGGCCGAATCCGGTGATCACGAAGAACCGCAGGCTTTCCAGGCCGCCGTCAGCTCTGGTGAGCTCGATTCGGCCGGCACCGACCGAAAAGGGTTGACCGGCAAGGGCACGACGCAGCGCGCGGGTGTAACCGCGGGACCGCAATCCCAGATTGGTGGCGAACAGGTTCGTGGCGCCGACCGGAATGATCAGGAGTGGGACCTGCGTGTCGACCAGTTCCGAGGCCACCGCCCTTACGGTTCCATCGCCTCCCGCCGCAATGATCAGGTCGACCTCCTGGGCGAGCGCCTTATGCGCAGCACCGGCTCCGGCATCGTGGCGTTCGGTCTCCAGCCATACTGACGGCCGCCAGTCTCGATCTCGCTCAACAGCAGCGATGGCCCGACGCAGACGCGGCTGGTTCACCTTGGTGGGGTTGTAGATGACCGCTGTGCGGAGGCGACGAGAGCCAGTTGGTTCAGGGCGGGAGTCCGGCATCGCTCTGCGTCTACTCCGTCAGTTTCGAGCTCGGATGGGCCAATATGCCGTCAACCGGCGTGGGGATTTCGACGGCGAGCATGAAGCGATTCCTCTATTCAGGATGCGAAGTCGGTGACCCGGAACTGCATGACCTTATAGGGCCAACCCGTATCGGTCTTCCACTGGCTGACGGACAGATGCAATTGGTTCAGCGTTGATCCCGGAATGATGTAACCGCCGTAGAGCTGGGCAACGTGGTTGTCATCCTCGCCGGCCCAGTGCGTGCCATAGACCAACGTCTTTCGCTCGGCCAATTCGAGATTCGAGGTCAGGGAATCGGCGATCAAGCCCTCAATCCTGTCTTCACCGGCATTGAACCAGGTAAGCACCCATCGGCCGCCCAGCCGGCGCAGGCAGAGTTCGCCGAACTTTCCGGCAAGTACCGGGGTCGGCGTGCGGCCCCAGGCCCAGGCGCCCTCGCTGTAGCCCCACGGTTGATAGGCCGTCGAATCAGCAATTCGGTCCTGTCGAACCCGGCTCAGGATGATCGGCTTGTCTCGCTGGAAGCCGGTTGAGTAGATGTACACATAGCCGTCGCCGCCTGGCGCCCAGGTCAGCTGCTGGAACAGGCCGCCATGAAGCTCGGCGTCGAACTGCGCCCCGGTGAATGTCCAACTGCCGCCGGAGTCTTCCGAGCGCCAGATCTCGGTTCGGACCACGCTGCCATTTTCCCGGCAAACCATTACGTGCAGGTACATGCTGCCGCCGATGGTCAGCACGTCAGTGGGCAGGACGGTAGAGAACCCAGGGTTGTTATGCACATATGGCCACAACTGTTCGGCCACGCTGCCGCCCACGGCACCGGACCACTGGACCCCGCTGTTCAGGTCCTTCGTCGTCGAATACAGACCGACCGGTGATCGCCACCAGCCGTTGCCCACCTTCGCATTCTCGAAGGTGTCGCCAAAGATGAAGAGGGTACGCCCGTCGGGCGTGACGGCTGGTATGCCAAGGCTGGTTGCCTCCATCCGGAAGCCCGTTGTAAGCCCAGGGCCGGTCAGATCGGCGAGTTTAATAACCTCCGGAGTTCGGCCGTCTGGCGGGCGTCCATCCGAGGCGGCCCCGGCGGCGGTTATCCCGGTACCGATCGTGGAGAGACCGACGGCAGCGCCCAGAGCGGACTTCAGGAAGGCGGCGCGGGTCAGCCGCGCCCTGGGGTACTTGCTGATATCGCCTGGCAAACGAGCTCCAAATGCTTGTGTGCTGTGCGGTGGCTGCGAGGCCTGCCGATCGGCCATCTGCTGTGTCCATCTCTACCACGCTTGCGTGATCAGGAGTAGGGGAGGTCGTTCGGAGACGTGACTCGCTGCTGTGACGACTGGTTCCGGCCGTTGACCTTCAATGTCGATAAGGAGGCTGGAAAGTCTGTTGCGTTGACGGTCGGGCAGAGCTACCGGAACGTACGGCTGTGCCGGTTCTCGGTAAGCGGCGGCGTGGTGTCAACGTCGACCTTGCTGGCGCCGTCGGCCGGCCATCCTCGTCCGCGGTAGAACCGGATCGCGCGATCGTTTCCCTGTTCCACCCACAGATAGCCGGCGGCGTAACCGAGTCGCCGCAGAAGCTGTTCTGCGGCGCCGAACAGTTTCGAGCCGATTCCCTGTCCCCATGAGTCGGGATGCAGGTTGATCGCCCATAGTTGCCCGGTACCTGGCGCAACGTCGTCCCGGGGAGGCCCGACGATGGCGAATCCGACAACTCCGTCGCCGGTTTCGGCGACCAGTTGGCTAACTCCTGGGCGCGGCTCGGAAATCTGCCGCCGCCAAAAGGAAGTCGACCGTTCGATGTCCAGACTTTCGAGATACTCGGCGCTCATCACGTCCTTGTACGCAGCGCGCCAGGCGGCCACGTGCACCTCGGCCAGACGAGGAGCGTCCCTGTCTTCGGCCGCTCTGATCAGGGCGTGGCTGCTTTGCATGGTCCGAAGGTACCAGCAGGCGGCCTCCACCACCTGCTATAAGTGGCGAAGGTAGCGGACAGGGTCGTCGAGGAAGTTCTTCCAGTTGGTAACGAGATCGAGGTCATGCCAGGCGCTGCGGCGCAGGCCCCATGGGCCGACTTCGAGGATGTCGGCTCCGGGCAGCGATGCCAGCAAGGGGGAGTGGGTGGAGAGAACGACCTGGGATTCGCCGTCCGCAATCAGCTCTTTGAGAATTCCGAGCAGGGCGAGGCAGCCGCCGAACGACAAGGCCGACTCGGGCTCGTCCAGCAGCCAGAGCCCCGGACTTCTGAACCGGTCGATCGCGAGTTGGAGGAAAGACTCGCCGTGCGACATATCGTGAAAGTCGAAGTCCTGGCGTCCGCCGGTACGGGGGTTTTGCTCCAGGTAGGTGAAAAAGCCGTGCATGGTTTCGGCTCGCAGGAAGTATCCGCGTTTGGTGCTGCCGGCATTGCGAACCAGCCGTAGGTGACCGGCCAGGTCCGATTCGCTCGACCTGGTGGAATGCCGCGCCCCGGTCGAACCGCCTTCGGCTGAAAGCCCATAGGCGAGTGCGATCGCCTCGATGAGGGTCGACTTGCCCGAACCGTTCTCGCCGACCAGCACCGTTGCGGGACCCAGAGTCAGGCCGTCGTCGAGCAGTTGTGCGACGGGAGGCAACGTCGCGGGCCACTGTGCACGGTCCTGCGGATTCAGCTGATCCTCGACGAGCTCACGGATCGGGTGCCGGGAGAGGTTCATGGTCACAGCGTGCCAGCTGGCAGTGACACAGATGACCGCTGGTAGCCTCATGGCATGTCAGGCTCGAGTGCGGTGACCCTCTTGGACGTCGCCCGTGCCGCCGGCGTTTCCCGGACAACCGCGTCGGCGGCGATAGCCCAGACCGGACGGGTATCCGATCAGACCCGGCAGCACGTTCTCCGAATTGCGGACAGTCTCGGCTACGCGCCCAATATCTGGGCCCGCAAGCTGCGTCAGGATCGGGTGTTGAGCATCGGACTCTATATGCCCGATCAGGTTTTCGGCCGCGCCTACTACATGGACTTTGCGTTCGGCGCCGCGGAGGGTTCCCACGATCAAGGAGTTTCCCTCATCCTGCTGGCCCGCGGGATCGAACCGGACGACCCAGCCATGCACCTGCTGGATGGCGTCATCCTTGTCGACCCCCTCGATGACGACCCCGTCGCGCGTAGCCTGCTCGGCGGTAAGTTACCGGTCGTCACAGGAGAATACGGTCCACGAGACCTGCCCGAACCCGCGGGAGTCGTCGTGACCGACCACCAGGGCGCGGTCTATCAACTCTTCGATCACCTCGTCGATCAGGGCGCCCTACGACCCGCCCTGATCGCGCCCGGAACCAACTCGCACTGGGGCCGGGCGATCCGCACCGGTTACGCAAACTGGTGTGCCGAACGCGGCCGAACGCCGCTTTCCGTTCAGGTGGAATTCGATTCGACGCCGGGAGACGTGGAGCGGGCATCGGCTGAACTGCTCGATGGCGCCACACCACCGGACGCGATCGTCTCCGCACCGGATGCCGCCGCGGTCGGCGCGGTGGCGGCGGTCAGGGCGCGCGGACTTGAGGTGGGAAATGACGTGCTCATTGCCTCATATGTCGATTCAATCCTGATGCAACTTTCAACGCCGCCGATCACCGGCGTTGATCTTCGCCCTCGGAGTCTGGGCCGCAGCTGCGCCGAGATGCTGTTGGATGTGCTGGCTTCCGAACGAAAAGACGCACCCTTGCTCAGCGAGCTTCCTACCGAGCTCAACATCCGGGCCTCCTCGACCCACGGCTCGTCCGGGTAGCTTCCGGCCGTAAGCCCCGCGGCGAGCCTTCGCGGCTTCCGCCCCGCTCACTCCGGCCGCACGCCTCCGAGTGAGGCCTTCGTGGCTTCCAACCTGGCCCGCTGAATTCGTCGCCTACTAGCGTAAGTGCAACGTTTTCCGCTAAGAATCTGCCAAACCATTGACGATTTTCGTCGTGAGCACCTAAGCTCGGTATGCCGAATCGATTCGGCAGAGAGACGCGGCGGTCCCGAAACCATCGGACAGTACCTGGCCTGCCGGACAGCTCAAGGATCAATTGATACAGAGAGGTATCAGACTTATGAGCGACCAAACATCGACTGCCGTGGCTGAACGGCTTCCACTCACCGCCACCCGCTTCGTGTCGATATTCGGAATCGGGGTGGTCGGCTTCATGGTCGCAAACCTGATCCCGTTGATGCTGGTGGCGATGACATCCGAACTGGGCATGACCGTTTCCACCGCGGGTGCCGTGATGACCGGCAGCATGTTGGCTACCGCAATTACGAGCATGCTGACAGCCCGTTATGCGGCACTCAGCGGCCGGCACCTGATCGGCCGGGCCGGGCTTGTCCTGATGATCGTCGGGTTTGGTCTCGCCGCAATAGTTCCCAGCGCCGCGGTTGCGGTCGTCGGCATCATCGTTGGCGGCATCGGCGGCGGTGGCGCCGTGTCATCGTCGGGCGCCGCGATTGCCGCGATCCGTGATCCGAACCGGGTCAACGGCTGGGCCAGCCTGACGAACCGGATCGTGGTGACGGTCGTCCTCGCCATCATCCCGCTGCTCGGCGGCGGCATGCTCACCGCGTTCGGCAGCGTTGCCCTGCTCGCGCTCTTCTTTCTTTTCTGCGTCGGCTGGCTTCCATCGGCGCCGATCAAAGCGGTCGCGGTCGAGTCTGAGATATCAGCAAAGGCGCCGCGGCCAGGCAACCGGCGGGTGACGATCGCCGGGTTCGTTTTGCTCGTGTCCTTTGCCCTCTGGGGAGTCGGCGAAGACTCGATCTGGGCGATGGCTGGCGCAATGGGCAACGCCCAGGCCGGCACGACCGACGCCGATCTCGGTTTCATCCTGAGTGCCTCGACAGCAGGAGGCGTGATCGCTCTGATCCCGCTGACCTGGGTCGGGAAAAGGCTTGGCCGGGCACTGCCGCTGGGAATTCTTCTGGTCCTGGGCGGATCGATGAAGATTCTCGCCAGTTTCACCACTGACCAAACTGTCTACATGGCGGCGATCATCGCCTGGAACACCATCTACGTGGCCGCGTTCACGTACATCGCTGCGACCGCTGCGGCGCTTGACGCGCAGGGTCGCTGGTCGGGCCCGCTCAACGGGGTCTATCTCTTCGGGTCGGCTTTCGCCCCGGTGGTCGGCGCGTTGGTCGCGGACACGTTCGGCTTCCATACCTTCGGCATCATCTTCGCCTGCTTCAGTTTCGTGCTGTGCTTCCCGTTGGTCTTCGTCGCCCGGATGTCGTGGAATATTGAAAAGCGTGAAGCGGCGCTCACCGCGCAGTCCCCGTCCTCAGCCAGCTCACCCGATTCAGCGACGACCCCAGTCGCCTGAACCCATTGATTATCTGTAGGAGACCAGCACCAAATGCCAGCTGACACCCGATCCACAACTCGCACCATCTACCGCAACTGCTCGATCTTCACCGCCGGTGAGCAGGGCTTCGCCGAATCGCTCGTCGTCGAGGGGGACCGGCTCGCCTGGGTCGGCGATGCTGAGACAGCCGAGCGGATGGCCGGCGACTCGCCACAGGTCGTCGATCTGGCCGGCAGTCTGGTGGTGCCTGGCTTTATCGACGCGCATACCCACCTGATGATGATGGGCCAGTCCTTGCAGAAGGTTGGGCTCGTCGACGCTGGGAACCTCGAGGAGATCCAGCGCCGGCTGTTGGCGGCGCGGGAAGCGGCGCCGGACGCGGAACTGATTCTCGGAGTCAGCTGGCTATTCGACCACGTCCCGGGTGGCACACCGACCCGGCAGATGCTCGACGACGCGATCGCCGACATTCCGGTTTACCTGGATGCCAACGACTTTCACTCGTGCTGGGTCAATACCGCGGCGCTGCGCGAGATGGGAATCACGAAGGACACACCGGACCCGATTGGCGGCACAATCGTGAAGGATCCAACAACGGGAGAACCGACAGGATTGCTGCTCGAGACCGCGGCACAGCAACACGTGTGGTCGACGCTGGCGGCGAAGGTCTCCGACGAAGAACGGGATGACGCCCTGGCCCGGACATTCAGCACGTACCTTGCCGCCGGGGTGACGGGCGGCATCGACATGGCGCTGAATGAACTGGACCTGCAGGCCCTCGACCGGGCGCAGTCAAGTGGCGGCGGGACCCTACCCATCCGGGTCGTTGGTCACTGGTTCATCGAGCGCACTGACTCCGCCGAGGGCAATGTGCAACAGGTCGATCGGGCGATCGGGTTGGCCAAATCCGTCTGTTCACCCTGGCTTCGAGTCGCTGGCATCAAGATCGTGGTCGATGGGGTTATCGACGCATGTACCGCGGCGATGACGAAACCCTTTGCCGACGGTTCATTACCGGGGCCGATCTGGGATCTGGAGTCACTGGTGCCGGTGGTGACCGCGGCGGACGCTGCTGGTCTGCAGATCGCCATCCATGCGATCGGGGATGAAGCTTCGGATATCGCACTCACCGCACTTGAGCGGGCCTACTCGGTCAACGGTGCCCGGGTGCGGCGGCACCGCATCGAGCACCTCGAGGTGGTCAAGCCTGAGAATGTCGAGCGGCTCGCTCGCCTGGGCGTCGTCGCGTCGATGCAGCCGGTGCACGCCGATCCGGCGATCCAGTCGAATTGGCGATCCGTGCTGGGCGACGATCGGGTCGATCGCGGCTATCCCTGGCCAGAGTTCACGGATGCCGGCGCCAGGCTTGCCTTCGGAACCGATGCGCCGACCGCGCCGTATCCCGCCCTGCCGAACCTGTTCGTGGCCGCAACCCGCCGGTCGGCGCTGGATCCCACTCTGGAACCGAACATTTCGGCTCTGGCCGTACCGCTCTCAGAGGCGATCGGGCACGCGACCCGCGATGCTGCGTGGTCATGCGGCGCCGAAACCGACCTTGGACGCCTGGAGACAGGTATGTTGGCCGACTTCACCGTGATCGACACCGACCCGTTCGTCTCCGGCGTGGAATCGCTGCTCGATGCCAGGATAGTTCGGACCGTGGTGGGCGGTAAGACCAGTTTCGCCGCCGCTTCCGACTGACCGAACAAGCTTGCCCTTGCTGGCGGACGCTGGCGGGCACCGGCAAGGGCAAGTACGGCAAGCCTTAGCGGGACCGGAGTCGCTTACGGGGCATGGCCGCGATCGCAAATCCGGCGAGTGCGACGCAGGTACTCAGGATGAGGCCCGGCCTGAACTCGTCGAGAAGCTGCACCGCGGTGGCGTCCACTGTATGCGATCCCGTCGAGATCAGCGCCGTCGTCACCGCGAGAACGAGGGCGGCGCCGACCTGCGAACTGCTCTGCACCAGTCCGGCAGCGAGGCCCTGTTCGCTGTCGGCAATTCCGGTCGTGGCCTGGACCTGAATCGACGGGAAACCGAGGCCGAAACCGGCGCCGAGCAGCAGAACCGACGGCAGGATGTCCAGCAGGTAGTTGGGCGTTGTTCCCACTCGGAGGAACAGCAAATACCCCAGCGAGAGTGCGCCTAGTGCCACCAGGATCAGGGTCGAGGAGCCGAACCGGTCGATCAGTCGATCGGCGAACGGGGCGCTGAGCACCACAACCATCCCGGCCGGGAGCAATGCGAGCGCCATGCTGAGCGGGGTCCAGCCGAGCACCGACTGCAGATAGATCGTCAGGATGAATTGGAAGCTGATGTAGGAGCCGAACAGAGCGATGGCGCTGAGGTTGGCCCGGGCAACGAAGCCTTCGCGGACGATGCCGAATCGGATCAGCGGATGCCGCACCCGCAGTTCGATGAGCGTAAACGCGGTGAGCAGGAGACCGGACAGGATGAGGCCGATCACGGTCCGTAGCGATCCCCATCCGACGTCGGGGGCCGAGACCACAGTGAAAACGAGACCGAGCATCCCCAGAGCGAGGGTGAGTGCTCCCCAGATGTCGTGACCGCCTTCGAGGGCGCGCTTGTCCCGCGGCACGAAGTACAGGCCCAAGATGATAGCGGCGATCGCGAAGGGTGCGGAGAAGAGGAATGTCCAGCGCCAGCTCAACGACGTCATGAGTCCACCGACGATGAGGCCGAGCGAGAAGCCACTCGCGGCGAATGTGGTGAAGATCGAAATTGCCTTATTGCGGGAAGGGCCCTCGGCGAAGTTGGTGGTGATCAACGAGAACGCCGTCGGTGCGGTAAAGGCTGCGGCGACCCCCTTGATGAACCGTGAGGCAATGAGCACGGCGGGATCATCGACGAGGCCGCCGACGATGGATGCGGCGGCAAATACGCCGAGGGCGATCAGCAGGATCTTGCGCCGGCCGAAGAGATCGGCCAGTCGGCCACCGAGTAGAAGGAGGCTGCCATAACCCAGAACGTAGGCGGAGACGATCCACTGCAGGGATCCGGTCTCCAGCCCGAGCTCGGTGCCGATCGAGGGGAGTGCCACGCCCACCATGGAGACGTCTAGCCCGTCGAGGGCGATGACGATGCAGACCACTAGGAGGAGAAGCCAGCTCTTACGGGACCAGCGGTCGTATCCGGATACGACCGGCGCCGGGCGAGGGGAGATGTCGATGTTCGTCATGACACGAATATATATGACGCGTCATTAAACGAGCAAGCATGTAATGAAGACGCATAACAGTCCGCTGCATAAATCTGTACGAACGAGTACACTCGACGGTATGAGCAGGCCGACCGACGTAGTGGAACAGTGGCGCGGACTCCAAGGTTCGTATCTGTCTACAGCTGCCGCACTGGACCACGTGCTCGGTGAGAACTTCGAACTTGGGCTCAGTGAGTTCGAGATCCTGGACCTGATTGCCGAAAACAACGCCGATGAGTGCAGGATGCGAGCGCTCGTCGATCTGACGCCAATGACGCAGAGCGCGTTGTCGCGCATCGTTGACAGATTGCAGAAGGCCGGGCTGGTCGAGCGCAAGGAATGCGACCTGGACCGCCGCTCGATGTTTGTCAGCCTTACCGCGCAGGGCACTTCGCTGCATGCCCGCGCCCGGGAAGTGTATAGGAGCACGCTTGCGGCTGAACTCGGTTAATCCGAGGAGACATCCGGGTTGCCTTACTCCTGACCCTTGCCGTTCGGCCCGGCGTGGTCCAGACTGACGACTGTCAGCTCCGCCGCCGAGAGGACCAACCATGCAAAAGATCACGCCCTGCCTCTGGTTCGATGACCAGGCCGAGGAAGCAGCAACGTTTTACGTTTCGCTCTTCAAAAACTCCAGGATCCTCAACACGTCCTATTACGGCGAAGGCAGTGGACGGCCCGCCGGTTCGGTTCTGACGGTTGACTTCGAGCTGGAGGGCGTGGAGCATCAGGCGCTCAACGGCGGCCCGGCTTTTCAGTTCACCGAGGCGATCTCCTTGTCGGTCAGCACCGAATCGCAGGAAGAGACCGACGAGCTGTGGGAGAAATTGACGTCCGACGGTGGAGCGCCGTCAATGTGCGGCTGGCTGAAGGACAGATTCGGCCTATCATGGCAGATTGTCCCTTCGGTGCTTGGGGAACTGCTGACTGACCCGGATCCGGAGAAAGCCAACCGCGTGTTGCAGGCGATGCTGGGCATGCGCAAGATAGAGATCGCGGAGCTGCAGCGAGCCTACGACGGTCAGTGAAGCCGTGAGCAGCCAGACATCCGCTTCCGATGTACCGCAGTTTTCCGGCTTGCGAGCGCTGTTCATCAACACCACCTTGAAGAAGTCGCCAGAGCGCAGTAACACCGACGAGCTGATCGGATTCAGCAGCGAGATCATGAGAAGGCGTGGTGTCGACGTCGACACCCTGCGGGCGATTGACCATGACATCGCAACTGGCGTCTGGCCGGACATGACCGAACATGGCTGGCAGGCCGACGAGTGGCCCTCGTTGTTTCGCCGCGTGCTGGCGGCAGACATCCTTGTGCTGTGCGGACCGATCTGGCTTGGCGACAACAGTTCGGTCATGAAGCGGGTGATCGAACGGCTGTACGGCTGTTCCAGCCTGCTCAACGATTCCGGGCAGTACGCCTATTACGGTCGGGTGGGTGGCTGTCTGATCACCGGTAATGAGGATGGGATCAAGCACTGCGCGATGAACGTGCTCTACAGCCTGCAGCACCTCGGTTATACGGTCCCGCCGCAGGCCGACGCCGGCTGGGTGGGCGAGGCAGGGCCGGGTCCTTCCTATGGCGATCCTGGATCGGGTGGACCGGAGAACGACTTCACGAATCGGAATACGACGTTCATGACCTTCAACCTGATGCATATCGCGCGAATCCTTGCGAATGCCGGGGGAGTACCGGCTTACGGGAACCAGCGAAGCGCATGGGATGCCGGCTGCCGGCCGGAATTCGACAACCCTGACCACCGGTGAGGCATGGAAGGCGCGAAGATGGCGGAGCAGAGCAAGCAACCGGCGCAATCCTGGCCCAGCCTTCGGGTCGATGACTGGACGGCAACGCGGGAAACCCTGCACATGTGGACCCAGATCGTCGGAAAGATCCGGATGGCACACGCACCCTTGCTCAACCACTGGTGGCAAGTGACTCTTTACGTGACGCCACGAGGGCTGACCACGTCGACAGTGCCGTGCGGTAATCGGGTTTTCGATATCGAATTCGACTTCTGCCAGCACAACTTACAGATCCGGGTCAGCGACGGCTCGGCACGTCAGATCGACCTCGAACCGAAGTCGGTAGCCACCTTCTATCAGCAGGTCATGCAGGCACTCGATGAGCTCGGCATCGATTGCCGGATTCAGGCGGGGCCGAACGAGGTGGATCCGGCTGTCCCGTTTGCCGAGGACACCGGGCACGCGTCGTACGACGCCGAAGCCGTTCACCTGTTCTGGCGGCAGCTGGTTCAGGCCGATCGGGTGCTACACGAGTTCCGCTCGCACTTCTCGGGCAAGGTCAGCCCCGTGCACTTCTTCTGGGGAGCGATGGACCTGGCCTGTACCCGATTCTCCGGTCGAAGTGCGCCGACGCACCCTGGCGGCGCCCCCAACTGCGGCGACTGGGTGATGGTGGAGGGATACTCCCACGAGCTGAGCAGTTTCGGCTTCTGGCCGGGCGGGGGAGACGAAGGCGCCTTCTATGCCTATGCGTATCCCGAGCCGGACGGATTCGCGGAACATCCTGTCCGGCCGAATGCGGCGTTCTACAGTTCTGAGAACGGCCAGTTTCTGCTGCCGTATGAGGCTGTTCGTACAGCAAACGATCCCGATCGGACGCTGCTCGACTTCCTGCATGACAGCTATCAGGCCGCGGCCATGCATGGCGGGTGGGACCGGAGCACGCTCGAAGCCGATCCGAGCCGGTGGAACCACCGTCGCAGCAATATCGCTGTCCCTGGTAGCTGAGGATTAGCCGCCAAGGAGCGTGACTCGGTCGGCCGGGCGCCTGTGACCGCGCCCGGCCGACCCCCGCCTAGCCGCCGTGCGTTGCCGGCTCGGTCTCCGGCTTCCGGACGAAGAACGCCGCCACTACTGACAGAAGCGAGATCGCCGCACCGACGAGGAACGCCATCCGGACGCCACCTGCCGCTGCGGCGGCGGGAGCGGAGCCCGCGGCGGTCAGGGCCGCGGTGCGCGATGCCATCAGGGTAATGAACAGCGCGGTGCCGGCCGCTGCGGCAACCTGCTGCACCGTGCCGACGATGGCGCTGCCGTGCGAGTACAGGTCCGGCGTCAGCGAACCCAATCCCGAGGTGAACAGCGGGGTGAAGAGCAACGCCAGCCCGAGGCTGAGCAAAATGTGCGCGGCCAGGATCGCGAACGGCGAGGTGGATTCGGTCACCATGGTCAGCAGCCACAGGACACTGCTCACGATGATGGTGCCGGGCACCAGAAGAACCCGCGGACCAACCTTGTCGTACAAACGTCCGACAAATGGCGCCGCAAGTCCCATCAGCAGGCCGCCGGGCAACATCAGGAGGCCGGTGTAGAACGCGTCCAGCCGAATGACGTTCTGCAGATAGATCGGCAGCACAATGATTGTGCCGAAGAGGGCCATCATGCTGGTGGTCATCATCAGAATGGCGATCGTGAACGTGCGGATCCGGAAAGTGCGCAGGTCAAGCAGCGCTCGGTCTGAGCGCTGCAGCTTGATCTGCCTGGTGATGAATGCGGTCATAGTGATTGCGCTGACCACGAGGGAGATCACCATCGGCGCGACGCTGTTTCCCGCAGCACCCTCGCCGGCCTGGCTCAGCCCATAGACGAGCCCGCCGAAGGCGAAGGCCGACAGGACGACCGACAGGCCGTCGATCGGCACCCGCTTCGGTTCGGAGACGTTCTCCACCCGGCGCATGCCGTATAGCAGCATGGCGACGGCAATCGGCAACACGAGGCCGAACATCCACCGCCACGAACCCACACTGAGAATAATCCCGGAAATGGTTGGGCCGATCGCCGGTGCGACCGCGATCACGATGCTGATATTTCCCATTACCTTGCCGCGCCTGGCGGCAGGGACGAGCAACAGTACGGTCGTCATCAGCAGGGGCATCATGATGGCGGTGCCGGTGGCCTGGATTATCCGCCCGACCAGCAACATAACGAATCCCGGCGCAAGGAAGGCGGTCAGCGTGCCGACGCTGAACAGGGTCATCGCCGCGGTGAACATCGGCCTGGTGTTGATCCGCTGGATCAGGAAGCCCGTGATCGGGATGACGATCGCCATCGTCAGCATGAATGCCGTCGATAGCCATTGAGCTGTCGACGCAGAGACCGCGAGGTCGTTCATCAGGTGGGGGAGCGCGACACTGAGGATCGTCTCGTTCAGGATGACGACGAATGCCGCCGCAAGGAGCAGGTAGATGACCTTGCGGTTCCTGATGTCGAGGCTGGCGGCCTGGGCGCTGCTTGCTGCCGAATCGACGTCGGCGGTTGGCTTTTCGGTCGTGTCGAGGTCTGGGGACGAGCTATTTGACGCGCTGGTCACGGTTATCCTGTTCGATCAGTTCGCGCGGGCAACAAACGTCGGCCGCGACTTGGGGGGACAAAGAATGCGGTGGTCTGCGTGAACAATGGCCAGGCAACAAGTTTGGGAACTTCCGGGCGTGAACAAATCCAGCGAACACCGACAGGTATAAGTCGAACACAACCGGGTTGTATTCCGCTATCGAATTTTCTGCTGGCAGACAGCCTGTCGGCGCCGTCTTAATTGGTCGCCGTGGCGATTTCGCGCAGCTTGGGTAGGGCATGATGAATCATGACTAACGACCAGTGGACATCTGTCGATTCTTACCTTGCCGATCTCCTTGTGTCGGAGGATTCGATCCTGGTCGCCGTGCATGACGCCAACGCCGCAGCAGGGTTGCCCTCCATCGACGTGTCGCCGGTTCAGGGCAAGTTTCTGATGCTGCTTGCGCAGATCAGCGGTGCGAGGTCCGTGCTGGAGATTGGCACGCTTGGTGGCTACAGCACGATCTGGCTGGCAAGAGGCACTCCTGTCGATAGCAGGATCGTGACACTGGAGGCTGAGCCGAAGCATGCCGAGATCGCGCGATCGAACTTCGGGCACGCAGGCCTTGCCGACCGGATCGAGATTCGGATCGGGCCGGCGCTTGAGACACTTCCACAGCTTGCTCAGGAGGGCGCCGGTCCGTTCGACCTGGTGTTCATCGATGCAGACAAGCGCAACAACCCGCACTACCTGGAGTGGGCGATGAAGCTCACCCGGCCGGGGAGCATCATCGTCTGTGACAACATCGTCCGCGACGGACAGGTGGCTGATCAGGGGACGTCGGACCCTGACGTGCGCGGGGTGCGCCGCTTCCTTGAAATGACCGCGGAGGACGAACGACTGGATGCGACCGCGGTGCAAACGGTGGGCTCCAAGGGCTGGGACGGCTTTTCAATCGCGCGGGTTCGCTAGCTACACGAGATCTTCCTGGCAGCTAGTCGAGTACGGCGGTCGCCTCGACCTCGACGAGCACGTCGGGTTCGAAGAGAAACTCGACCCCGATGAGCGATGCAGGTGGTAGCGGCCTGGGAATCTCAAGCTCGTCGGCGACGCGCTCGATACCTGCCATGAAGTCACCGATCTGCTCAGGACCCCATCGTGTGACGTAGAACGTTAGGCGCACGACGTCGGCGAAGCTCGCACCCGCGCTGCAAAGCCCGATCGCGGTGTTGCGAAGTGCCTGTGCGACCTGACCGGCGAGGTCACCTGTGGCGATGGGTTTCGCCGCGGCATCGCGCGAGATCTGACCCGTCACATGCACCTGGCGAGTGCCGGAACCGATCGCGACGTGGTGGTAGGGGACAGGCTGCATCATGCCTTCGGGTGTCAACAGCTGAACGGCCATGGGTATCTCCGATTGTTTTGTGTTTGATTGGTACCTCATTGCTACCTGGTTACCAAAGGGCACTTCAACGAGACTAGGTAGCGTGACCGAAACCAACCGGCCCGCAATCGACGGCCTTGAGATAGACGCGCCACACCGTGACCTGCTCGACCAGGTACTCGATAAGTGGCCGTTGCAGGTGCTCGACCGTCTCTGTGAGCAGCCCTCGCGGTTCAATGAGTTGCGACGCGCCATCCCTGCAGTGACACAGAAGTCGCTTACGGCGACGCTTCGGCGACTGGAGCGTAACTGTGTCGTCGACCGAGTCATCACAAGCTCACGTCCCATCGCCGTCGAGTACCGCATCACGTCTCTTGGAAAGACACTCCGCGGGCCAATCGATGAACTCTTGCAGTGGACCGCCATGCACATGCCCGATGTCGAGCGCGCACGAGCAAAGTTCGACGACGAAGCATGACTGGTTTAATCCGGAGGCCGCGATAATCGTTGGCGGTCGCAACCGACCAACGCATCACTTGCTTTGTTCGCGCGCAGCGGTGAGCTTCGACTGCCATCTACTTGGGGCATGATGCCGCACCGGCCGCCCCTCTGGCGGCTCCGGATGAGGCCACCAGTCGTTGTCGGTGGGAGGCCCTACTGTCGAATCATGACGGATCAAATTTCTTTGAAGCCCTGGACAGGTGACGACATGCCGGTGCTCGAACGGAGTAATACGCCAGAGATGACAACGTTTCTCGGAGGTCCGGAAACGGGGGAGCAGCTACTGAAACGCCAAGCAAATTTTCTCCGCCTCTGGGAGGACGGCGAAGCGCGTATGTTTACGGTCAACGCCGCATCAGAGGAGATTCCGGTCGGATCGGTGGGTTACTGGAAGACGAAGTGGGCAGACGCGGAGGTGTACGAAGCCGGATGGAGCGTTGCGACCGCATACCAGGGGCGAGGCTTCGCTTCCATGGCACTGGCAGCTTGCCTTCAGCACGCAGCGACGTATGGCGACCGCGAGCAAGTTGTTGCATTTCCCCGCATCGACAACCGGGCATCGAATTCGCTCTGCAAATCTGTCGGTTTCTGCTTCCGCGGCGAGGAGGACTTCGAGTATCCGAAGGGGAATCCGATCAGGGTGAATGCATGGTTGTACGACTTGTCGTCGCTACGGATCGGTCGAGCTGACGTCTCAATCGTCCGGTAACGGTTCCTTACGTTGCTTGGCGGTGATCGAAGGAAGTCGTGAGCTTCCGGCCGCTCCAGCCATGCCGGGCATGGCTTCAAATGGTCTGCCTGGTGGATGGCTTAAGCAGATTTGGCCGCCCCGAAGGCTGCAAGCGAGCGGCCGATCAATAGCACGATCGCTACCGCCATCATGACCAGCGGTGTGGCGATAATAATCCCGATCATGAATAGTCCTGTGCTGTCAGCTGCGGACCACCACAGAAACAGCGTAATCATCGTAGACACGATCGCGATCGCCATCAGCAAAAAATAGTGTCCTGTCGTGCGCGGTGCAAAGCCGCCGGCGATCAAGCATCCGAGAGCTACTGTCGCGAACCAGAGCACGTGCATGGTGTTGCTCGTGTTGCCATTACTCCACGATACCCACGCTATCCATGCCACGACTGGGCTGAATAGCACCAGTCCATACGCGAGGGCGGCGCGCACGGTCGACCTGGCCTGAGCGTCCGCTTCACCCTGTCCCGAACTCATGCGCTCAGTGTAGACCGACGTAGAACGGTCCTACGCGTGTAAGTCGACTTCCTATTGCGACAGCTGTCGGGTCAAGACGACGAGGCTCGAATCCGTGGCGCTGATGTCCTGGTTGAACCCGATTGATCTGTAGTAGTACGTAGCGGTTTGGTTCGAGTTGCGAATCACAGCACGGATAGACGTGATATTGCGGTCCTGTGCCTCGCGCACTGTTGCGTCGATAAGGGCTGTGCCGATACCTTTCCCACGAGCATCCGCTGACACGAATGTTGCAATATCAGCCATCCCTTCAGGCAGGTCGTCGTGGAACCGTTCGAGAGCTTGGAAACCCAGGATGCTGCCGCTGTCATTCTGAGCTACGGTGCAGCTCAAACAGTGATCGCCGGTGAGAAACCACTCGGCAAACTCCGCATCGGTTAGGTGAGAATCGATAGCTGTCTTATCGCCTTCGTCGACCACGCGGTTCAAAAGCTGGCTCAGTGGCAAGGCATCGGATCGACCGGCAGCGCGGATAAGCATGCCCAATATGCTCCCCTATCGAGATAGGAGGTTCAAGCCAGCGATGGGCATCCGTAAGGCTCGAATTAAGTCATAAGATCGCCTAGAGCGCGTACGGAGTTCGTCCCTGCTGAAACGTCCGTGCCGTGCCAGGATGCGGCTGCCGTTGGATTCTGCTTATGGGGCACGTCCGGGCCCCGGTAACTTTTGTCAGCGAATGCCTTTGGTGGCGCGGTCGGTGATGATGCGCAGTTGCGCGACGACTTCGGGCGGGCCCTGCACCGTGTAGTCCACGGGGAGCAGCGCGATGGCCCGGGCCAAATATTCAGGGGTGTCGGGGTAGGTAGTCAGTACGCAGCTGTCCGCGTTAACGGGTTCGAGGACGCCGTTGCGGGCGGGTATGCATGAGGAGGCCTCGTCGATGGGTTGATGCAGTAGAACCCGGGCGCGGGTCGAACCGGACCCGGCGATGAGGGATCGGGTGAGCCAGCTGGTGGCGTCCATGCCGTCGGGCAGCTCCCGACCCGCGACGCGCAGGCCGGTGCGGTGGACCTCGGTGATGCGGTCGAGGCGGAAGGTGCGCCAATCGGCTCGGTCGCTGTCGTAAGCGATGAGGTACCAGCGGCGGCCCGCGGCAACAAGCTGATGGGGTTCGACGAAGCGTTTGCCGGTAGCAGAATCGGCTTTGGTGTAAGCGAATCGGACCTTTTCGTGGGCGAGGCAGGCTGCGCCGAGGGCGGCGAGAGTATCCGGATCCGCAGCGGGTCCGCTGCCCGGAGGCGGGACCACTGTGGCCTGGGACAGTGCGGTCAGACGGTCCCGTAGCCGACCAGGCAGCACCTGTTCGAGTTTGGCCAGCGCCCGCAGTGATGCGTCTTCGATGCCGGTAATGGCGGCGGTCGCGCCGGTGCGCAGGCCGATGGCGATGGCGACCGCCTCATCGTCTTCGAGGAGTAGTGGTGGCATGGCAGTGCCCGCGGTTAGGCGGTAGCCACCGAAATTGCCCTGGATGGCGTCCACGGGGTAGCCGAGTTCGCGCAGGCGGGCGACGTCGCGGCGGATCGTGCGAGGAGTAACCTCCAGGCGTTCGGCCAGCTCGATACCGGTCCATTCGCGCGGGGATTGCAGCAAGGACAGCAGCCGCAGCAGTCGGCCCGAGGGATCGCGCATAGCCGCTATTATGCCGGATCAATAGGGCTGTAAGTGTCCTATTGGACCTCTATCGCTGAGCTACCACAACAACACCTACGGCGTGATCTGAAATCCACTTCGCTCTCGCCGCTCTAACAGGACCTTCAGTGACCTACTGTCCTCCTATCGTGGGAGTTGTTCAGGGCTATTCCAAGGCCCTTTTTGCGGCTCCAGCGAGAACCGATCGATTGGCCGGCCGCCGAAATCCGGATGTAGTCCTATCACCACCACAACAGAGGAGAAAACAATGAGTTTCATGGCACCTGGACAGGTTGTCTGGTTCGAGATCGGAACCCGCGAAGCGGGCACTGCCGAGAAGTTCTACGGCGACCTGCTGGGCTGGAGTTTCGAAGACGACCTCGATTCCTCGGTCGATGGGAGGCGATATATCCGCATCATGGCATCGGGGGCGCAGTGGCCGATGGGTGCGATCAGCGAAGATGGTTCCGGCGGTGAGCAAATCAATGTGTCGGTGTTTTCCGCGGATGTCTCCGCCGATGTCGATCGGTTGCGGGAGGCCGGGGCCACGGTGTTGGTGCCAGCTACCCAGGTTGCCGATGTCACCTGGTTCGCCATTTTGGCCGATCCGCAGGGTAATCCGTTCTCGCTGTTCTCCCGTACCAGCAATGAGAGCCTGAAGGACCGCGCGCAGGCGACCGAGGAGCAGTTCGAGCAGGCGTCCTACGCACCGACGCCGGGGTCGTTCGCGTGGTTCGAGATCGGAACCACCAATGCCGACGCCACCCGCGAGTTCTATGGCCAGGCGTTCGGCTGGCGGTTCGAACTCGATGAGACTGCGGGCGGAAAGCCCTATTACAACGTCTTCACCGGCAATCAGTGGCCGTCGGGCGGTATGTACGACCATGGGGGAGAGGGGGCGGACTACCTGATGCCAAGCTTCCTCACCGGCGACGTCGCCGCGCAGTCCAAGGAAGCCGAAAACCTTGGTGCGGTCATCGAATTCGGTCCCGATGGTAATCCGGACGGGTTGGTGTACTCGCGGATCATCGACCCGAACGGCAACAGGTTCGGCCTGTTCTCCATGCCTACGCAGTCCTGACGCGAGGAGAGCCCTGATGAAAATCGCACTGCTCGGAACCGGATTCGGACAAGCCCACGCTGCGGTATTCGCCACCCGCGACGACGTCGATGTCATCGTATTCGGCCGCACCCCAGCGGCGTTGGAGCGATTCCATGACAGCTACGGCTTTGAGACCACCACCGACCTCGACAGTCTCTACGACGATCCAACGATCGACCTGATCGATATCTGCGTGCCGACCGCGTTGCACGCCGAGCACGTGCTGCGCGGTCTGGCCGCGGGCAAGGACGTCCTGTGCGAACTTCCGCTGGCTTTGACTATGACCGACGCTGGGCGCGTGGCCGAGGCGGCCGCGGCCAGTGATCGGCAGGTATTCGTCGACATGTTCGACCGGTTCAGCCCCGTCAACCAAATTTTGTTCGACGCTGCGCGTTCCGGCACCTACGGCCGGCTGCTGGAGCTCGAGCTCGAATTGCGAACCGCGCTGCGGTGGCCCGGATATGACCTCGGCCTTGATTCAATCGCCCTCGATGTCATGCACGGCGATCTCGATATCGTCTCCCGTGTCCTCGGGGTCCCCAACAGCCTGTCTGCCACCGGAACCCCTGGCGCACAACGCGGCTCGGCCGCCCATGCGATCCTCACCTACCCCGGGGCGGTAGCACGGGTGAGCGCATGCTCGCTCATGCCCGACCCGTACGGGTCCCGCGGTGGTTTCCGCGCCACCTTCACCGACGGCGTCCTCGAACACCGATTCGGTGACGGCCAGGATGCCGATTCTGCGGTCATCGAATACACCGGGACGGGAACCCGCAGCGTGAACGCCGATGGACCCGACAGCTACACTGCGATGATCGACCACGTCCTGGCCTGTTTGCGCGGGGAGGCCTCGAACGAAATTCCTCCGTCGAGCGTGCTCGACACGCTGGCCCTCACTCTCGATATCCACGAGGCAATCCGGCAGGAGCCCCGATGATCCCACCACCGCGGCCCTGCCCGATGGAGCCGTCGTGCCGAAGCCCGGACCGGGCACCTGGCAGGACAAGGGGACGACGCCTACCGCACGACTGGTGACCGTCTGCGCCTGAACCCAGGACGCGCTTAGCTGAACTCAGCTGCGAGCTTTCCCTCACCTGGGTGAGCGAAGGGAGGCCCCCTGGTGTTCGTGGCCAGAGCGCACTGCCTCTGCGGACGAGCGAGGGTGTACGCGGCTGTTGGTGTGCAGGTACTGAGCGACGCCATGCTGAAAGTCGTAAATCGCGACGCTTTGAACGTCCTCAAGGGGACCAACTGGAGGCATCAAGAAATGCGTCTCGCTGATCGGTAGAAGATCGTAGGTGACCCGGTCGGGCAGGCCCATGAAATCCGCGTGCATCGGGTCGAGGCTGAGCGTGAGGAGCAATTTCCCGCAGTTGGCGGTGACTTCGAACGTGGTGCCCGGCCGTTCGTACACGCCGACGTACCGTGACGGGTCGAGGGCGAGCGAGAGATTGGGATTCGGCAACGGTGGAATTGTGCCGGTTCCGAGTTCGGCGAGAATCACGTCGAAGACCTCCTTGTAGAGCGTCTCCCGTTGGCCTCCGTTGGTTAGTAGAACGAGCGCAAGATCATCACCGGGGAGGATGCGCATCCGCGCGTTCTGCCCGATGGTGCTGCCATCGTGCGCATAGACGGTTTTGCCGGACCAGTCGCACACCACAAGGCCGAGCGCCCACTGCGGTCCAAACATATACGGGTCCGGGACAGGCACGCGGGACGTCGTCATCTCGTGGATCGCCGTAGCTGAGAGGACGCGAGCACCGTTCGGCGCCACCCCACCGTCGAGGAAGACCTGCGCGAGCGTGAGCACCTCACGCGCGGTGGACGTCACGTTGCCGCCGGGCCCGTACGAGCGCGGCAGGTATTCGACCGGGGTCGGGATCGGCCCTTCCTCCACCGATCTGATCAGGTGACCGGTGGCGGCGCGGGCCACGTCGACATCGCCACGCCAGCTGTTCGTGCCGGTGAGCCCCATCGGACGGAAGAGACGATCTTTCATGATCACATCCCACGGCTTGCCGTCGATCCTTTCCATGATCCGGGCGAGGATCGCGTAGCCGAGGGCGGCGCTGTACCCGTGGGTGTGACCAAGCGGGCTGACCTGTGGCGCGTCGGCTACCTGGGCGATCATTCGCTCGTAGACATCGTCGCCCTCGCCAGGATCTCCATACGCTTCCTCGATGCCGTTCGTGTGGTTCAGTAGTTGGCGTGAAGTGATCCGCGCGCTTGCCTCAGGGTCCGCGACCCGGAATCCGGGCAGATAAGTGCGTACCGGTTCATCCAGGTGCACCATGCCTTCGTCGACGAGCTGCATGAATGCGAGGGCGGTCCAGGACTTGGTCAATGACCCGCACTGGAAGACCGTGTCGGTGGTCACTGGCTCGCCGGTGCGGACGTCCTTGATCCCGTAAACCAGCTCGGTGACCTCGCCGCCGTGCAGGATGCCGACCGCCGCGCCCGGTGTCGAATGCTCGGTGAGAATCGCCGCAATCCGGTCCTCTACTCGATCCAGTGTCATCTCACGGCCTCATACGGTGAGACCGACCGCATTGACGGCGTCGGCCTCGAAGTACTCGGTGGTCGCAGCAGGGCCGGCGTACCCGTCGAAGAATTCGCGCGCGGCGTCCAGCGAGTCGTGCACGAACACGTTCACTGCTTTCGTGCCGTCGGTGCTGGCGACCGCCAGCACCCACTTCGCGCCCTTCGGAAGACGCCCGTACGCCTTTTTCAATCCGCCCCAGAACAGGTCTCCGTCGGCGACAGTCGAGATTGCTATGACGTGCATGTCGTCCTCCCTTTCGTTTACGATGCATGAAACGCTACGTAGCCTTCACAGATTGTTCAACGTAGTTTCCGTCAGTTTCGCGGATCGTTGCGTGCGACTGCTGCTGAATGCAACGAGTCGTTGCATTCGTGCTGATGAACGAAATGCTGGGAGGCGACATGGCCGGCGACAGGCTCACACTGGAGGAGCGGCGATCGATCGCGGCAGGCATAGTTGAGGGTCTCGGCTACGCCGAGATCGGCAGACGGCTCGGTCGCCCGACGTCGACCATCAGTCGCGAGGTGAGCCGGAATGGCCACGGCCAGTATTCAGCGGACCGGGCAGATGAATCCGCTAGGCATCGTGTGCCGAAGCGCGTGACATCGCCCGCACTGGAGGACTCAAGCGACAAGTCACGCACATTCGTTGGAGAATTCGCCGGACTATTGGCGGCCACAGGCATGCCCAGGATGGCCGCACGCGTATTCACCAGCCTGCTGATATCAGAGGCCGGGAGCCTAACGGCGGCCGACCTGGTGCGCGGACTGCGGGTCAGCCCGGCGGCGGTTTCCAGAGCCATCGGCTACCTCGAGGGCATGAGCCTATTGAGTCGACAGGCCGACCACGGTCGCCGTGAGCGGTATCTCATCGGTGAGGACGTGTGGCTGACGGCATTGCACGCCGACTCGATGGCGCATGCCCGGGTTGCGGATGCGGCGACCCGCGGGATCGCGATATTCGGACCAGAGACTCCCGCCGGTGCCCGCCTCGGGGTGATGGGCCGGTTCTTCGGCGGACTCATCGAGCAGATGCGCGGCAGTGACCTCGCCGATCCGACCGTCCGCGACTCAATGACGGTGCTCGCCGCGCTTGTTCACGCACGGCGATCGCTGATCGCCGATGACCTCGCGGCCGCGCTCGGTTGGACCATGAAGCGCATCCGCGCGGCCCTCACAATGATCGAGGGCAGACCCGCATTGGCCGACCCGTTCATCGTGCGGAGCGTGGGGGAGCGGTACACCGTACAAGCCCGCCCGGACCGCCTCTCCCCGGAGCAGAGGGCCGCGCTACGCGGGACGGACCGCCTACCCGAGTAAGCTCCGTCGACACTCGTATCGCTCTAGTCGACGGTCTGCGGATCAAGTCCGACCGTATTCAAGCCCAATCAGCTCAGAGTCGAGGTCGGTGAGGATGGGTGTTCTCAATCGCCCTGGCGATTCGGCGGCACAACGAGAGTCTTGCCGCAAGCCCCCTGCTGAGCTATAGGTTAGAAGTGGAAAGGGCGCGGCTCCTTTCCACTGTTTCGTCCCTCGCGGACGGATGCCCGGCAAGGGCCGCTGAAACCTTATTCGGGGCCCGATGTCGAGAAACCCCGGCCCGCGTCGTCTCAGTTGCGTACGCGGCCACAATGGTCGCGACGTACCGAAGGAGACAATCATGGCGAAGTACCTGTTGCTCAAGCACTACCGCGGTGGTCCAGCTCCCGTCGTGCCCTTTGACCCTATGGATCAGTGGGCGCCGGGCGAGGTTGATGCGCACGTCCAGTGGATGCGCGATTTCGCGGCCAAATTGGAGGAAACGGGCGAGTACGTGAACGACCAGGCGCTCTCGCCGGAGGGCACGTTCGTCCGCTACGACGGCGAGGGAAGGCCCCCTGTCACCGACGGCCCGTTCGCGGAGACGAAGGACCTTATCGCCGGCTGGCTGATTATCGACGTGGATTCGTACCAGCGAGCCATCGAGGTGGCGGGGGAGTTCTCGGCCGCGCCGGGCCAGGGTGGCAAGCCGATTTGCGAATGGCTGGAGGTACGTCCGTTCTACGGCTCCCCGTCCACCATCGCGGAGTGAACGAAACCCTGCTGCGGGAGCTGATTCCCGCGGTCACCGGTGTCCTCGTCCGTCGCGGCGCCGACTTCGCGACGGCCGAGGACGCCGTGCAGGACGCGCTGCTGCGGGCGCTGGCCACGTGGCCAACGGCGCCGCCGGCGGATCCGAAAGGCTGGTTGATCACTGCCGCCTGGCGCAAGTTTGTGGACGCGACGCGGGCGGAGCGGTCTCGGCTCGCCCGCGAGACCCGGGTCGCGGCCGAGCCGTCACCAGGCGCGACCGAGGGTACGGCCGACACCCTGCAGCTCTACTTCATGTGCGCGCATCCTTCGCTCACGCCGGCCTCCGCCGTTGCGCTCACGCTGCGGGCGCTGGGCGGTCTGACGACGCGCCAGATCGCGGAGGCGTACCTGGTACCCGAGGCAACCATGGCCCAGCGCATCAGCAGGGCCAAGCGAACTGTGTCAGCCGTGCGCTTCGACGAAGTCGGAGACCTGGCCACCGTCCTGCGGGTGCTCTATCTGGTATTCAACGAGGGGTATAGCGGCGAGGTCGACCTCGCAGACGAGGCGATCCGGCTGACCCGCCAGGTGCGGTCGATGATCGACGACGAGGAGGCGTCCGGTCTTCTCGCGCTGATGCTGCTGCACCATGCACGCCGCGCCGCGCGGACGACACCCGGCGGCACCTTGGTCCCGCTGGCCGAACAGGACCGGTCCCGTTGGGACACCGAACTGATTGCCGAGGGTGTGGCGATCCTGCAGGCGGCGTTGGCACGCGACCGCCTCGGCGAGTACCAGGCGCAGGCCGCAATCGCCGCCCTGCATGCCGATGCGCAGACGGTGGACGAGACCGACTGGGTGCAGATCGTGGAGTGGTACGACGAGCTCGACCGACTTGCAGGCAACCCCGTCGTCCGCCTGAACCGCGCCGTCGCGGTGGGTGAGGCGGACGGGGCACACGCCGGCCTGTCCGCACTCGAACAGGCGGACCGGGCGGTTCCCAGGTACCTGGCTGTCGAGGCGTACCTCCGGGAGCGGGCCGGCGATCTGTCCCACGCTGCCCGGCTGTACGGCGAAGCGGCCCGCGCTGCTTCCAACATCGCCGAACGCGATCACCTCATCCGACAGGCGGCTCGGCTGAACGGAGTGGTTCGAGGTTGAGGCGAATTCCTTCGCGGACCGATGTTGAGGTCTCGGTGCCGGCGCCGTCCCCGATATGAACGCGACCAGACGGTGCCGACCCGGAATGCCGCGAGGCACACGAGGGTTACCCGACCTAATGGGCGGAAACATGAGCGATTCATATCGTTTATAAGCATCTTGATACACACGATTGATCGGCGTGATCCGTCGGCTAAATAATCAACAACGCAAACATTTCCTGACGCGCTGGCCTAGTTGGTTCGAATAGACCTGCCAACTATTTTGCCAGCCAGGATCAGTGCAACTGCGATCACCACGGCAGCGACGGCGGTGCCGCCAAAAAAGAGGAGTTCCTGGGCGGGCGAGTACTTTGCGCCCAGGAACCCGGCGAGCGTCGACCCTCCGGCCATAGTAAGAAAATACAGCGCCATCATCTGGTTTTTGTAAGCGAGCGGAGCGAGTCGAGTAGTGGTCGAGATAGCGACTGGCGCCACGATGATTTCGCCAACCGCGAAGATGAACATTCCGAGCAAAGCGATTAGAGCGCTATTTGCCGAGCCTTCCGTCCCTGAGCCGGTTGCGAAAACTGCGTAGCCGATTCCGAGGACGACGATACCAATAGCGATTTTCGTGTACGCCCCAGGTTGCCTGCTTCCGAGACGTGCCCAGACAACGGCAAAGACTGGGGCAAGGATCGCGACGAAGATGCTTGATGAAGTTATGATCCATGCAGGTGGAATGGTAAAGGTTCCCAGGCTGAGATCGACCCGGGTGTCCATATAGACTGCCATGGTGGTTGCGAGCTGTAGGAGCAGCGCCCAGAAGAGCAGTGTTCCTAGAAAAATAGGAATATACGCTATAACTTGCCGCCGCTCTTTCCCGTCAATAGAGCGTGATGACAGAATCACGGCAAAGTATGCGACGCTCGCCACAATGATAAAGGCAGTGATGATACTACTCACATTCTCAAGAGTGATGAGACAGGCAGCCACCGCCAATCCGATGGTTGCAAGGACGAGTAGCGCTATGGCCAGGGCGGGAAGACGTTTTGACTTCGGGAGCGGATTCGGAATTTCCTTGGTAGCGCTCGGCAAGGATTTCCAGCCGAAAATGTATTGAACTATGCCAATCGTCATTCCGACCGCTGCCGCGCCAAAAGCTACGTGGAATCCCGCTTCGACCTGCAAGCCGCCGGTAACCAAGGGACCAAGGAACGCGCCAACAGTAATTCCCATATAGTAAATCGAGTACCCGGAGTCACGACGTAGATCGTTCTTGGAGTACAGATTGCCGACCATCGCGGTGGCATTAACCGCAAGACCGCCTGTACCAACCATGATCAGGATGAGGCCCGCTACCAAACCCGCGGTACCTGGGACAAGGGCCAGCATGATGTGCCCGCACATGATCAGCAAACCACCGCACAGCGCGACTGTACGGGCTGGAACGAGGCGATCTGCAATCCAGGCACCGAGCATCTGGACGGCGTAGACCGCTCCACCATAGGAGCCGGTGATAGCGACGGCTACCGGGGTGGCAAGGCCGAGGCCGCCGTCAGTAAGGCTGTAGTAAAGGTAGTAGGCGAGGACGACCAGCAGGCCGTAGAAGCTGAACCTCTCCCACATCTGCAATCCAGCCAGCGTGAGCAGGCCGCGGGGGTGGCCAAAGAATCTGCCACCGGGTCCTTCTGAAGGAGTGCTAGCGCTCCGCCGACGAGCCCCTTCGGGGGAAACTGTCAGCTCTTCCATGCTTCCCGTTTCGGAGGCGTCGCGGTTATTCGTACCTTCCACCACCCCTGGGCGCGGTTCACCGGTGCTCACCTGTGGCGCCCTTCCGCTTGGTGGCTGGGGCCGGTCCAGGCTGCCGCACGGGAGGCTATCGAATGCAACGCATTGAGATGCTCGATACCGTGGGCGAGCGGAGTGGGTTCACTGGAGAATTTGGCGATCGTGATGTCGGTGCTCGGGTCGAGCCAGAGGTACTGGCCGAAGATGCCCACGGCGTAGAAGCTGCCGTTGCTGTCTCCAGGCACCCACCATTGGTTCTTATAGCTGCCGGGGATAAGTTCGTCATCTTCGGTGGTGTCGAACGTGCCGCCCAGGGCGGTAGAGCGAATCCACTCTTCGGGGATAATCTGGCGCCCGTTGCGCCTGCCGCCGTCGAGGATGAGCCGTCCGAATCGGGCCAGATCATCCAACCGCATACTCATTCCGGCGCATGCATAGGGTGTGCCAAATTCGTCGACAGTTATCAGCGCATCGTCTTCGGCGCCGATCTGCTTCCAGATCCGGTCCTCCAGAAGTCGCGCATAGGGCGCCGCCCCAGCACGTTCTAGCACCCAGGCGAGCACGTCGGTGGTCGCCGAGCAGTATTGGAAGACAGAACCGTGGTCGCTCGAACCTCGAAGACTCTTGAGGAACGCGCGAGTTCCCTCATGGTCGTCGTCTCGTCGGGGCCGCCAGCCGGCAGAGCGATCGCCGGCTTGGACTTCGGAGTCGGGGTTTGTGTACGTCATGTCGAAGTCAGGCGTCGCGGTCATGTCGAGCAGCTGGCTCACCGTCGATCCGCCGTACGAGCTTCCGGCGAGTTCGGGCAGATAGGCCGTTGTCTCCGCAGAGAGATCGAGCCTGCCTTCCGCGACGAGAACGCCCGCTAGCATCCCGCAGAACGATTTCGAAACCGACATGGCGATGTGCCGGGACTCCGGCTTGTTGCCGTTGAAGTAGTCCTCATAGAGGACGTTATCGCCGTGGAGGACACAAATGGCGTCGGTATTGGTCAGCTCAAGGAACTCCCGTAAAGGCGCTTCGCGCCCGCATCCGAGCGGTACCAGATGATCCGACCAATTCGGCTGCGTGTGTGGACGAATCAAGCCACGCCGGGCTTGGCCACTGGCAATCGCAGTGTGTGGCACGAGCCGGTCAACCTGGTGCAGTGAAAGGCGATTATGTGGCGGCTGCAGCCAAGTTTCGAGCGAAATTGTAGTCACAGGGACTCCTATGTCCAGATTGTCTAGGTGGAATGATCGTCCCAAGCACGAAACACCCATGTCCAATGCCTATTGGAGCGTTATGTTGATGCCTTTGAGGCATACTGTGGGGATGGAACTTCGACACCTGCGTTACTTCTTGGCTGTCGTCGAGTACGGCACCGTCACGGCGGCCGCGGAACATTTACGTGTGGCGCAGCCGGCAATATCGCGTCAGCTGCACGCGCTCGAGCGGAACCTTGGGGTTGAGCTTTTTACCCGTAAGGGACCGCGCTTATCGGTCACGTACGCCGGCACGGAGATACTGAAGGTGGCCTCAGATCTCGTGGCGCGCGCGGATCGCGTCGAGATGGTTGCTCGACAGTTGTCCGAAGGAGAGATACCGCAGATCTCGATAGCGGCAGCCGACACCACGATTTCGGAAATTGTGGCACCGTTCGTGGCCACTCTCACCAGCAGTGATGTGTTCGTGACGGTCAAACAGGTGGAATCCGACAAAGTGCACGAGGCAGTTCGTGACACTTGCGATCTCGGAATCTCCGCATCGCGTCCGCCGAGCTGCGGCCTGGACTGGCACCCCTTGACCAGTGTTCCTCTCCGAGCTTATGTGGCTCAGACACATCGATGGGCGAGAGAGCGTTACAAGGAGATTAGCGTCGGCGAGCTACTGCGCGAGGATCTGGTGTTACCGATTCAGAGCGACCCCACGCGCACCGCCCTGGACGACGCCGTCGCCGCCGAAGCTCGTCGATACAGATCGTTCGAGAACGTGCCATCGCCCCGGCTGGCGCAGGCCCTTGCGGCGTCGGGCCGCGGGGTTGGAGTGGCAACTGATCTACCGCGATTCGATGCATACCCTGTCTTCATAGTCAGTTCCACCGGAGAACCGGTGTGCCTGCCGATCCACACGTGTTGGAACCCTGAGCACTATGCGGTCGCATCGGTCCGGGAGTTCGTCTCACGGCTTGAGGTGTTTGCCAGGACCGAAGTCCGAGACGCCGCATGGCGCACCTAGCTAAAGCCGCCGTTCATCGGGGTCTTGGTGTCTGCTGCGCTCAGGGCCCAAGTTTATTGCGGGCGCCAAGGTCCGACTCGCAATGGCCCCTATGGGCAAACCGGAAACCAAAATTGGCGACCTCTGCACCGAACTCGGCATCACCCGCCAAACTCTTTGCCGACACGTCTCGCCATCCGGGGAGATGCGCCCCGACGGCCAAAAGCTGCTGTCTCGCTAGCCCAACGAGAACTACTGCGAACTGTCCCTTCTACGGCTCAAAGGCGACGGGCCGGTGCTGAAAAGGCCGTGCCGATGGCTATTACGAGCAGCCCAATTGCGGCGACCACAATGGCCGTGCCCGTACCTAAGCTGTCACTTATCCAGCCGAAGATGCTGTTGGTAAAGAGGAGCGGCAGCGTCTGCACGAAGACGTTGATTCCCTGGATTCTCGACAGGTACTCATCAGGCACATCAGTCAGAAGGGCTGGAGCCACCCTCGCAATGAAGTGCCCGGTTCCCAAGCCCGCGGCGAGAGTAACAATGCATGCCACTTCAGGCGTTGGGGCCAGGGCGATGGCGAGCATAGCTATGCCGGTGAGGGCCAGACCGCCGAGGGAAGGTATCTGGGTGAGCGCGGAATGCGGGCGGAAAAGAAACAGGAGAGTGCTCAGCAGCAGCCCTGCGCCGTAAGAACCCACGAGGAACCCCGCCGTTACGTCGAGCCAGGCCTGGTCCCGCACGTGGAGAGGTATGAGGAGGCTGGTCAGAGGGAGTACGAAGCCCGTGATGGCCACCAAGAGAATAATGATGATGCGGACCTTAGTGGTGACTATTGCGTATCTGAGACCTTGTCCAACCGAACTAGCGAGGTTTTCCTTGATTGGGGAGCGGGTCACAGGCAGGAGCCGATTGCGGAGAGCAAGAAGGATCAGGAACATCACGGCAAACCCTGCTGCGGCAGCCGCTGCACTGGCCGCGAGCGATGCGGCAACAATTAGTATCCCACCCAACACAGGTCCTGTTACCCCGATGAGTTGGAAGACAATCTGTCGCGCAGCGGAAGCCTGAGCCATAGCAGGTGCGGGCACCAAGTATCTAGGGAATGCTCCGGATGCCGGCCTATAGAAGGCATCGGCAACGCCGACCACCGCACTGACGGTTACAAGGAGCCATAGCGGGGTTCCGACAAGGGAAATCGCGATGACTAACGCGATTGCCAAGACGGCCATAATGCAGTCCGCGAAGACCATCACCGGCCATGCGCCAAACCGGTCAGCAATCGATCCGCCCGGCAAAGACAATATGAGCCTGGGTATGACTCCGGCACTAAGGACCAATCCGGCGGCGCTGCCGCTGATCCCGGTGGCCACCCAAACAAGGCCGAAGGTGAGCACGGCCATTCCGCCCAAGGTCCAAATGACGCCGAATAGCCACCACAGATAGGTGGACGGCATCCGACCTGCTTCACCCGTAAGACGTACTTGAGTCATGATTTATCCCACAGAGACTCCGATAATTGATCTATTTTTTTGGATCAGTAGTGATCTAAAAGAGTAGATCACTTTGGTTGCGGAGTCTATGCTCGATGCATGACCTACGAAGGTGAAGCTGCCAGGGACGCGACGGCGGAAGAGGCTAAAGCGCTAGCGCATCCGGTGCGAATCAGGATTCTGCAAGTCCTGCGGGGCGAATCCAAAACGAACAAGGAAATTGCCGAGGTGCTTGGTACAACGCCTGGGGCGACGCTACATCACATTAACCTGCTTGCTGATCAGGGGTTTATTGAGACGCAAGGAGTGCGCGCTGGCCGTCGGGGGGCGCGTGAAGTCCCATACTCGGCAACGGGCAAAACGACGATCCTTTCGTTCCAAGAGAACACTCCTGCATCCATGAACGTTCGTAGCGCCATCTTGCAGTCAGCCGTGGACTCCTATACTGCGGCATCCGAAACTGATCGTTTCGGTGAGGCATCAATCACCTTGCACCTCACACCAGAAAGGCTTGCTGAGCTCCGGCGAAAGCTTCAGGACCTCGTCACCGAGTACAAAGACGATCCAACGACTCAAGCAACAAATAAGTACGGCTTCTTTGGGGCCGCATACCGCCACAAGACGTTGTAGGGCCGCGCCCGTTTCAACGGAGTGAAGGGGCCATCAGAGCGGCGCTGGCACTCCGGGGTCGGCCGCGCCCCAATGTAGAACCAACTGCTGCGTGAGATGTTCGGTCAGATCATCACCAAGGCGACGCCGGTCGCTGAACGCGGCGCCGCATGGCGGGCCGCCGAGCAGGCCTGACTGTCGTTCCCCATCGGCTCCACGCGCGCCGTCCAGCGCCACCACAACGGCCCATCGAGCACACCCGAGGCACGGATCACGCGAACGTCCGGCCGCGGACCCAGCGGGTTAGAGGGGAGATGAGCAGCGTGATCGGTTACGCCCGCGTGAGCAGACCCCGAGGCGCAGGAGGTCGAGTTGCGCGGAGCCGGCGCGGTTCGCGTGTTTGTCGACCACGGAGCGTTAAGTCGCATCCCCGACCGGCCGCAGTAGAATGTGTGCCTGGACTAACTGCGCGAGGGTGACATGCTCGTTATCCGTGCGCTCGATCGCATCGCGGGGAGTGAGCGGATGGCCATTTAGCTGATCTGTGATCTCGGTCGGCGCGGCGTGAGACTGCGCAGCCTCACTGAGCCCTCCTCGACGTCGACACATCGACGCCGATTGGGGAGGCCATCGTCGGCCTCGCATACGCCAACTGGCTTACCGGCGGTCGTTCGTCCGTGATGACCCCGAGCGCACCCGCCGCCGCGGTGCAGATGCACGCGAGCGGACACATCATCGTGCGTATCGCGAAAGTGCTCGGAGTTGGTACGACAACAGGTCTGCGCAGCTGGACGTCGGCATGGCGAAAGCCGTCAGTTAGGCACTAGGAAGGGCTTGCCACAAAGGCGCGGACTCCGCGGGAGAGGGCTCGAATGATTCATCTGATGAGATACGCAGAGTTTTACTTAACATAATGTCCATTATCGGCGCGTTATCGGAGGACTGGGTTTGGCGCTGATCTGCGGCCTGGTGGACAAGTTTCGCGGCGTCGACTGCCAGTGAGTCGCCGGCCAGACTGCTTGTTGGTTCGCAAACCTGGCTAATTCCACCATCCTCGATCTCACTGCCGCTGAGCGGCCAACCACGTAGAGCTTCTTGCTGAGTATCGGGAGTTCCTGATTGAATCTCGGGTGTCAGGCAGACTGGGTTCTGTTCCGAGGCCACCTCGAGCGTCGTGCTTGCGAAGCGCCGAATGGCATTGGTTATGTTAACCAGCCGAAATTCGTCGCCCACGGCGTGATCGACAGTTTTGTTGCCTCTAGTGAGAGTAGCCGTGGTGTCGAAGAAGGTCGCAGATCTAGGTCATAACCCGGTCGGCCACGACCTGGATGCTGCCCGTCCCGTCAGAATGGGCAGTCCATACCGCTACTCCCCCGCTACCTCGAACGACATGCGGTCGATTCAGTTACCGCGGTGCCGAAACATCGAAGCCACGCCTGACTTCCTGATATGAATTACCCGGCGCGCAACCTCTGAACCCGCCGCACGTCGGTCAGATACGAGCTTGCGGATTCGTCCTCCGGATTTCAAACTGTTCTCGTGCCTAGTTGCGGGCGCACGTCTGGGTTTTCGGCGGCAGCAGTGCAGAAGGAGTGCCAAACATGATCCTCCCGAAGGTCCAGGACCCTCGCTTCGTGACGATCCGCCGCGGTGGGACTCTGACCGATTCGAACCACCAGCTCCTCGCCCTTTGGGCTGCCTCGTGCGCGGAGCACGTTCTTGGCCTCTTCGAGTCGGCTCAGCCCGAGGATCGTCGACCTCGTCAGGCGATTGAGCATGCCCGGGCCTGGGTGCTTGGCGAGGTGAAGATGATGCAGGCTCGCGCCGCAGGCGGTCATGCAATGGGCGCGGCCCGAGACCTGCGTGGAGCAGCACGACATGCCGCTTACGCCGCTGGCCAAGCCGGAGCCGTGGCCCACGTCGCCGCGCACGAGCTCGGCGCAGCCGCCTATGCGATCAAGGCCGCACGCGCTGCCGCACCGGAAGGCGAACGCGAGACCGCGGGGCGACTCGAGTGCCAATGGCAGCGTGACCAACTCCCGGAAGCGATTCGCGAGCTTGTACTTGATGACCAGGCGCTGCGGAACGACATCTGCTGGTCTGTGTTCGACTGCTGAGCGAGCGTATTGCACCCGCAGGTAGCTCCCTCTCCCGTGGCTCGCACTTTCGCGGGGCTCCCCTCCCCCGTGGCTGGCCCTTTCGCGTGGCGCCTGACGGTTGGGGTGACGCTGAGCACGAGTGTCCCCTGGCCGTGCGTCAATGACGTCCTCCACGGAAGCCACGGGTCAGCTGGAGAGTCTCCACCGACATCATTGTGGTAAACCTGCCAATCATGGTGATGATTCGAGCAGCGCACCCGAGAGACACTGGAGCGCTGGCTGACCTGGCTCGCACCGCTTACGCGCGCTACGTGGAGCGCATGGGCACGGAACCGGCCCCTATGCAGGCGGACTATGCGTCACTGGTCGATGCTGGTCAGGTCTGGGTGGCAGAGCACGACGGTGATCTTGTGGGACTACTCGTCCTCAAGCTGGAGCATGACCACCTGCTGCTCGACAATGTCGCCGTCTCACCCGATGCTCAGGGATTGGGCATCGGCGCGCAATTGTTGGCCTTCGCCGAGGAGCAGGCGCGAGAACACTGTCTGGCCGAGGTGCGGCTCTACACCAACGAGGCAATGACTGAGAACCTTGCCTACTATCCCCGGCATGGGTTTATCGAGACCCATCGCGGTACCGACCATGGCTACCGACGCGTGTTCTTCAGCAAGTACCTCTGATCCAACTCAATCACCTGATCCGGCGTTGACGCGACGCGCTACCGCATCTCGGATACGTTGCCCGCTCACCGTTTGGGCGACAAAAAAGGAGAGCACGCAGCTCCCCTCTCCATCTTCAGAATATAGCCAACCAGGGGGCTTGCCGCAAGGCCCGGGTCGTGGTTCAGAATTGGCTCTCCGAAGCCAAATTTCTTTCCGATCCGGAGCAAAGAAATGCGTGTGTTGTTGTTGACTTACCGGGCCCACGGGGCTTCTCTATCCGCGGCGATTACGTGAACCCGATAACTAAAGGCGATGACGTGAACCCGATAACTACCAGCGCGTTTGATCTGCCCGAGCGCCTTGCCGCCAAGGCCGACCCTGCACTGATCTCAGGTGACGAGCAGCACTTCGGGGCTATAGCGGAGAGCCTTGAGCAGCAGATCGCCGAGCTGTCAGCCCGGATCGATGTCCAGCGCAGGTCCCCCGGCGGCTCGGGCCAGGAGGCACTGGATCGAGACCTGGAGATCCACCGGCTCACCGCACGACTGCGCCTGCTGCGTCGCTTCGGCCTGGACCTGTGCCTCGGCCGCATGGTCCAGGCAGACAATCCGGTGCCCGTGTACGTGGGACGCCTCGGCCTGACCGACAGTGCAGGCCGTCGGCTGCTGACCGACTGGCGTACGCCCGCAGCCGAGCCGTTCTTCGGTGCGACCCACGCCAACCCAATGGGGTTGTCGAGTCGCCGCAGATATCGCTGGACCCGGGGGCGAATCAGCGACTACTGGGACGAGGTCTTCACTCCAGACGGCCTGAAAGGGCACGCCGCACTCGACGATCAGTCCGCCTTCATCGCCAGCCTCGGCAGCAGCCGCTCACCCCGGATGCGGGACGTGCTCGGCACCATCCAAGCCGACCAGGACGCCATCATCCGCTCGAGCTCCCAGGGCGCCCTCGTCGTCGATGGCGGTCCGGGCACCGGGAAGACTGTCGTCGCGCTGCACCGAGCCGCGTACCTCATCTATTCCGACCCTCGCCTCAGGGACGGCCGGGGTGGCGTGCTGTTCGTTGGACCGCATCAGCCATACCTGGCCTACGTCGCCGACGTTCTGCCCAGCCTTGGCGAGGAGGGTGTGCAGACTTGCACCCTGCGGGACCTGGTCCCCGAGGGCGCCACGGCTGGAAACGAGACCGACCCGGAAGCCGCCCTCCTGAAGTCGGACGCACGCCTGGTGGCGGCGGTCGAGCCGGCTGTCAGATTCTATGAGGAGCCTCCTGCGGAGGGCCTGTTGGTCGAGACCGATTGGGCGGACGTCTGGCTCAGCGCCACCGAATGGGCCGAGGCGTTCGACGCACCGGAACCGGGTACTCCGCATAACGAGGCACGTGATCAGGTCTGGAAGGAGCTGCTGTCAATCCTGATCGACAAGCACAATGACGATGATGTGCCGACTGAGCTCCTCCGAAAATCGCTCCTGCAGAACCAAGAGCTGGCCGGCATCTTCAAGCGGGCGTGGCCGTTGCTCGAGCCGACCGATCTCGTCGGAGACCTGTGGTCGGTACCCGCCTACCTACGGATGTGCGCTCCCTGGCTCGCCGCCGATGAGGTTCGGAACCTGCAGCGAGCGGACGCTCAGGCATGGACGGTGTCCGACCTGCCGATCCTTGACGCCGCCCGGCAGCGGCTCGGAGACCCGGAGGCAAGCCGACGCGCACGTCGGCACGAGGCCGCTGTCGCCGCCGAACGTGCGCGGATGGCGGACATCGTCGATGACCTGATCGCCGCCGACGACTCCACGCTGGGGGTGATGCACATGCTGCGCGGCCAGGACCTGCAGGCTGCTCTGGTCAACGACGCCTCTCCGACTGACGCCGACCCGGACCTGGGGGCACCTCCCGCTTGCGGGGGACTCGCCGGCCCGTTCGCACACGTCATCGTGGACGAAGCTCAGGAACTGACCGACGCCCAGTGGCAGATGTTGCTGGTCCGCTGCCCGTCCCGGAGCTTCACCATCGTCGGGGACCGTGCTCAGGCAAGGCACGGGTTCACGGAGTCGTGGCAGGAACGGCTGAGAAGGATAGGGTTAGACCACATCGACCTCGCCGCGCTGAGCATCAACTACCGGACGCCGGAAGAGGTGATGGCCGAAGCCGAACCAGTTATCCGGGAGGCGCTCCCGGACGTCAACGTGCCGATCTCCATCCGTCGCAGCGGCGTCCCAGTCGTACACGGACGGACGTCCGAGCTGCAGTCGATCCTCGATACCTGGCTCGTCGCACATGCCGACGGGATCGCTTGCGTGATCGGCAACCCAACATTCCAGGCGACACCTCGCGTCCGGTCGCTGGTCCCGGAAAATGCCAAAGGCCTTGAGTTTGACCTCGTCGTGCTCGTCGACCCGGAAGCGTTCGGAACGGGGATTGAAGGAGCGGTCGACCGCTACGTCGCGATGACCCGCGCGACCCAGCAACTCGTCATCCTCACAAGTACCTGAGGCAGGCCAGTCCTCGACGAGCTCGTGCCTCGACACGGAGCTGTTTCCTCGAACAGATTTGCCGCGGAGGTTCGCCAACTGACCCGACACGAGAGTGAATCCGGCAGATGATCGTAGGGCTTAAAAGACCTACCGCTCCCCCCGGCCGACGGTAAATCCGCGTATTGTTTATCCAGTTCTATAATCAGCCGATGACGCATTTTGAAGTAACCGTCGACGAAGAACACTTCACCGTCAAATCTCGTTCCGGTCCGCGAGGCACCTACGATTTCGGCTGGATCAACGGACCTGTGGCCGGTTACGGATTCTCGACGAGTACCAGCGATGGCCATAGGATTCCCCGGGAAGATCTAATTGAATCAATTAGAAACTTTCTTGAGGTGTTCTACGGCCCGGGTGGGATAGGAGAAGAGGACTTCCCTGAACATGTCCCAGCGGCAATCCGGCGACGCAATCGCTCGTCGTAGCTTCATTCAGCAGCGCCAATCCAACGATCGATGTCCCGAGGCGTTCGTGCAGCCGGAATCAGGGCACGCCCGTAAATGATGAGCGGGATCAGGTGTTCAGTTGGCAGACTGGGGTGATGAACTCCCAGCTCAACGATCTCCCTGTCCCAGGAAACCAGAACTCTGGAACCACCGCGACCCAAGCGGCCGATTGGATCACGACACCGATAACTGCCGACATCCTGCGGGGCGCGCTCGAACTTGAGCAGACCGAGCGCGGTGTGCTTCCGCACCGCCTGCCTGCTTGGGCGCGAAAGCAGATATCCGATGGGCAACTGGCCATGGCCGAGGCGCAGCCCTCCGGCGTCCGGCTGGTGTTCCGCACCCGCGCCACCGCCATCGAACTGGAGGTTCTGCCAACCAAGAATGTTTACGAAGGCGCTCCCCCGCGCCCCGAAGGCGTGTGCGACCTGCTCGTCGACGGCCGGCTCGCCGGTCAGGCCACCGCGCCTGGCGGCAATGTCCTGGCCATTGACATGACCAACGGCACTATGGTCACTCGACCGGGACCGACCGGCACTGTTCGCTTCTCAGGTCTGTCCTCCGAGATGAAGGACGTCGAGATCTGGCTGACGTTCCGTGAGATTACCGAGCTCGTGGCGCTGCGCACGAATGCGCCGGTCGAGGCGGCGCTGGAGCGCGGGCGCCGGGTGTGGTTGCACCACGGCAGTTCGATCAGCCACGGTTCCGATACCGACAGTCCGACCTCAACCTGGCCGGCCCTGGCTGCCGCGGCAGGCGGCGTCGAGCTGATCAACCTGGGCTTTGGCGGCGGCGCCCTGCTCGACCCATTCGTCGCCCGCGCACTAAGAGACACGCCGGCGGACCTGATCAGCGTCAAGCTCGGCATCAACCTGGTAAATGCCGACCTGATGAGGCTTCGGGCATTCGGGCCCGCAGTGCATGGTTTTCTGGACACGATCCGCGAGGGGCATCCCACCGTGCCGTTGCTTGTTGTCTCGTCGGTGCTGTGCCCAATCCACGAGCGCACTCCCGGCCCGGCCTTCCCGGACTTCAGCTCCGGGAAGGTGCAGTTCCGCGCCACCGGCGACGCCTCGGATCCCACCCAGCTGACCCTAAGTGTGATCAGGGAGCAGCTCGCCGCCATCGTTGCGCAGCGGTCGGACGACGATCCGAATCTGTACTATCTGGACGGCCGGGAGCTCTACGGCGAGCAGGACTTCGCCGAACTGCCGCTGCCTGACCAGCTGCACCCGGACGCCGCTGCGCACCGTCGGATCGGCGAACGCTTCGCGCGGCTTGCTTTCGGCGACGGCACCCCGTTCGCGGCAGACGTGGCCTGAGGCGCTTTCGTGCCCGCACGCATTCCTGCCGACTGCGACTGCGGCATGACAGCGCTGGCGAGAACCGGGAACACGATGTTTCGAACCGGTCGTCCGGGCACGAACAGAGGAGCCTGCTGATATGGAGCTTGCCGAAGTCGCGGATGAGCTCTACGCGCTGCTACCCGAAGAGTTCACCGCCACCCGCAACGAGCGAGCCAAGGCCGCACGCGCAGCAGGAGACAAGGAACTCGTGCAGCAGATCCGGGGCCTGCCGAAACCCTCGAAGGACGCGTGGGTGGTCAACATGCTCTCGCGTCGTCGTGCGGAGGACATTGCACGCGTACTCGAGCTCGGCGCCACATTCCGGGAAGCCCAACAGGACGCCGACCGGGACGAACTGCGGGAGCTGAACCGGCAGCGGAACCAGTTAGTTGGTGCCCTGGCCAAGCAGGCGCGCCGACTGGCAGGCGAACTCGGACATGATCTCAGCGAAACGACAGTGACGGACGTCGAACAAACGTTGCGAGCCGCGATAACGGACTCCGCGGCGGCAACA